>DATAMF010000628.1:0-7305 GCA_036260665.1 Aggregatilineaceae bacterium | reverse complement strand
GATCGTGCGTTTTCCATCGGACAAAATATGTGCTGCTCTGTCCAGATGAGCAAGCAGACTGCGCCTGCACCAGCAGCCGGAATGGGGATGGGCATCTGGGGCATGATCGTCACGCAGTCGGCCAGCGGCCTGTGGGATCAGGCGGATAATGAGACGGTGTACATCCGGCGCGAGTCGCTGCATGCCAGCAAAGCTGACTTGTGGAGCAGCGCGAACGACGAAACCCTGATGCTGCCCAAAGAAGGACTGCTGCCGATCTGGGACGCGGCATTAGCCAAAACTGACGCAACCGGCGGACTCGATTTTGAAGGCACGATGATGCTGATGCGCGAAGACCTGGAAAACGTCTGGAATCGATCCGCCGAAGAAACACTGATCATGACGAAGCCAGCCGAAAGCATCTTTGCGCAGCAAATTCGAGGGCGCGATCTCACCACCTTCAAACCGCGTAAAATGCAGGGCTACGCGCTCAAGCGGCTGACGGATGCGCGCGGCGATACGTATTGGATTCTGAAAAACTTGCGGACAGACGCGTATCTGCGGCTGACCGCCGAACAGGTCTTTTTGTGGGAACAAATGGACGGCAGCGCCAGCGTCCAGGATATTGCTGTCGCGTATATGCTGGAATATGGCAAGCTGGCGATCACTGGCTTGATCATGCTGCTGGAACAACTCCAAGAAAAAGGATTCATCGAACCACTGGTGAATATTTACGGTGCGCTGGATCAAACGGTGGCGCAGCGGCAAGCGAATGTGCTGTGGCGGCGCGCCGTGCGACGATTTATGTATACCGAATATTCGGTGGGCGGCATCGACAACCTTATTACGCGGTCGTACCAACGCGCGGGGCGGGTGTTGTTCAACCGAATGCTGCAATGGTTCATGATCACGGTGATGGTGATCGGCGGCATGGCGTTTTTGGGACTGCTGTTCGGCATCATTGACCGCGATCTGTCGGTGATCAGCGGCGCGGGCGTGGGAGCGATTGTTGGTGTGATTTCGCTGTACCTGCTGCAAGCGATCACGCTGCTGATTCACGAATGGTCGCACGCGATAGCGACGAAACATTATGGGCGCGAAGTGCGGCGCGGCGGATTCCTGTTTTATATGGGAATGCCAGCGGCGTTTGTGGACACGACTGATATCTGGATGGAACCGCGCAAACCGCGTATTGTGGTGAGTTGGGCCGGACCACATTCGGGATTCTTCCTCGGCGGACTGGCGAGTCTGCTGCTGCTGGCGGGACCGGGAACGTTTTTGACCGGACTGCTGTACCAATTTGCCGTGCTGACGTATATGACCAGTTTCATGAATTTGAATCCGCTACTCAAGTTGGACGGTTACTATATTCTGATGGACTGGCTGGAAATTCCACGTTTGCGCGAAAAAAGCATGGCGTTCGTGATGGGACCAATGCGGGCGAAACTCCGCAAGCGCGAAGCCTTCAGCCGCGACGAACGGATTTTTGCAATCTTCGGACTGCTGGCGGGATTGTGGACGATCATCGCGCTGACGCTGGCGGTGCTGATGCTCGGCGGGTATGTGCTGCGGTTCGCGCAAACACTGCCGGGAATGATTGTCTTCGGCCTGCTGATCGGGTTCTTCATTTTCCGGCGGGCGCGGCGGCGAATGCGGGTGATGCAAGTTGCACGGCGGAAAAAACAGTTAGCCAACAATTAATTATTAGTTATATTATTACAGACAGGCCGACTTCGAAGACACCCCCGCCCCCCCTTTAGCTCTCATTTTGGGGCTGTTTGAGGGAGAAATGATCTGAAACAGGGGTGAGAAGTTGGCAGGAAGTCGGTTTTTATGTCAAGAACTGCCATTTTCGTGACGCGAATTGGCTGCTTTGTCGAACTACTGAGTGATCCCCCCCCCCCGCTTTTGGCGTTTTGAACCTGAGAAGTTCTACAAAGTGGGGGGTTTGTAAAACTTGGGTGGAAAAGTTACCCCCCCTAGGCATCAAGTTAAGGATGTTCACCCCTATCCCCACTAGCGTAGCTAAACATTACCCACAATTCGGGGTAGAGCGAAAAATTAACGGGACAATTCGTGAATTGTCCCTACGAACCTCACCCCCTGCCCCCTCTCCAACCGAGTTGGCGAGGGGGAAAAGCTATGCGTTACCCATAAGTGGAGAAAGGGGAGCAACGCGGGCGGGGCAAGCCCACGCCCCTACGCAGGACGGGCATTGAATGCGGGGCGTATCGCCATACGCACCCAACCAAAAGTCTGCATTTCGGGTGATTAGTTGGAAAGGTGCGCGAAAGCAAGGTGCAGATATAGCATAGCACAGATGTTCAAGGTTGTCATCACCATCGGATGACTAACTTGGATGGTGAATAGGGAAGATATTACACGCGGCGCAACAGGTGAAAAACTACAGCCTGTTTAAGATCACCCCACCGCCACTCGTGCGCCGCTTGTGGCCGACAGATACCCAAAAACGAGATGAAGCGGCAGCAGCAGACAGGCGAGGAGGAGCGTCGAATCGGGCGAGGATGCAGCCCATGCCAGCAAGCTGTCCCAGCAAAAACCGAGAAACAAGATCACAATACCCGTTCTGGTTTGCTGGTTCATCATGTGGGCGATGCCGAAAACCCCAAAGAAGCCACAGAGCAGCCCGATTCTAAACGCCGAGTTATTTAGCGCGGTGATCCTGGTGGATGGAACAACTGGCAGCACCAGCGGTTGTGGGGCAAATTGTTGGTTCATCATCTGCTGCTGGGCCAACTGCTGCTGATTGACAAGCTGCTGCTGCATCAACAAGTGCTGCTGCATGAGCATCTGCTGCATCGAGGCGCTGTCGTTGGGGATGGGCGGAAGCGTGGGCATCTGAAGCCGTTCGAGCAGGAGAAGCGCCTCGACATGGCCGGGCTGCAATTGCAGCAGCCGTTGCAGAGCATTAATCGCGGCGGGCGTATCGGTTGAAAGTTGGGCATACAGATACAGCACCTCGACGTTGGTGGGGTCCAAGCGCAAAACGTGCTGTACCTGATTAAGGGCCTCGATACGATTTCCCTGCGCGATCAGATGTCGAACATTTTCCAGCAGACTATTATTCACCGCCGAAATCCTCGATGTGAAACATCAGCGCATGGGAACGTTCTGGACCACTCGCGATCCCGCCCTGGCCGTCAGATAACAGAAGGCAAGGTGCAGCACAATGCCGAGCACTGCTCCGATTCCCGAAAGGAGAAGGGCGATCAGAATGCCATCCCAGACAAACCCCACAATCAGGACGATTGCGCCGGTTACTGGCTGGTCGTTCATCATATACGATACGCCAAAAAGACCGATCAGGCAGGACAGGAGAAAGCCGACCCCGAAGATCGTCTGGTCGATCACCGTTACCGGTTGAAACGGGATCATCGGTGGGGGCTGGCGCATCATCATTTGCTGCTGCGCTATTTGCTGCTGATTAAGCATCTGCTGCTGCATCAGCATATGGTGCTGCATCAACATCTGCTGCATGATCTGTTGGTCCCCCCCCGGTGCCGGCGATGGCGCGGCAGGTTGGGACTGAAGTCGTTCATACAGCAGGCGGGCTTCGGTATGGTTGGGCTGGGCATTGAGCACCCGCCATGCCGCTTCGAGGGCCTGCTGACGATCCGGCGAAAGCTGGGCATATAAATAAAGTGCATCCGTGCTGTTGGGGTTCAGACTGAGGGCCTGCAAAACGGCATTAAAGGCCTGTGCCCGCTGTCCATTCAGGATTAGCTGGTTGGCTTGGATGACGAGATTGCGTTCGGGTGATTCGGCAGCTTGATTCATAGGATTGGGTGGCATCACAATAAGAGGATTGTCTGACATATTTCCCCCTGAATGAGAACGATACTAATTCAGCATATCACAATCTCATACAGGAGAAAAGCATGAAGACTGGAATTTAATCACAACGTTCAGTTTCAAGGTACTTAGGCTGCGCCAATATTTTCTTTACCCCATCCCCCCTTACCCCTTCCCTGAGGGAAGGGGAGTCAAACCAGATGAATGGGATGATTATTTTCTTAGATCGGCCTTATACATTCTTATGAACTAGCGTGAAATCAAATAAATGCTGACCAGGATTAACAGGCCGCCGAACACGCCCAGCAGACCCGGCACTTCGCCAAACGCGATCAATCCGATCAGGATGCCCGCGACTGGCTCGAACAGCGCCACGACGCTCACCACCTGCGCCGGAATCCGCTGCAAGCCGCTGAAGTAGCACAGATAGGAGAGGCCGAGCGAGAAAATTCCCAGCGGGATCAGATACGGCAGATTTTCAACGACCCGGTGCCCCGGCGCGGCAAAAGCCCAGGGCGTCAGCACCAGCATCGTGATTCCGACGCTCCACAGCGTCTGAGTCAGTCCGGTCACACGCCCGCGCAGTTTGCGCCCGATCAACATCGCCCAGGCGTACGTGAAGCCCGACAGCGCCCCGGCCATAATACCATCCCACGATTCCGATCCAACTTCAAGATGCTGCGGATCAGACAGCAGCACAATCCCGATCACCGCCAGAATCAAGCTGATCGCGGTGTATTGGGCCGGTTTTTCCTTGAGCAGCAGCGGTCCCAGCACCGCGACATACAGCGGCGACGAATTGACCAGCAGCGCCGCATTGGCCGCCGTCGTATGTTTGATCGAATACGTGTACAGCGCCACCGTCAGCGCCACGATCAAACCGAGCGCCGCCAGAATCGGGATCGCCGTCCGGTATTTGGCAACCTGCGCGGCTTCGGGATATTTGGGCAGCAGCAGCGCCAAAAAGATGAATGCGAACAGCGCCCGGTAAAAGGCAATCGTCAGCGCGCCGAGGCCATCCGTCAGCCGCACAAACAGAATCGCGGAGCTGAAACAAAACGCCCCGATGATGATCAGCCCAATGCCCTGCCACTCTGCACTTCGCTGCATATAATCCCCCACCTACACAAAAAAACGCCCCGCACACTGGCGAGGCGCTGCGGTACAACTTATTTGTTCTACTGATCCAACTCGTTTCGCACGGCTTCATACAATGCCGTTGCGTGCAGTTCGGCCAAGGTGTAACACGGCCCGCCGAGTTTTTCCGCTAACTGCTGCGCGAGTCCTTGATCAAACGCCGCGTGTTCCATGTTGATCGTCACGCTGCGAATTTCGGCCTCTTTGATATTTTCCGCGATGCGGTGTGCTTCGACCTGCGGCGGTAAATCCGACATCGACACATTACCCGCGCCATCCGTCAGCAGGATCATCAGCGGCATTACATCGGGGTGTACGGCATGTTCGCGCTTGAAGACTTCGTAAGCGACAAACAGCCCCGCCGACAGCGGCGTTTTGCCGCCCACCGGAATATCCGCCAGCGCTTTTTTCGCCAGCGTGACGGAATTGGTGGGAGTCAGAATCACCTGGGCACGATCTTTCTGGAACACGACCAGGCCCACGCGATCCCGCCGTTGGTAGGCATCGGTCAGCAGCGACATGATCGCGCCTTTGGTGGCATTCATGCGTTCCGCGACGGCCATGCTCCAACTCGCATCCACCACAAACAGGATCAGGTTGGCGGACTTTCGCACGCGAACCTTGCGCTGCAAATCGGCTTTGTGGATCGAGTAGGCGAGTTCGTTGACATCCCGTTCGGCCTCGCGCCGCCGCTGGAAAGGAGCCGCCGCACGCAGGGTCGCATCGAAGGCAATATCATCCATCTGATCTCCGGCTGGCCGCGCTTGAATATACCGCCCGCGCTTGCGATCCGTCCGCGTGCGGCTGCGCCGTCCTTTCATGCGCCGCGTCAGTCGATCCAGCGGCGTATCCAGGCGGCGCGTCGTGAATTCTTCGCTGGCCTGAACCTGTTTGCCGCCTTCCCACCAATTGGCATCCTGAGACTGGAAAATGTCCTGCCTGCCGGGTTCGACCTGCTGTTCGCTGACGTCGGACTCCGGCTGGCTGTTGGAGTCACTTATTTCTTCAGTTTTTTTTTCTGTTCCGAGGGATCGCCGGACGACGTGGTGACAGTTTCTGTCGCCTGTTGGTCAAAATCTTCGGCGATTTGCTGCAAGCGTTCTTCGAGTTCGCCTTCATACAACGACGCTTCGGAGAAAGGCCCGCGCTTCAGACGGTGCGGCAGCGCCAGTTCCGCCGCCAGCAGAATATCGCGTTCGGTGATCTGCGTGCGGCCTTCATAGGCGGCATGGGCACGCGCTGCTTTGAGGATGACGAGATCGGCGCGGTGGCCGTCTACATTCAGGCTGGCGGTCAGATTCGCAATCGTGAACAAATCGCGCCGCGAATACTTCACGCTGTCCGCAATATTACGCGCGGCATCGATTTTGGTCGTGAGTTCTTCTTCTTTGGCTATCCAGTCGCGCCGGAACGTTTCGGGATCCGCGTCAAAACTGATATGCCGTTCGAGAATCGCCATGCGATCCCCGGCGTTATCCAGGCCGCGCACATCTACCGACAGGGCGAAGCGGTCCAAAAGCTGTGGACGCAGTTCGCCTTCTTCAGGATTCATCGTCCCGACCAGGATAAAACGCGCCGGATGCTGGAAGCTGATACCTTCGCGTTCGACCACGTTCACACCCATCGCCGCCGAGTCGAGCAGCAGATCGACCACGTGATCATCGAGCAGGTTGACTTCATCGACATACAAAATTCCCCGGTTCGCCGCCGCTAACACACCGGGATCAAACTGGCGTTCGCCTTTTTGGATCGCTTTTTCGATGTCAAGCGTACCCACCACGCGATCTTCCGTCGCGCTGACGGGCAGATCGACGAGGCGCGTCCGCCGCATTTTGACCGGCAGCGACTCGCCGCGCGCCACACGTTCGCGGCACTCGTCGCAGAAGCGTTCGGGCTGCATTGGATCGCATCCGAAGCGGCAGTCCGCGACGACTTGTATCTGGGGCAGCAAAGCGGCTAAGGCGCGCGCCGCCGTCGATTTCGCTGTACCGCGCTCGCCGCGAATCAACACGCCGCCAATGCTGGGATTAACAGCGTTCAAAATCAGGGCGCGTTTCATGCGCTCCTGGCCGACAATTGCCGTGAAAGGGAAAACCGCCTGTCGCACGTTTTGCCTCGAATTGGTCTGTTTGTTCTAGTCCGAAAGCCTATTATAACGCAGTCAACATCGTAATGGCATGGTGAGTTGGTCTATATTGGTTCGTATCAATCTTTGGAGTGGCGCATCTGGCGCACTTTGCGCTGCATAAAGCTCGCCACCCGATCTACCGCATTTTCTTCCCCCACAATCACTAATCGATCACGCGGCACCTGCACAATGCCCACCAGATCCGGCTCCAGCGCTTCAATGAACGCGGTCCAACCGTCACCGACTAC
>DATAMF010000627.1:0-2244 GCA_036260665.1 Aggregatilineaceae bacterium | reverse complement strand
CGATGTTTATCACACCGGGCAGGCGAAAATCAATGTTGAAGGTGACAAGGTTACCTTAGAAACGCTTGATCGTACGCTGATCATCACCGTCGCACTGATCATTATCTTTCTACTCGCGATCTATCGTTCTCCCGTCAGTCCATTGATTCCACTGTTTGCCGTGACGATGGCGTTGATCGTGACTACCGGATTGCTTGGCCTGCTGGCGGATGCAGGTGTACTGACCATCATCAGCCAGATGAACGCATTTCTGATCGTGGTCATGTACGGGGCGGGAACTGACTACTGTATGTTTCTGATCAGCCGCTTCCGCGAGGAAATGGCTGGCACGCACAATGTCAATGCCGCGACCCAAGACACGATTCACCGCGTAGGCGAAACGATTTCCAGCAGCGCGGCAACGGTTGTAGTCGGTTTCACTGCCATGGCTTTTTCAGAGTTGGGCATCTTTGCCAATACCGGACCGATGCTCGCTGTTGGGATCATCGTCGGATTGCTGGCCGGGTTAACACTGACACCTGCGCTGCTCTCGCTACTAGGTGAGAAAGCCTTCTGGCCGAGCAAAGCCCATCACCGTTCGCATGGGCGCTGGTATGACTTCACGTCGCGGCAGGTGAGTTCGCGCCCGATGCTGACCATTCTGATCATTGTGGCGATTATGGCTCCAATCGGCCTGTATGGGATGTCGCGGGATGTCAGTTACGAGTTCATCGAAGATTATCCAGACGATATGGAATCGGTCCAGGGTTACCAAATTCTGAAAAACCACTTCGGGAGCGGGCTGATTTATCCGTTAACCGTCGTCGCGACCGAGCGCGAACCGGAAAGAATGGCGGCTGAAATGGTGCGTCTCGCACACGATCTGGCACAAGTGGAAGGTGTAGCCGATGTATTCAGCCTTAACGCGCCGCTGGGCATGCACAGCGACCAGTACCAGAATATTTTGCGCGCCGACACACAACTTCAAATGGCGCTGGGTATGGTGAGCCAAGCCTTACAAGCGGGCGATGCTGAACAAACTCGCGCCGTGATTGCGGGCGCGCAGGATTATCTGAGCCGTCTGGCTGTGCGCTTCCCTGAGATGGCCGGTGATCCGAACCTGACACAGCTTCAGCAGATTTTGGTCTCCGATACGATAGCCGAAGATCAGAATGCAATGATGGCAGCAGGAACGACTTTAGGCGAGCGAATCGCGGCACTCGATAACCCAACCATGATGCTGAGTGAAGGCGGTCCGCTGTTTGAGCAGTTCAGCCAGATATCCAAGGCCTATGTGTCTCAAACCAGCAATTCGTACCAAATGTCAGTTGTGCTCTCCCGAGAGCCGGGAACGGAAATGTCATTCGAGACAGCGGGACGCATCCGGGAAGTACTGGAACGGTATGACGATCCCATCGGAATCAGCGGTATCGTGATGGTGTACACCGACATCCGCGATACTATGCAGCGAGACATTACGCGAGCGTTCGGCTTTGTGTTGACCGGTATCTTTATTGTGCTGCTGCTCATGCTGCGCAGCGCGGTTGCGCCGCTGTACCTGATCTGTACCGTCCTGCTCAGTTATGCCTTCACGCTCGGCATCACGAATATCGTGTTTGACGTGTTCTTTGACACGCCTAAACTCTCATTTTTCGTGCCCTTTATGATGTTCGTCTTTCTGGTGGCGCTCGGTATCGACTACAGCATCTTCCTGTTCGGGCGCATCAAGGAAGAAGTCGGTAAGCATGGCATTCATGAAGGCGTGCATATCGCGGTAGCGACCACCGGCGCGATCATCACTTCGGCAGGCATGATCCTGGCCGGTACATTTGCCGGGTTGATGGCTGGTGATCTGAAGTTCCTGGCCGAAGTCGGCTTTGCGGTAGCCTTCGGCGTGCTGATTGATACCTTTGTCGTACGAACCATCCTCGATCCGGCACTGGCGGCGCTGTTCGGGCGCTGGACCTGGTGGCCGGGCGGAGTGCCCAAAGCTCAACCCACTTCAACCACACAACCTGCACATACAAACGCAGCGGCGGATCGATAAAGCCCCAAGGGGAGATCATCCCCAATGGGTTTTCTCGCCTATTTTAGGTAAGCCTAAGTTTGATCTAAGGTTCACCTTAGATCAAACTTCTTTCCCTCAGACGATGCGGTTTGTTGATCTACCGTCAAAAAGTTACCCCCCATTGCGCACCCGTTTGAGAGAAAATCTGGGGTGAAAACAGCCTGTTTTGTCGAACTTCTGAGTGATCCCCCCCCCCC
>DATAMF010000625.1:0-1858 GCA_036260665.1 Aggregatilineaceae bacterium | reverse complement strand
TCGTTTTCCGTTTCAACCGCAAAACTAAGGCTACCAGCGGCGCTTTCGGCCAGCGCGGAATTTGCGGACCTCGCTCCTGTTTTCGTTCGACAATGCGCTGTTGCTGGCGTAGTACCAGTCTCTCCACGTCTTTTTCATCCGGGTCCTCCTGACGCTAGCGACACGAGGATCCTATACATTTTTTGGCAATCTAATCCAATTAGAATATAATCTAATTATTATTGATTTTTATCTAATAAACTACCCCGCCGCAAGCAGCGGGGTATTAAAAGAGCGCGAGTTGACGGTTCTCATGCAATCTGGCATAGCTCTCGCCTTGTGCTTTCACATAATTTGCAATTGTGTTCTCGCTTCCATGCTTGCCAACCGTACTCGCATAATACCCGTCTGTCCAAAATTCGCCGCCCCATAACTGTTTCTTCACCTGGGGGCATTGTCGAAATACTTCACGGGCGGTCAGACTTTTGAGCATCGTTATGATTTTGGTGATTGAGTATGTTGGAACCGACTGTATCAAAAAATGCACATGATCCTTATCCGTTCCTATCTCAAGAAACCTCACTTGATAGCGTTTCTCGATTTCCAAACACACATCCTTCACGACCTCATCGACTTGCTCGTCAAATACTGCCCGTCGATATTTTGCGGGCAAGACCAGATGATACAGAAGAACCGTTACATTATGACTTTTATGGATGTATTCGCTCATTTCTCTATCTTACGCCGCAAGCGGCGGGGAATACAACCCATAGAGATTCAAATTAGTCACTCAATGGTGATGACATTCCAGAACATTCGTGCTATTCTGTATCAAGGACACACCGCACCTTTCCAACTCAAGACCCCAAACGCCAAGCTCAGAACCTGGAACTCAAAAAGCGGGGGGGGGATCATTCGAAGTTCGACAAACAGCCCATTTTGACCGCTCATTTCTCCCTCAAGCCACCCTTCAAGGGGGGGTAATTTTTCAAAGCAAGATCCACAAACGGACTCGGCTGAGGGAAAGCTTGTCGATCTAAGGTTCACCGAAGATCAAACTTAGGCTCACCAAAAAAATGCACGGTTGAGGGGAACAAAAAACAGCCCGTGTGTCCACAGGCTGTTCTCAGTATCCGTTTTGCCGGACGACTACATATCAAAGTCGCCCATGCCGCCGCCCATACCACCCATGCCACCCATACCACCGGGCATTGGCGGAGCTTTCTTTTCAGGCAGATCCGTCACCAGCGCTTCGGTGGTCAGGATCATGCCCGCAATGCTGGCCGCGTTTTCGAGCGCGCCGCGCGTCACTTTTGCCGGGTCGATAATACCCGCTTTGATCATGTCCACGAGTTCGCCGCTCATCACATCATAACCGATATTCGTGTTTTTCTGTTCGGCCTGCTTGCCAAACACCTGCTGCTGCACGACACCGCCATCCAGGCCCGCATTCTGCACGATCCCGCGCATCGGCATTTGCAGCGCGCGTTTCACAATCTGAATGCCGGTGTTTTCGTCTTCATAAGCCAGCTTCAGATCGTCCAGCGACTTCAGCGCGTTAATCAGCGCCACACCGCCGCCCGGAACAATGCCTTCTTCCACAGCAGCGCGGGTTGCGCTCAGGGCATCTTCGACGCGGTGCTTCTTTTCCTTCAATTCGGTTTCCGTCGCCGCGCCGACGCCGATCACTGCCACACCGCCGGACAGCTTCGCCAGCCGCTCTTGCAGTTTTTCGCGGTCATAGTCGCTCGTCGAGTTGTCGATTTCGTTGCGGATTTCCTGCACGCGACCCTGAATGCCGGTGCCATTGCCTGCGCCATCCACAATGGTGGTTTCGTTTTTGGTGCAAACCACTTTGCCCGCGCGTCCCAGGTCATCG
>DATAMF010000622.1:0-6062 GCA_036260665.1 Aggregatilineaceae bacterium | reverse complement strand
CCAAAATCCGGGCGAGGTCGCGCACGTTCGGGGTCACGTCGGCGGGGGTGGCGCGCGGCAGAAACTGCTGGACATCCACGCCGCCCCAGAAGGTGATCGCCGTTCCAAAGCGCTCCTTTAAGCCCTGGGGGGCCATCTTTGCCGCCGAGGTCTGGATCGGATTCAGGATGTCTACGCCGCACGTGATGAACTGATCGATGAGGGCATACACCGAGCCGCACGAATGGTGCCAGTAGTAACACTTGGCGAGTTCTTTGGTGCGCTCGATACGGGCGCGGAAATAGGGCGCGATCAACTCGCGGAAGGTGCGCGGGGAGATCATCGGCCCCATCTGGATGCCGAAGTCGTCGCCGCTCGTAGTCAGGTCGATATATGGACCAAGCAGCGCATAATACGGTTCGATCACCTGCATCTGGATGGCAAACACATAGTCGAAAAAGGTGCGGACAAAATCGGGATCGCTTGCCAGCCGCATCAGGAAATCGTCGTAGCCGCACATCCAGCAGCCGAGTTCCAGAATCCCATATACAGGATGCTCCGCGATCACCACATACTGCTTCGTCGCGTGCAAGGTGCGCGCCTGATCTTCCCACAGTTCGAGCAGGGTGTGAGGCACACGTGGCTCCGGCCAGGGGTACGCGTGCAGATCGTCGATGGATGCGCCATGCAGGGGATACTGTGTGATCTGCGCTTCGCCGTCAATCACCGCGCGGCGGACGCCCCAGCAGTCCACTGCCGGATCATCGGGCAGGCGTGGGTTGGGCAAATTGACAATCGCGCCGACTGAGCGGAAATCCGTCCCGGCCCACTGCAATACCCGCTCATCGATGCCGTTGTTGGCGGGCAGCGGTGCGCCGGTGAAGCCGAGCAGGTCGCGCAGCCGCTGCTGGACCAGCGGGCGCATGCCGGTGAGCGAGGTTGCGCCGATGTCGATCGGCACCCGATCCGGCGCTTGATGCTGCATAGTCAGGACAAAACGTTCACGGCTGTTCATAAGATGCTCCTCTGATGCGCCTTCCATTGTACCGGGATGGGAGACGGATGCCACGCATCGTTCTCTTTAAGTGGGTGTTAAATATTTTGAGATTCAACCGGACTCGCGGTAAACTGTCCCGGTTCCCTCACCATGCGTATTAAACTATGGAGGTCTTTGTGTCAGATAAAGTGCGTGTCGCCATTATTGGCGTCGGCAACTGCGCGAATTCGTTCGTGCAAGGGGTCGAATACTATAAAAATGCAGACCCCGAAACCCGTATTCCGGGCCTGATGCACACCGTTCTCGGCGGGTATCATGTTCGGGATATTGAGTTCAGCGCTGCGTTCGATATTGATATTGAAAAGGTCGGCAAAGACCTGAGCGAAGCGATCTGGGCCAGCCAGAATAACACCATCAAGTTCACCGATGTGCCCCATCTGAACGTGCCCGTGCATCGTGGCATGACGCATGATGGGCTGGGCAAGTATCTGTTGAAGAAGATCACCAAAGCGCCCGGTGCCACCGCTGACATCGTGAACATCCTCAAGGAAACCAAGACCGATGTTGTGGTCAACTATCTGCCCGTCGGCAGCGAACAGGCGACCAAGTGGTACGTTGAACAGATTCTGAATGCCGGATGCGCCTTTGTGAACTGCATCCCGGTTTTCATCGGACGCGAACCGTACTGGCAGAATCGTTTTGCCGAGCGCGGCCTGCCGATCATTGGCGACGACATCAAGTCGCAGGTCGGGGCGACGATTGTGCATCGCGTGCTGGCGAACCTGTTCAAGGATCGCGGCGTGCGGCTGATGCGGACCAGCCAGCTCAACGTGGGCGGCAATATGGACTTCTACAACATGCTGGAACGCGAACGCCTGGAAAGCAAGAAGATCTCCAAGACGAACGCCGTCACGAGCCAGGTGCCCGGCGGCATGACCGAAGAGAATGTTCACATTGGCCCCAGCGACTATGTCGCGTGGCTGACGGATCGCAAATGGGCGTACATCCGGTTGGAAGGGCAGACCTTCGGCGATGTGCCGCTGAACCTCGAACTGAAGCTGGAAGTGTGGGACAGCCCCAACAGCGCGGGCGTCGTGATCGATGCGGTGCGCTGCGCCAAGCTCGCCCTTAATCGCGGCCTGTGCGGGACGCTCGAAGCGCCGGCTTCCTACTTCATGAAGTCGCCGCCCGTCCAGATTCCCGACGACACGGCGCGGAATCGCGTCGAAGCCTTCATTAAGGGCGAAGACAACGCCGTTGTGCGGCCTGCGCCCGGCTTCCAGGGCGGAGATCGTCCGTCCGTGCCGGATCAACACTAAGCGGTTCGCTTTTGACTACGAGAGGGCGGGATGCACTATCCCGTCCTTTTTTGATCCACCCGTTGGGGGTGAGGCGCGTCAAGATGGGTTTTCGCGTGGTCTGGCTTGCCAACTGAACAAGGTAGGGCTGCTCGGGGAGAACCGCCCTACCATTTCCCCTATCCCACCCTCGCCAGGACAGCAGATCAGCACATGGTAGTTACAATGCTCGATACCCGGTGCGCCTGTAACAGTCACAGTGCGCTGTGAGTCTATAAGGGATCGAACCTTAATCTCTTTTTCGAGAGAACCAGGGGTATGCTCGCCTCTGCTGGTTGGCTACCTGCTCAGTTTGATTCAATACTATTCGATCACATCGACGGTCCAGTTGGCCGCCTGGATGCGCGTATCGAGATCGCGCCGCTGTTGGGCGAACTGATCCGCGCGCTGCTGGAGATCGGCCACATTCACGGCGCTCTGGAAGCGAACTTCCGAGCGGGTGTAACGATCCTGGGTGATGGTGGCCCGCTGCGCCAGTTCGCGGTAGGCGCTGTACCGCAGTCCCAGCGTGTCACGCACCGCCAGCGCATCCGAGAGCGTCAGGCCCGGATCAAGTTCGGTGGCGGCATTCGTGCGGTTGATGCGCTGAATCAGGCGGGTAAGTTCGTCCACGACCCGATCCAGTTCGGCCAGGAGCGCCTGCGGGTCTTCGGCGGGACGCTCCCCTTCCTGCACGCGCGCGACCATCACCAGCCGCTGCTTAAGCTGGTCGATGCGTTTTTGATAATCAGCCCGAAGAACGAGCGCTTCTGCCAGTTTCATGCAATCACCTCGTGTCACGTGTCTGAGCCATTGTGAACCGTTAAAAGATGTAAAAGGCACGTTACGGTTCTAAAAATATCATGAAACGAAGATCGCGTCAAGGGTGTACCGCTCGAACCCGCATTAGAAATAAAAAGAGGGCTGTTCGCCCCCTATGATCCTACCACTGCACGTAGATCACCGTGTCCTGCCCGCCGCGATCCGATCGCACCGCATCGGGATCGTACCAGACGGTGTAATGCTCCCCATGCGTCAAAAAGCGGCGGCACATCCCATAGATCGTGCCATACGTGACATCATCCACCCAGGGCCAGCGCACCCGCGCCCGGAAATAATGCTCGCCCAGCTTTTCGACCTTCACATAACCGATGTCCGATCCCTTATACAGCATGGGGTGCCGGTCCATCCACACGCCCAACCATTTTTCCATCGTATCGACTTCGGGCGGCAGCGGGATCGACATGCCGTTGGCGATGCCCAGGCTGACAAAATCGAAGGTACTGTCCATTCCCTGTCGTTCCGCCACAATATCGTTGACCATGTGGAGCAGCGGTTCAACCGGGTAATAATGACTGGGATCGTAGTGCGAGAGGCCGTACTTCTCAAAATAGGGCTTAAGTTCGTCAGCCCGGCTCGTTCCCAGGACGGAAACCGCCACTGCCCCTAAAACTTGTGTATCTGCACCGCAGCGTGCCATAAAACTTTTCTCCACCTGTAAAATGAGTAAATCTAACTATCATATTACTCGGAAATAATGGCCCGTCAATCAAATAGCATTTGTATCCTACTTAGTGTCTATAAATTTGCCTGTGAATACCCGTAACACGATTCTTATTCCCAAAATAATCCAATTTATGGTGGACTTTGCCCGGCCCTTATCCGATAATCACTGGCAGAAAAACACACAGCGAGGAAAAACGCATGATCAATCTGTGGCAGAGTCTCCCCACCGGGCCGCAAGTCCCGAATATTGTTTACTGCATTGTGGAAATCCCCAAGGGCAGCCGCAATAAATATGAATACAGTAAAAAAGCCGGGGTGATTAAACTGGATCGTGTGCTCTACAGCCCGATGCACTATCCCAGCGATTACGGCCTTATTCCCCAGACCTATGCCGACGATGGCGACCCGATGGACATTTTGGTGATGGTCAACGAACCCACTTTTGCGGGCTGCGTGATCGAAGCGCGGCCTATCGCCGTCTTTCATATGCTGGATCGCGGCGACCCGGACGACAAAATATTAGCGGTCCCCGCCACCGATCCCATTTTTGACGAATACCTGGACATCAACCACGTGCCCAAGCATTTTCTCAACGAAGTAGCGCACTTCTTCCAGACCTACAAACAGCTTCAGGGCATCCCGGTGACGCCCAAAGGCTGGGAAGGGGCCGACGCTGCCCGTCAGATTATTCTGCAATCGATTCAACGTTATAAAGAGAAGTTCCCGCCCGAAATGGTTTAAGGACAAAAAACAGAGGACATCTTCTGTCCTCTGTTCGGTTAGCCCATTCGCATGCCCTTGTGGATGTTCTCGTAGGCTTCCTCCATGCTGGGTACCACCAGCACATCGAGTGAGCCATACATGCAGCTTTTCAAGCCTTGTGCCACTTTTTTGATCACCGCGGAATGCGTCACAAATACGATCCGCTCCACGTTCGGATGGTGGAAGTTGCTCTGCGGTTCGCGTGTCGCCGCGTTTAAACACGGGATCAATTCCTGGACATTCAACACATAATCCCGAAAATCCAGCACATAATGCACTGGCTGAGCTGACCTGTCTAACAACCGCCGGACTTGTTCGCACTGAGCGGGAAAATCGCGTTCATACGAAAATTCTTCCCCCCAACGAGCGACAATGACCGGTAAATCCGCGCCCCGTTCGACCTGGAAACCCATAGACTCTCTACCTACTATACTCCAACCTCTACCCATCAGTATATTAACTAAAAATAGATTCCGCAAGTTTTCTTAATTGTTCGACGGGGCGGCGTCTGGTTTCTAATACACTGACTTATGGTTTATCATGGATTACAACTTGGAACTCGCATCACTTACGATCTAGCCGCTATTCATTTTCTAACACAAATTTAATCTCATATTCCTTGGCGGTTATATAACCAATGTGGTATATTATAAACATGATAACGACATTCGATGCGGTAGCCGACCCAACAAGACGGCAAATCTTGGACTTGCTCCGAGTGCGCCCCCATACGGTCAACGAACTGGTAGAGCTTCTGGAAATCAGCCAACCCGGGGTTTCCAAACAACTCAAAGTTCTGCGCGAGGTAGGGCTGGTACAAGTACGCCAGGAGGCACAAAAGCACTGGTATGAACTGCGCCCTGAACCCTTGGCGGAAGTCTTCAATTGGGTGGTGAACTATCGCAGCCTCATCGAAGAACGTTATGAACGCTTGGACGAGTTGTTAAAAACAATGCAAGAAGAGGAGCAAAACAATGACTAAGCACACCCTGATTGCCGAACCTGGAAGCCAGATGATTACCTTGACCCGCGAATTCAACGCGCCCCGTGAATTAGTCTTCAAAGCGATGACGGACCCCGAACTCGTTACCCAATGGTGGGGATTCCGCAGTACAACCACGACGATAGACAAACTGGAAGCGAAAGCGGGTGGCGTTTGGCGCTTCGTTGACCGGGATGCGGAGGGCAATGAATTCGCCTTTCGTGGGGTCTATCATGATGTCATCCGCCCCGAACGCCTTGTTTATACCTTTGAATTTGAAGGAATGCCGGGGCATGTTCTGCTGGAAACCATCCTCTTGGAAGACCGAGACGGCAAAACCTTCGTGACCGATTCCTCGGTTTTCCAATCGGTGGAAGCGCGCGATGGCATGTTGGAAGCTGGCCTGGAAAGCGGCGCGGCTGAAAGCTGGTCGATGATGGATGAACTGTTGGAAGCCATGCAAGTCTAAGCGACCATAACAGGCAGGGGGTGAGGTTCG
>DATAMF010000619.1:0-1749 GCA_036260665.1 Aggregatilineaceae bacterium | reverse complement strand
GTAGTGAAGGATGGAGAGTATGCTTAAGGAAATAACCTGGTACGATCAGCCCGCCTTTCAGCTTGAAACCAGTGATTTTCAGGCGGTGACAGTACCGGGCATGGGAGCCAAGATCGTCTCCTTATTGGACAAAAAAGCCGGGCGGGAATGGTTGGTTACGCCGGGTGCGCGCGCCTTTAAACCGGCTCCCTATGGCGCGTCCTTTATTGCCTATGATATGAGCGGTTGGGACGAAATGTTCCCGACGATTGACGAATGCCATTATCCCGCGCCGGGGCCGTACCAGGGCGCGCTGCTCCCTGATCATGGCGAAGTGTGGGCGCTCCCCTGGGATATCGAGCAGGCCCAGGACAACAGTTTACGGTTGGGCGTTACCGGGCGCGCCCTCCCTTATCGTCTGACCCGCACGATGTCATTTGCCAACAGTCAGACCCTGCGCCTGGATTATGACTTGACCAACACGGGCAGCACCGACTTGATCTGGTTATGGGCGGCGCACCCCTTGTTCATTGCGGAACCTGCGGTGGAGATTCAGCTTCCCGCCGAAGTATCCGAAGTGATCAATATCAAAGATACAGCAGACTGGGGCGATCCGGGGCTGCATTACAGCTGGCCCGCGGCAAAGACAGTGCACGGCGAACCCTTTATCCTCAATCAGACGCGCCCGCGCAGCGAACGAAAGTATCGCAAATATAATTTGCTGCCCGATCAGCCCGTTTCCTGGGCCGCCCTGTTTGATCAACAATCCAACAGCCGCTTAAAAATGGCCTGGGATGCGGCAAAGGTGCCATATCTGGGGATTTGGGTTGTTGAGGGATCATCGAATCCGGTGACAGTTACAGCCCCTGAACCGTCGACCGCGTTTTACGACAGTCTTGAAATTGCCTGGGCGGAAAAGCGCTTCCCGACCATCGCCCCTGGCGGCGTTGAGCACTGGATCGTTACCGTGAGTTTCGGTTTGTAGCCCTCATTTCGCGGTTTGCTGCCCCTCGCCAACTCGCGCGCTTTTTTGCGTTCAGCCAGGGGAGGGGCGGCCTGCGCCCAGGGAGATATTTTTTCAGGCAGTGGTGCGCAGACGGTAGCCAACCCCAGGCTCAGTCAGAATGTAACGAGGACGGGCCGGTTCGCTTTCGAGTTTGGCCCGCAAATTACTGATATTAACCCGCAGCAGGTGTGTTTCCTGGTCATACCCTGGCCCCCACACTTCCCGCAGCAGTTGATGATGGGTTAGAACTTTGCCCGCGTTGGTGATCAACATCCGCAGCAGTGCATATTCAGTCGGGGTGAGCTGCACTTCCTGCTCGTCGACGGTTACCACGCGCCGCGCCAGATCAACCACCAGCCCGCCAATTGTCAGGACAGTTGCCGCTGGTGTGGGGGCAGTATGCCGCAGCGCAACTCGCATCCGGGCCAACAGTTCACCTACCCCAAACGGTTTGGTGAGATAATCATCGGCCCCGGCATCCAGTGCGGCGATCTTGTCCCCCTCGGCCTCGCGTACCGAGAGGATAATAATTGGCACGGTGTTCCATTCGCGCAGCCGCCGCGTCACTTCTACCCCATCCATATCGGGCAGACCCAGGTCGAGAATGATCACATCCGGCTTATTGGCGATCACCGCGTTCAGGGCTTCCTGTCCGCTGCCCGCCTCAAATACCGTGTGTCCGTGAGCTGCTAAAGAGGCGCGCAGAAAACGCCGGATCGCGTTTTCATCATCGACCACCAGCACGCGCACCCCTACATCGGTCG
>DATAMF010000615.1:0-2701 GCA_036260665.1 Aggregatilineaceae bacterium | reverse complement strand
TCATTGTCGGTGGGATTAGTTGGCGTTTTTCTGAGCCTGAGCCTGGGGATTATCCTGGGCGGTCTTTCCGGCTTGATCGGGGGCTGGGTTGATAACCTGATCCAGCGCTGGATCGAACTGCTGCGCTCGATCCCCGACATCCCGTTGTGGATGGCGCTGGCGACGGCTGTGCCACCCCGCTGGGATCCGGTTGTGGTTTATTTTGGTATTACCGTGATCCTCTCGTTTCTGGGGTGGACGGGGATGGCCCGCGTTGTGCGGGGGCGATTCCTGGCGCTGCGCGAAGAAGATTTTATTTTGGCCGCCGAATTAGATGGTGTGCCGCGCCACCGCATTATCACCAAACATATGGTCCCGTCTTTTCTGAGCCATATCATTGCGTCGGTGACGCTGGCTATCCCTGGCATGATTTTGGGCGAAACGGCATTGAGCTTTCTCGGCCTGGGATTACAGGCTCCGGTTGTAAGCTGGGGTGTGATGCTCAAGGATGCACAGAGTATCCGCGTGATTTCGAATATGCCCTGGATGCTGCTGCCCGGTGCGGCGGTATCGATTACGGTTCTGGTTTTTAATTTCCTGGGCGATGGCCTGCGTGATGCGGCTGACCCCTATCATTGATGAGATTTAGATATGAACACTGAACAGTTACTATTAGAAGTGCAAGATTTGAAGCTGCACTTTTTCACCAATGAAGGTGTGGTCAAGGCCGTCAACGGCGCAAGTTATACGGTTCGGCGCGGCAAAACGCTTTGTATTGTAGGCGAAAGCGGCTGCGGTAAAAGTGTCGCGGCACGCGCTATCCTGCAAATTGTTCACCAACCCGGCAGGATCGTCGATGGGAAAATTTTTTATCACAGGCCGCTGGCGAGCGGCAGAACCGAAACGGTGGATATTACCCGGCTGCACTCACGCGGCGCGGCTATTCGGATGCTGCGCGGCAACGAGATCGCCATGATTTTTCAGGAACCGATGACCTCGCTCAGCCCGCTGTATACAGTGGGAAACCAGATCATCGAAGCGATCCGGCTGCACAACCGGATTTCGAAAGAAGATGCCCGTGAGCGCGCAGTTGAAATGCTGGCAAAAGTGGGCATTCCCAGGCCAGAAGCGCGGATTGACGAATATCCTTTCCGGCTGAGCGGCGGCATGCGGCAGCGGTGCATGATTGCGATGGCGCTGTCATGCAACCCCAAGCTGCTGATTGCGGATGAGCCGACTACCGCCCTGGATGTCACGACCCAGGCCCAAATTCTGGACTTGATGTTACAGCTCCAGGCCGAATTTGGAATGTCCATTTTGTTCATCACCCATGACCTGGGGGTGGTGGCAGAAATTGCCGATGATGTGGCAGTGATGTATATGGGGATGGTGGTCGAACGCGGTGATGTGGATACAATTTTCAACACGCCGAAGCATCCCTATACGATTTCACTGCTGCAATCAATTCCCAAGATTGGCCCCACCCGCCAGCGGCTTGATCCGATTCGAGGGATGGTGCCGTCGCCCTTCGAGACGCTAAATGGCTGCCCATTCCATCCGCGCTGCGACCAGATGGTGAAGGGGTTGTGTGATAAAGTCGTCCCAACTACCATTGCTTTGAGCGAAAACCATGAGGTACGGTGCCTGCTCTATGATGAAGCGAACCTGGCAAAACAAGCGGAGATGCACCATGACTAATTTGGCTGCGAGCGAAAAAAATCTGCTGGAAGTGCGTAACCTGAAGATGTGGTTTGCCAAGCGGAGCGGATTCCTGGGGCGGGATGTCAGTTATATCAAAGCGGTGGATGATGTGAACTTTTACATTCAGCGCGGCGAAACTCTGGGGTTGGTGGGGGAAAGCGGCTGTGGTAAAACGACGATTGGGCGCTGTATTGTCCGCGCTTACCAACCGACTGCCGGGGAAATTCTCTACTATACGGGTGATGCCAAACCGGGCGAGTCCGACCAGAATACCGTTGACCTGGCTCAACTGGCTCATAAAGATCTGCGCCGCTATCGCCAGGAAATTCGCATGATCTTTCAGGACCCCTATTCATCGCTCAACCCGCGTATGACGGTTTTTGAGATCGTGGCTGAAGTTTTAAGAGTCAATCAACTGGCATCGGGGCGCGAACTGGAAGAGCGAGTCGCCCAACTTTTGCAGCGAGTCGGGCTGCGGCCAGAGTATATGCGCCGTTATCCGCATGCTTTCAGCGGCGGCGAACGCCAGCGGATTGTCATTGCGCGCGCCCTGGCGACGAACCCGCGTTTGATTGTGGCCGACGAAGCGATTTCGGCCCTGGATGTGTCTATTCGTGCCCAGATTTTGAACCTGCTGGAAGACCTGCAGGAGGAACTGGGCCTGACGTATCTGTTTATCGCGCATGATCTGAGTGTGGTTCGTCACATTTGTGACCGGGTGAATGTGATGTATGTGGGGAAATTGGTCGAATCCGCCGAAGCCACATCCCTTTACACACAGCCCAAACACCCTTACACTGAAGCGCTGATGTCGGCAGTGCCGATTCATAACCCTCGTTCGCGCGGCAGCAAACAGCGTATCCGGTTGGAGGGGGATGTAGCTGATCCGGCCAACCCGCCGAGCGGTTGTTACTTCCACCCGCGCTGCCGCTATGCGCAGGAGCGCTGCAAGCACGAAGAACCGGCTCTGCGCCCGGTTGAAAGCGGCAGCCCACAACCACGTTTTGTCGCCTGTCACTAG
>DATAMF010000611.1:0-2938 GCA_036260665.1 Aggregatilineaceae bacterium | reverse complement strand
CTTCAACTCACCGAGCGCCTTACCGGGTTTAGCACTCGCCGCGCCCGCATACACCCACAGCGGCGTGCCCTCATCCGCATGGGACAGTTTGATATATGCCTGCCCCAGCGAATAGCCCTCGCTGTCGATGCTGCACGACGTGACCACACCGACCACGCGCCCCTTCGCATCCAGCAGCGGATCGCCCGAATGCGGCGCGCGGACGCCCTTGCTGTCCATACGGAAGCGTGTCACCACCGCGTCGCGTTCCAGTTCACGCGCCGCAAAGGCCGCTTTGCCCACAAAAAACGGCTTCCACAGTTTGACATAACTCCCGAAGCCCGCGTCCGCCGGATTGAAATTGTATTCGCCTGCCAGTTCGTGCCCATACAGCGGCAGCCCGGCTTCCGTCCGCAGACTATCGCGCGCCGCCAACCCAATCGGAGTCGCGCCGCCCTCGATCAAATCCTTGAACAGCGCCGGAGCCTTGTCGGGGTTGATGAAAATTTCATATGCCACGCGTTCGCCCGTATACCCGGTCCGCGCCACGACAAGATCATACCCGCCGAGAGTCGCCCGTGTGACGCCCGCCCACGCGAGCGCCTTGACCCGCGCCTTGTCTTCCGCCGATCCATGCAGCGCCAGCAGAATCTTCTGGCTGTCCGGCCCTTGCAGCGCAATATCAACGCGCCGCTCGTCGCCCTGTGCCGGATCGCGCAAATCGCGCAGCACAAAATCATCTTTCCCCGGCAGTGTCACATACGGACGCGCAGGATCAGCCATCACCGCGCCATTTTTCAGCGCGTTCAGCCATGCCCAGTCCTTATCATTATTCGAGGCGTTCACCACCAGAATAAAATAATCAGGTTCCAGCCGGTACAGGAAAATATCGTCCAGCGGCACCCCATCCACATCCAGCAGTGAACTGTAATGTGCATTCCCCGGTTCCAGCGCGCGCACATCATTCGCTGTCACCGCATCAAGGAAGGCTTCCGCCCCAGGACCACCGAAATCGAACACGCCCATATGCGACACGTCGAACAATCCGGCATGCTGCCGCGTAGCGAGATGCTCCTGGCTGACCGACGTATACCACACCGGCATATCATATCCCGCGAACGGGACCATCTTCGCGCCAAGTTCCTTGTGCAGCACATGCAGTGAGGTCGTTTTCACGGGCGCATCTGTCGGTTCTTCCCATTCAAAGCGCGGCAGTGCGGGCCGTTTGCTCTGAACCGCTTGACAGCCGATAAAGTAGGCTTTTGTCTCGTCGTACCCCGCCTCGTTCCAATCCACCTCATACTGGCTCATATCCGGCTCATCCCGCATCGGGCTAACGCTCACCGGGCCGGGCACTTTCGCGTAAAGATCATCGGGATCGAACTTCACAAATCCATCCGACAGCGCCCGCAGCCACAGCGCCACCAGATCAGCATGATCGGTGTGCAGGTGGTACACCTGACTGTGCAGTTTATGCAGCACGCCGCGTCCCAGTGGTTCACCCTGTGGATCAAGCACCCACGTCGGCTGGTATTCGTTGTCCTTCAGCGCCAGCACATCGCTCGTCAGCGCCACGTTCAGGAAATCCGCCGCTTCATTGCCATAAATATCAATCGTACGCCAGCCGCCCGATCCCGCTGCTTCCGCGAACGAGGCAAAATGTTCCGCCGCCGCATCGTTTTCTTTCGGATACCCGGCCAGGTCCGGCACCGGATAATCGATCCCCGCTTGACTCGCCAGTTCATCCACCGCCCGGTGCGCCCGTACAAATGTATCAAAGTCCAGTTTCGCGCGCGCTTGTTCCTTGCCGCCCGATCCCATATACGCATACGGTTCGCACGCCTTGATCACATCCGCGATGATCTCGCCCAGGCGGTCAATTTCCGGCTCGCGGAATCCCCGCTGCGTAACCCAGGGCGTCCCCAGCCGGATTCCCGTCGCGCCGAATGCTGATTTGTCGCCGGGGATCGTATTCCGGTTGCACGTAATCCCGATCAAATCCAGAATCCGCGCCACCATATCGCCGCTTAGATGTGTGCCATCGCTGCCGTTTCGATATTTGCAGTCCACCAGCAGCATATGGCTGTCTGTCCCGCCGTAGGGAATCCGCAAGCCGCATTCCGCCAGTTTATCTGCCAACCGTTTCGCGTTGATCACCGTCTGTTTTTGCAATTCGTGGAACTGTGGCGTTGTCGCCAGCCGGAACGCCACCGCCATCGCCGCAATCGCGTTGACATGTGGCCCGCCCTGCTCACCGGGAAACACCGCGCGATCCAGTTTCCGCCCCAGCGCCTTATCCGTTGTCATCAACACCGCGCCGCGCGGCCCGGCGATGGTTTTGTGTGTCGTGAAACTGACCACATGCGCATAGCCTACCGGCGACGGGAACACCCCCGCGATGATCAATCCCGCCACATGCGACACATCCGCCAGCAGATACGCGCCAACCTCATCCGCAATCGCGCGGAAGGCCGCCCAATCCGGCGCATACGGGTACGACGTAAACCCGGCAATGATCACTTTGGGCTTGGCTTCAACCGCCAGCGCCCGGATGGCGTCATAATCCAGCCGTTCCGTCTGCGGATCAACACCGTAGCTCACAACCTTATACACCAACCCGCTGCGATTCACCGGGCTGCCATGCGTCAGATGTCCGCCGTGCAGCAAATCCAGCCCCATGATCGTATCCCCCGGCTGGATCAGCGCGCTGTACACCGCACTGTTCGCCGGAGCGCCGCTCAACGGCTGCACATTTACCCACAGCTTACTCGCGGGCACTTGTGGCGTTGCGAACAATTCCGCCGCCCGCTGCCGCGCCAGGCTTTCGACAATATCCGCAAACTCCGTGCCTTTGTAGTACCGCGCATCCGCATAGCGTCGATACTCCGCCAGCCGCAGGTCGAGATCAAGAATTTCCGCTTGCGAGAACCCCCGCCAATCGGGGTCAGGATAACCTTCC
>DATAMF010000593.1:0-8383 GCA_036260665.1 Aggregatilineaceae bacterium | reverse complement strand
ATTAACCATCTAAGTTAGCCATCCAAGTTAGTCATCCGATAGTGATGACAATTTCGAACATCCGTGCTATCCTGTATACGAGAGCAGTTGCACCTTTAAAACCAAAAACTCACCCCTGGCTATACCTTACACACATCTTTTAATGCACAGATCGAAGTGTAGCCGTAGGGGCGTATTGCAATACGTCCCTCTCGTCTCCCCGTCCTGCCTGCGGGAAGGGGCCGGGGGATAGGGGTTTGTCGGGGATCGAAGATCAACAAATTTCCCCGTGTCGCGTCGTCAAATGGCCTCTTTTTTCCCTCACCACGACGTGAAGGGGGGGCGGGGCAGTTGCAACTTTAAAACTCATCACTCAGGACTCAAAGGGGGGGGCAGAAAATCGCCCAAGTTTTACAAAACCCCCACTTTGTAAAACTTTTTAGGTTCAAAACGCCAAAAGCGGGGGGGGGGGGATCATTCAGAAGATCAACAAAGCCGCCAAAACGCGCGACGCGACATGGCATTTCACGACGTGAAAAAGCCAGTTTTTGCCAAAAAGTCGGAGATAATGCCAGAATCCCCCCCCTGTTTCAAGCGTTTGTTCCCTCAAATCGCTCAAAATGGAGGTCCAAAGGGGGGGGAGGGGGTACATCCGTTTTAATAATACTATTAATATAAGTTACTCAACATACCATGTTAAAGAAACTTGCGGTCTGGCCCGCTTTTCACGCCAGGATCGCGCCGCTTCCGCACAGATTCCCGCCAGCGCTTTCAACCGCTGCGCCGCGATCTCCTGTAAAAACGTTGTCCGTTCGTTGCCTTGCAGCCGCACCGCGTCCGCCCACACCGCCCGCCCGACGATGATTCCGCTTGCCCCTGCCTCACACGCGATCCGTGCCTGATCCTCGAACGTATCATAATCCACGCCGCCGCTTAACAGCGTCCACGGCACATCGCACGCCGCGTTTAATGCCGCACACGCCGCGCGCCACTCGCCCCGATCACTGCTTTGTTTCGCGTCCACCGGAAATTGCAGTTTCAAAACATCCACGCCCATTCTGCTGAATTCTTCCGCCATCCACACCGCAATCTGCCGGAGTTCGGCGTTTGTCAGATGTCGCGCTGGATCAAGCGAATAAGCAATCGGTTCCAGGAAAAAAGGAATATCCTGCTGTGCGCATTCATCCACCAACCGTCGCACCACCGCCAGTTTGTCCGGTGTATTGTCCGCTTCAGGATGAAACGGCAGCAGCAGTTTGACCCCATCTCCCCCGACTCGTTTAATTTTCGCCACCGACCAATTCGGGATCAACTGCACATCCCGCTCGCGCGGATGCACGTCATAATTCGTCACCTCAATCGGCGCGAGCAATCCCCCTTGTATCGTCCCTTCCGCGATTCCATATCCGATTCCGTGTGCCGGATCGACCAGCACGCCGGAACACAGCGGAACCAGCGCCCGCATCACCGCCCGCTTGAAGGCCGTAAAATCGTCATCACTCAACGGTTTCGCCGCATACTGGTTCAGATCACTCAGCAAATTCGCGCGGTGATCAATTGCCAGGATCAAAAAATGTCCTTGCCCGGTGCTGCATCGGCTGAGATGTCGGTATTTTCCAAACATCAGAATGGTCTGCTCCACTCGTTCGGCCAGCGTTCCACAATGACCTTCGTCTGCGTATAAAACTCTACCCCATGTCGGCTTTGTGCGTGCAAGTCGCCCAAGAAGCTGTCATTCCATCCGCTGAACGGGAAAAACGCCATTGGTGCCGCAACCCCAATGTTGATCCCAATGTTGCCCGCGTCCGCCTCATTCCGAAATTGTCGCGCCGCTGCGCCGCTGCTCGTGAAGATGCACGCCATATTCCCATACGCCCGTGCATTCACCAGCCGGATCGCTTCATCAATCGTCGGTGCATGCATCAAACTGAGCACCGGACCAAAAATTTCCGTCGTAGCGATTTCGCTGGCCGGATTAACCTCATCCAGCACTGTCGGAAACACCCAATGCCCGTCCTCGTAGCCTTTCACCGTTCGCTGGCGACCATCCACCAGCACGTTCGCTTGGCCGCTTTGTTCCCCCTGCGTAACGATCTGTTCAATCCGCGTTTTGCTGCGTTCGTCAATCACCGGTCCCATCTGGACACCCTCATCCAGTCCATACCCGACGACTCGACTCGCTGCCGCATCCGCGATCATTTCCGTGAAAATATGCTTCGCCTCGCCAACCGTTACCGCTACCGACGCCGCCAGGCACCGCTGTCCCGCGCACCCAAACGCCGAATCCGCCATAATCCGCGTCGTCGTATTCATATCCGCATCCGGCATAATGATCACCGGATTTTTCGCCCCGCCCTGGCATTGTGCGCGTTTGCCGTTGGCCGTCGCCCGGCTGTAGATATATTTTGCGACCGGAGTCGATCCCACAAAACTGATCGCCTTGATCGCCGGATGATCGAGCATTGCATCTACGGTCTCTTTCGCCCCGTTGACCAGTTGGATCACGCCTTTGGGAAATCCACATTGATCGATCAGTTCAAACAACCGCGCCGTCGTCATCGGCACTTTTTCGCTTGGCTTGAGGATAAAACTGTTCCCCGCTGCCACTGCATACGGCAGAAACCACAGCGGAATCATCCCCGGAAAGTTGAATGGAGTGATCGCCGCGACCACGCCCAGCGGTTGCCGGATCATATGTTCATCCACGCCGCGCGCGATGTCTTCGTTGTTATACCCCTGCATCAGCGACGGCATCCCGCACGCCACTTCCACATTTTCGATCCCGCGCCGCAGTTCGCCCACGCTTTCCGCGTAGATTTTCCCGCACTCATTCGTGATGATGCGTCCCAGTTCGTCAAGATGTGCTTCGAGCAGCCCTTTCAGCTTGAACAACGGCTGTACCCGTTCGGTCACAGGCACGCGCCGCCATTCCAGAAAGGCGCGCTGCCCTGCGTCTGCTGCCAGTGCCACCGTTTCGCGTGGACTGAGTACTACCCGGCCAATGACGGTTGCATTCGCCGGGTTTTCCACATCGATCAGATGAGCGCTGTCGTGGTCGTGCCACTGCCCGTTGATATAGTCTCCAATTTTCACAACCACGTGCCTGCCTCCTACCGGATTTCCGCCAGCTTGACCGGACGATTCTCCTGAAGTGATTTCAGCGCCGCCATCGCAATCACCACCGGCGCGCGTCCATCCTGCCCGGTAACGGGCATCGGTCTTCCTTGGTTCAGCGCCTGAATAAACAGTTCCATCTCATGCTGGTACGATCCCATATACCGCTCCAGGAAGAAATTCAACGGAAGATCGCGCCCCACACATTCACCCGAACTGAATGTAACCGCGTTCGGATACCAGTTATCGCTCCGTGCCGCGCCCTTGCTCCCGAACACTTCCACCCGCTGATCGTATCCGTAGACGGCTTTCCGGCTGTTTTCAATCGTACCGATAGCACCATTTTTGAACTTGAGCGTGATCACTGCCGTATCAATATCCCCGGCCTCACCGATGCGCGGATCAACCAGCACACCGCCCGCCGCATACACTTCATCCACATCGCCCAGCAGAAACCTCGCCATATCAAAATCGTGGATGGTCATATCAAAAAACAGCCCGCCCGACACTTTGATATATTCAATCGGCGGCGGCGCAGGATCGCGGCTGATAATGTGCAGGCGGTGCGGCGTGCCAATTTCGCCGCCCTCAATCGCTTGTTTCAGCCGTTGGTGGTTCGCGTCAAATCGTCGGTTGAACGCAATCATCAGTTTGACGCCGGCCCGTTCAACGGCGTCCAATGCCGCATCAATTTTGCTCAAATCCGCCGCAATCGGTTTCTCACAAAAAATATGTTTGCCCGCTTCTGCCGCCTGGATAATGAACGGCGCATGGGTATCTGTGCTGGAACAGATCACTACCGCTTGCATTGTGGGGTCTTTCAGCAGGTCGTTATAGTTATCAACGACCTTTGCCCCACCCAGCGCTGCGGCACACGCCTGCGCCGCCTCGCGGTTCACATCCGTCACAGCGACCAGTTCCGCCCCTGCGATAGTGTGCGCCAGCGTGCGCGCATGAATCTGTCCGATTCGCCCGGTTCCAACCAATCCGACTCGAATTTTTTCGTTCATCGTCTTTATAGCCCTAACTTTTTCAAATAATCTCGATTCGCGCGCGAACACTGCTTCGGCAGCGCCGGATCATCCGTCAGGATGTCTTGCTCAACCACGCCCCATGCTTCATATCCACTGGCTTGCATCGCCTCCAGCACGCCTTGAAAATTAACTTCCCCCTCGCCCAGTGGACAGAATACGCCTGCTTGGATCGCTTCAAAATAATTTTTCTTCTGTTTGCGGCACTGTTCCGCGATAGCGCCGCTGCAATCCTTGAAGTGCAGATGCCGGATGCGTTTCCCATATTCCTGCACGGCTTGAACCGCATCCCCGCCGCCATAATGCCAGTGTCCCGTATCCAGGCACAATCCCACTGTTTTGGGATCAGTCCGCACCATCAGTTCATGTACTTCCTCTGGTGTTTCAACATATCCCGCGCAGTGATGGTGAAACACTACTTCCAGACCCAGTTCGTTATTGATCCGCTTGGCGATTTTGTTCACACCCGCCGCGAACACATCCCATTCCGCGCCGCCTAATTTGGATCCGCCGCGCCACCCCGCATACTGGACGAGTTCCTGAACCTTCCCATTATCATCCGCCAGCACCACATATTTTGCGCCGAGCGCGGCCAACAGCTTACCCACTTTAAGCGCTTCCTGCGCGCCGCTTTCGTGTGCCGCTGCATCGACGAGTTTCACCGGAACAAACGCCGACAGCAGGTGCAGCCCTCGTTTTTGTAATTCGTCCCGCAGTTTTCCCGGATCAGTGGGCAAATACCCATACGGTCCTAATTCCAACCCCGTATAGCCGGTTTCTGCTATCTCATCTAACACTTGGTCATACGTAAACTTCGGCTCAATACCTTCAAATTCGTAAATTCCCCACGACACGGGAGCGCTGCCAATGTTCATGGTGTTTCTCCTCTTTTATAAATAATGTCTCTGTAAATTTTTTGCTTTTTCATAATCCTGTCGTGCCTGCTGCACATCAGGGTTATCCGATACTTCCGCAATCGCCACATCCCACCACGCCTCATAGCCGCCCACACGCTGGTGACGGTCCACTTCCGTCACAATACACACCGGCTTATTCTGGATCGTTTTCGCCTCTTCCAACGCGGCGACCAGTTCCGCCCGGTTGTTTGCCCGGATCACATATGCGCCCAGGCTTTCGCAGTTTTTGGCGTAATCAATCGGCAGGGTTTCACCATCCAGGTTGTGGCTTTCCGTCCGGTAACGGTATTTCGTCCCAAACCCATCGCTGCCAACGCTCTTACTCAACCCGCCGATACTGGCAAACCCGTGATTGTCGAGCAGCACAATCACGACCTTGATCCCTTCCTGCACCATCGTGACAATTTCGCTGTTCAGCATCAGGTACGACCCGTCGCCTACCAGGATATACACCTCGCGGCTGGGATCAGCCAGTGCCACGCCCATCCCCCCTGCGATCTCATATCCCATGCACGAATACCCATATTCCAGGTGATACCCGCGTGGATCGCGTGTTCGCCACAGTTTATGCAAATCGCCCGGCAAACTGCCCGCCGCGCACAGCATCACATCCTGCGGCTGGCTGAACGTATTCACAATGCCAACCACCTCGCCCTGGCTGATCGTCGGCTCATGTTCCAGGTTGTACAGTTGGTGTACTTCCGCATCCCACGCCTGGTTGTATTCCTGCACGCGCGTGCGGTAAGTGCTCGCCGTGCGATAATCTCCCACCATCACCATCAGTTCTTGCAGCGTAACCTTCGCATCTCCCACCAGCGGAATCGCGCTGCGTTTATAAGCATCAAATTCCGCCACGTTGATATTGATAAAGCGCACCGCCGGATTTTGGAACGCTGTATTCGATGCGGTGGTAAAATCGGTGTACCGCGTGCCAATTCCGATAATCAAATCCGCTTCCCGCGCGATCACGTTTGCGCCTTCTGTCCCGGTGACGCCTACCGCGCCCAGGTTTAGGGAGAAGTTATAGTTCAGCGATCCTTTACCTGCCTGTGTCTCCCCAACCGGAATCCCGGTCTTTGCGGAAAACAGCATCAATATCTGGTTTGCTTCACTGTAATGCACCCCGCCGCCCGCGATGATCAACGGCTGTTTGCTTTCCCGAATCCATTCCGCCGCTTGCTGGATCAGTCCGCTGTCTGGACGATTGCGCGGAATCTGCCACCCCCTTTTTTCGAACATTTCCGCCGGGTAATCGAACGCCTCGGTTTGCACATCCTGCGGCAGGCACAGCGTCACCGCGCCGGTATTCGCTGGCGATGTGAGCACCCGCATCGCTTCCGGCAGCGCCGTGATCAGTTGTTCCGGGCGATACAAGCGATCCCAATACCGCGACACGGGTTTGAAACAGTCATTCACGCCAATATCTTGTGTATGTTCTGCCTCCAACTGCTGCAAAACTGGAGCCTGCACCCGTTCCGCGAAAATATCGCCCGGTAGCAGCAGCACCGGAATCCGGTTGACCGTCGCCACTGCCGCGCCCGTGATCATGTTCGTCGCGCCTGGTCCAATCGATGATGTACAGGCAAACGTCTGCAACCGGTTTTTGTGTTTGGCATACGCGACGGCGGCATGCACCTGCGCCTGCTCATTCCGCGCTTGGTAATACCGGATCAAGTCGCTGTATTGCTGGAGCGCTTGCCCGATTCCCGCCACATTCCCGTGTCCAAAAATCCCCCATACGCCCGCAAAAAATGGATTCTCTTGTCCATCCCGCGCCACATATTGTTGGGTCAGATAGAGAATCAGAGCTTGTGCCATCGTCAATCGTTTGGTGGACATAACGGTTTACTCCATACCATGATGCACAATCGGTAGCCGTGGGTCTTTGTCTGTGTCGGTCCAGGTGCCTTTGATCCATTGGTACGCCGGATCATCACTGCTTGCCAACGACTGCGCCGACCCCGCCAGAAAATTCAGATAATATGTGGTGTAGCCGTGTGCGCTCACCACCGGATGGTAGCCTTCCGGCACCAGCACGGTATCATGCTGTTGTGCCATCATCAGCGCATCGATCCGCCGGTCATCGGTATACACCCGCTGGTAGGCATACCCATCGCTCGGATTAAGCTTGTAGAAATAAATCTCTTCTAAATCCGCTTCCAGCAGCTTGCCGTGTTCGTCCTCGCGGTGAACATCGTGTTTGTGCGGCGGATAGCTCGACCAGTTTCCCGACGGTGTATAGACCTCGACACATACCAGCCGCTGACAATCGAATCCCGGCGGAATGATGCTGTTGATCTGTCGGGTAGCATTTCCGCCGCCGCGAATTTCAATTTGGCTTTCATTCGGAGTAATAAGTTGTGCCGGATGATCCTGATCCGTAGGAACCCAACACGAGGCGATTTCTAATTGGTCAGAGAGTGCTTCAATTTCGAACTGTGTGTGACGCGGTAAATACAACGCCCAGGGCATTCCCTCAAACACATGAGATCGCCGCCCCAGATTGGGGAAATCTCCGGCACTGCTGCGGATTGTACAGCGCCCTCCCAGAATAACGGTAACGTGTTCGTGTTCTCCTACCGCGCCCTGATACCGTTCGCCTTTTCCCAGGCGTAACGCCGCCATATTCAGGTATTGCCATCCCACATCCTCGGCTTTGATTTCCGCGAAGACGCCTGTTTTACCCGCGTCTTTCGCTTTAATCAGCAGGTCCATAGCTTCTCGCTCCTATTCTAATCCCCCATATCCAGCGACAAACGCCATCACCTCATCCATTGTCGGCATAAAATTCGCGCACCCATGTTTCGTCACAACAATCGCCCCGCACGCATTCCCCAGACGCGCCGCTTTATACCATCCCCATCCATTCACATATCCGTACAAAAAGCCCGCCCCGAACGCATCGCCCGCGCCGAGAATGTTGTAAATTTCCACCGGAAATCCAGGCGCTTTGATGATCTCCCCATCCGGCAGGTGAACCTGTGCCCCTTCCGCGCCAACCTTTTCGACCACCGCGTCCAGCCCGTGTTTCAACATAATCTGGATAGCGCTTTGCGTATCGCCCTCGACATGCGTATCCGACACCTGCGAATGTGTCAAATGAACCCGTGCCGGATCGGTGAGCATCGCCGCGTTGATCTCGTCTTCCGTTCCGATAACCACATCCACTAGCCGCAGCGCCGACCGGATTACGACCCCAAACGCGCGTACGTCATGCCACTGGTCCGGGCGAAAATCGATGTCCAGCACCACTTTCACCCCAGCTTCTTGAGCCTGCTCTGCCGCGAACATCGTCGCGCTGCGGCTGGGTTCTTTGCTCAGATTCGTTCCCGCAAATTGAAA
>DATAMF010000578.1:0-13604 GCA_036260665.1 Aggregatilineaceae bacterium | reverse complement strand
GAGGGCCGGATGATCAGCCGTTCGCTGACCACTTGCTGGGGCAGCGGCGGAAGAATGTGGGGGGTGTTGTTAGTCGTCATTATCATCATCCTCATCCAGTCTCAGTACGGCCATGAAAGCTTCCTGGGGCACTTCAACATTGCCGATCATTTTCAGGCGTTTCTTGCCTTTTTTCTGCTTTTCGAGCAGTTTCTTTTTGCGCGTGATGTCGCCCCCGTAACATTTTGCCAGCACATCTTTGCGTAAGGCTTTGACGTTCGCCCGGCTGATGAATTTTTTGCCAACCGCTGCCAGAATGGGAACTTCAAAGAGCTGGCGCGGAATCGTTCGTTTGAGTTTGGACACGAGGCGTTGGCCTTTGTGGAAGGCTTCATCTTCGTGGACGATCATCGCCAGGGCATCGACAGGCTGTTGGTTGACCAGCACATCCAGCTTGACGAGATTTTCGGTGCGGTAGTCATCAAACTGGTAATCCAGGCTGGCATAACCGCGTGTGGCTGACTTCAGTTTATCATAAAAATCGACGATCAGTTCCGCCAGGGGAATTTTGTACTTTAACTGGACACGCTTCTGGTCCAGAAAATCCATGCTGACATATTCGCCACGTTTTTTGGTGACGAGATCCATGATCGCGCCGATAAACTCTTCGGGTGTAAAGATTTCGATCTGCATCCAGGGTTCGCGGATTTCATCGATGCCGCTGGGATCGGGCAGATCGGCGGGGCTGTTGATGGTGATCACGTCACCGCCGCGCATCACCACCTGATATTCGACGCTGGGGGCGGTGGCGAGAATGTCGAGATCGTATTCGCGTTCCAGACGCTCCTGGATGATCTCCATGTGGAACAGGCCCAGGAAACCGACGCGGAAACCGAAGTTGAGCGCCTGTGAAGTTTCCGGTTCGTAGACCAGGGAGGCGTCGTTGAGCTGTAATTTTTCCAGCGAGTCGCGCAGTTCGTTGTAGTCGTCGTTGTCGGATGGATAAATGCCCGCGAAAACCATCGGCTTGGCGTGTTTGTAGCCGGGCAGCGGTTCGGGCGCGGGGTTGCTCGCCAGCGTGACGGTATCACCGACACGGCATTCGCGAACGGTTTTGAGTCCGGTGGCAATATAACCGACTTCGCCGCTGGACAGGGTTTCGATAGGCTGCATGGTCGGGCTGAAAATGCCGATTTCGATGGGGATGGTCTGGATGCCAGTTGCCATCAGCAGGATGGTATCGGTACGGTTAAGCACGCCATCTTCCACGCGGACATAGGCGATCACGCCCTTATATGAGTCGTAGTGGCTGTCGAAAATGAGGGCACGGACTGGGGCGTCGGTGTTGCCTTTGGGCGGCGGCACATGCTGGACGACGGCTTCCAGAATCTGTTCGACGTTGATGCCCGTTTTGGCGCTGACCTGGATCACGTCGGCGGCATCAATGCCAATCAGCTCTTCGATCTCTTCCGCGATCAATTCGGGCTGGGCAGCGGGGAGATCGATCTTGTTGACCACCGCGATAATCTCCAGGTTTTGTTCGAGCGCCATGTAGAGATTCGCCAGCGTTTGTGCTTCGATGCCCTGGGTGCTGTCCACGACCAACACGGCCCCTTCGCACGCTTGCAGCGCGCGGCTGACTTCATACGAAAAGTCCACATGGCCGGGGGTGTCGATCAGGTTCATCTCAAAGGCTTCACCGTTTTTAGCGGTGTACGGCATCCGAACGGCAGAGGCTTTGATCGTGACGCCGCGCTCGCGTTCGAGTTCCATCGTATCGAGGACTTGTTCTTGCATATCGCGCTCACTGATCGTCCCCGTAATTTGCAGGAGGCGATCTGCCAGCGTGCTTTTGCCGTGATCGATATGCGCAATGATCGAGAAATTACGAATGTGCGATTTATCCATGTTTTGACCAGTGATACCAGTTCAAGGCTCGTTAACACCAGTATAACGCAATCGTAACGGGTTGAACATGGGGGTTGCAGGCCACCCGGCGACTCACTATACTCTGCCGGTGCTAAAATCGGTTGTGAGTGATGAGTAGAGAGTATCAGGCGATCCTCGTAGGGGCAATTCATGAATTGCCCCTACGCAAAACCCAGAACTCGTCACTCCTGACTTTTCGCAACTGTGAGGGGAATCACGTGGCATCACTCAATAAAGGCATGAAACGCACGCGGCAGTCATTTTTTGGGCGTATCGCCAATATGTTCGCCGCGTCGGAGATTGATGAGGATACCTGGGACGACATCGAAGGGCTGCTGATCCAGGCGGATGTGGGTGTCAAGACGACCACGATGCTGGTGGAGCGCATGCAAAGCCGCGTCCGGCGCGAAGGCATTAAGTCGCAGGAAAAACTGACGGACGCGCTGAAACAAGAGCTGCGCGCGCTGCTGACCGAACCCACGCCGCTGAACCTGAGCGGGCGCAAGCTGTCGGTGATGCTGATCGCAGGCGTGAACGGCTCCGGCAAGACGACATCCATCGGCAAGATCGCCTATCGGATGCGGCTGAACAACCGTAAAGTGCTGATCGCGGCGGGCGACACCTTCCGCGCGGCGGCGATTGAGCAGTTGCAGTTGTGGGGCAACCGGGCAGGCGTCCCGGTGATCGCCGGACAGCCGAACAGCGATCCGGGTGCGGTGGTGTTTGATGCGGTGAATGCGGCGACCGCGCGCGAAGTGGATGTGCTGATCGTGGATACGGCGGGCCGTCTGCACAGCAATTTTAACCTGATGGCCGAACTCAAAAAGGTGCGCGATGTGCTGCGTAAAGTCGTGCCCGACGCGCCGCACGAATCGCTGCTGGTGCTGGATGGCACGACGGGACAAAACGCGCTCACCCAGGCGAAAAAGTTCCAGGAAGCGGTTGATATTACCGGGGTGATTGTGACCAAACTGGACAGTTCGGCGAAGGGCGGCATGTTGTTCGCCATTCAGCAGGAACTTGGACTGCCCGTACATTACATTGGAATTGGCGAAGACATGCGCGATCTGGTGTTCTTTAACCCGGCGGCGTTTGTTGATAGTCTGTTTGCGGAAGAGGAGTAAAGATCGTGGAAGAATTGGTGAGCCGGTTAAATCAACTGCGTGAAAAGGTCGAAGAGCTGATGGAGCGTCTTTGACATCGCGAACCAGACCGAGGAAGCGCACACACTCGAAGAACAATCGCTGCAACCCGACTTCTGGAATGATCCCGCCAGTGCGCAGCGCACCATGCGCCGCCTGTCACGCCTGAAGGAAAAGGTATCCGTCTGGCACGGTACCTTGCAGCGGATCAACGATGCGGTGGAGTTGGCCGAGTTGGGCGATGAGAGCATGAGCGCTGATCTGCTCACCGAGACGGACGATCTCGCGGCAATTGTGGAAAAGCTGTCGTTTCGAGCCAAGCTGAGCGGCGAATATGACGTGGAGAGCGCCTATCTCGCGGTGCATTCGGGCGCGGGCGGCACCGATGCGCAGGACTGGGCCGGCATGCTGCTGCGCATGTTTTTACGGTGGGCGGAACGGCGCGGGTTTAAGGTCGAAATTGTGGATGAGATGCCCGGCGACGAAGCGGGGATCAAAAGCGCGACGGTGTCGATCCAGGGTGATTATGCCTACGGTTATATGAAATCGGAGCGCGGCGTGCATCGCCTGGTGCGGTTGAGTCCCTTCGATTCGAATCACCGCCGCCATACGTCTTTCTGCCTGATCGAAGTCTGGCCGGATGTGCAGGAAGAGATCGATATTCAGATCGATGAAAAAGACCTGGAGATCGATGTCTTTCGCAGCAGTGGGGCAGGCGGGCAAAACGTCCAGAAAAACTCGACGGCTGTACGCATTACGCATATTCCTACCGGATTGGTGGTAAGCTGCCAGAACGAACGCAGCCAGAGCCAGAACCGGGAGCGCGCGCTCCAAGTGCTCAAAATGCGCCTGCTCGATCTCGAACGGCAGAAACAGGACAAGGAATTCGCGGAACTGAAGGGTGAGCATGTCAGCGCGGAGTGGGGCAACGCGATACGCTCCTACGTGCTGCACCCGTACCAGTTGGTGAAGGATACGCGGACCTCGTTTGAGTCAGGCAACACGCAGGCCGTGCTGGATGGCGATCTGGATGCGTTTATGGAAGCGTATCTGGCGGCGCGGGTGGGGGCAGGCTCATCCTAAGCTTTTCTCGGTATCCATAAATTTCTAGGGCGAGCGCACAACTCGCCCATTTTGTTACTCTTGCCGTATGACGGGCTGCCAGTCAGGCCATGTGTCGTTTGCGGTATTGTCAGGGGTGAGATTGATCAGCCCGGTTCCGTCAGCATCTATCACAAATATGTCAAAGTCATGTCCCGACGCGTCCAGCGAATTTGACGAGTGAAATTGTGATTGAAAAACAATGCGCGTTCCATCCGGTGACCACGCTGGATAAGAATCATATCGCTCGCCTTCCTCTGGATTCGGGGGCAATGTCAAGGTTGCGAGGAAGTCACCACTAGAGTTTTCTGATTGGAGCACTGTCCCAGAGTAACCGGCAGGGCCAAAGGAAAGCAAGGTGTTATTCGTCCATGACCAGTCAGGAGTACCCAGCGTATCAAGTTTCGAAATTTCCTCCAGGTTGCCGGTAGCCAAGTTGATTTCCATCAAACTATAGGAGCCAAACTCGCGTGGGCTGACAGGCTTCTCGGTTGAAACAAATGCAATGCGCTGTCCATCCGGTGACCATGTGGGAAATAGGTTGTAGGTCGTACCGTTTCCGTCCACAAGCTTAACCAAATTGGTTCCATCGGCATTCATGACCCAGAGATCATAGCCTGAAGTGATGGTTCTGGAGAACGCGATCCGAGTTCCATCTGGCGACCAGACTGGACTAAAATCGCCAGCAGTTGAGTCAGGCGTTAGGTTTATGACGCCTGTTCCATCGTCGTTCATTACAAAAATATCATGTGAGCCGGTTCGAAACGACGAAAAAACAATCTGTGTTCCATCGGGAGACCAATCGGGATCTTCATCCTTCGCAGGGTCAAAAGTGAGCCGACGTAGATTGCTGCCGTCAGCGTTCATCACGTAGATTTCCAGGTTCCCATCCCGATCAGACACAAAGCAAATCAGACCGTTTGAGGGTGGGGTATTCTGTTGGGCCGAGGTGTGAGATATTAGTGCAAGTAAAAGGAACAGCAACGGACCAATAAGCCTTAGTAGTTGGAACATAATATCTCCTTGAATTCATAGAAGATTATCACTCGTTCACCAATGGGGCGAGCGCAAAACTCGCCCTTTTTTTGTTATGTCCCACTCAATATAAGCATAATCTATATTATACAGGCCCTCTGCTTACACAAGGATAACAGCGAATGAGCGTGCAGCGGCAATATCTCGACTTTGAGTTGAAGATCGATGATCTGGGCGGCGGGCGCTACCGGGCCACTGTGACGAGCACGCCGCTGGGCGAAGGCCAGACCTCGAATGACTTTACGTTGCCGTTTACGGATGCTGAACTGCAAACTATACTCGCGGTGTTGGCGGGACAGACCAGGGTTACAGTGGCCGAGCGGCAGACGCAGGCGCGCAAGTTTGGGGAAGCGCTGTTCAAGACGGTGTTTGCCGGGCCGATCTACACGGTGTATTTTTCCAGCCTGGACCGTGCGCGCAGCGCGGAAGGACTGCGGATCAAGCTCGATCTGGATGACGCGGGGGCATTGAATACGCTGCCCTGGGAATTTTTGCGCGATCCGGCGGTGGATTATTTTTCGCTGTCGCGCACGACGCCCTTAATCCGTTATCCCCGTAAGCTGGTGGTACGTTCGCGCCCGACCTTCCACACGCCGCTGCGGATTCTGGTGATGGTATCGAATCCGGTGGACCTGCCGCCGGTTGATGTGCAGGCGGAGTGGAATAATTTGCAGGCGGCGACGGTCAAACTGCGGGCGGCGAATCGCGTCGAAGTGGAACTGCTCGACGATGCGTCGCTGCGCACGTTGCAGCGGAAACTGCGCGAAAAAGATTATCATGTGTTCCACTACATCGGACACAGTGCGTTCGAGGTGGGGCAGGGCGTGCTGGCGCTGGAAGACCCCTTTGGCGAAAACAACGCGTATTATGTGCGCGGCGAAGACCTGGCGCGCGAACTCAGCGAAGAAAATCCGATCCGGCTGGTGGTGCTGAACTCGTGCCAGAGCGCGTTGGAACAGATGGGGGATCCGTTTGCGGGGATCGCCAGCAGCATCGTGGCACGCGGCATTCCCGCCGTGATCGCCATGCAGAATCCGATCAGCGAAGGGGCGGCACGGGTCTTTTCGGAGGAACTGTACCGCTCGATTGCGGATGGGCTGCCGGTGGATGCGGCGGTATCCGAAGCGCGGCGGGCGATCAGCCATGCCACCAATGGGATCGAGTGGGCGACGCCGGTCTTGTATATGCGCTCGGCGGATGGGATGCTGTTCCAAACGGCACGCCGAGCACCCGCGCGTGGTCTGCTGAATATGCGCGCCGCGCTGGGGATACTGGTGATCGGGCTGATTGTGTTGGCGGGGATACTGCTGATCCTGCTGCTGCAAGACGAGGATAAACCGGATGTGAAACCTAAACCGCCCGCCGATTTGGTGATCGAGCGGATCGAGGTGTTCCCGCCGCGCCCCGCGCCCGGCGAAAAAATTGCGATTATTGTGCATGTTAAAAATAACAGTTCGACGCCGGTAGGCCCGTTCAGCTACGATTTCCGCGAAGATGTGCTGGACGACAACACGAGTTTTGCGGGCACCTTTGATACCGGGGTTGCGCCTAACGCCAGCGCGCAGATCGTCATTCGCCACAGTTATACATGGTGGGGCGCGTTTATCTCCGAGGTGCGGATCGATACCGAGAGCAAGGTGCTCGAAACTGACGAGTTCAACAATTCCCGCCTCAGCCCGATTGTGACATCGGATAACCCCTTTGTGATCACCTTGGCTGAACTACCCGATGGCTCGCCTGTGGAACAGTCCATACCGGTGGATCCGGCTGTTTTTGCGGCGTGGGGATTCCATTTTGAGGCGCTGCCGGGGGATGATCCAGCATGCGCGGGGATGGTGCCCTGGATTATCGTAGCGGGGGATACCCGTAACTTGGGCACCGGACTACCCGATGATCCAGCCGTGTGTACAGATGGCGGAATCGCGCTGGTGGTAGATCGCGAGGATGGCGAGGTCGGCGGGGTGACGGTTCATTTTCTGGTGCCGGTGCCCGCCGACTACCATCTGGCGGTTTTCGATGGGGATGGGCAGGAGATCGACAGCCTCACGCAGACTCCGCAGCGGGGCGAGGGAGAATTAAGCATCACCAGCAGTTTCCCAGATACGCTGGAAATCACTCGCGCGGAATTTCGCGGCCCGGCGGATACGCCCACGCGGATCACGCAGATTTCGCTGGACGAGCCTTAGGACGCGGCTAATTCGCGAATCTCGTCCGGTACACGTTCCGAAAATTCGAGCGTATCCGCGCCCACAAACTGCATAAAACGCTCGAATCCAGCGTCTAAGGCGGCAGAAAATGCGGCATCGACCGCCGTTTTGTCTTCCAGCCAGAAGCCCTTGATCAGCAGCGTTTTGCTCGCGCGATCCAGTTTAGGATCGAAGCGGGCGACAAGTTGATCCTTGTATAAGATTGGGAGGGTGTAATATCCCCAGCGGCGTTTGCTCTCCGGCTTGTAGACCTCCCAGAGGTATTCGAAACCAAACAAGGGAAGCGCCCGCCCGCGTGTGCTGACAATTTCGAGCGGAGCCAGAAAGACCATTTCAGCCTGCGTCGAGGTTTCTACCGGGTGCCATTCTTCGGGAAGACGATTTTCGTAAATCATTTCCAGCAAAGGGAGATCGTCCGCCAGGATGTAACGCGGCGTTTTCGGATCATGCGCCAGGGTGATCGGGACGATAGTCCCCGTGTCGAGCAAATTCTGAAGACGATCTTCGGCTTCCGCTTTGTCAACGGTTCGTTCAATGTCGCCTGCAAACCATCCGCGCCAGCTTCGCGCCGAGACAATATTCAGATGGTGGAAAACGCGCTGTTCGAAATAGGCTTCGGCTTCGTCCTCTGGGGCCGCGTGCTGCAAGTGGGGCGGGGCGATCCGTTCGCGCAGATCATACACGCGGTCAAATCCCCGGCGGCTGTGAGTCATCAGTTCGCCGCCCAGCCACAGGTAATAGAGCGCCTGACTGGTGGCCTTGCTGGATCGGAAGCGACTCGATTTTTGGGTTGAAACACCAGATAAGTCCCGCGCGCTGAGCGGCCCCTGGGTGGTGACTGCCTCACGGACCTGATCGATCACGTCCGCATAGTCAGATGCGAAAGTGGTCCAGCGCGACATAGTGATCTTGCGCTGCATCGCCACGCGCCGGTAGGGAAGCTCGTCCATCGGATAGATCATCACCGTGCCGCCCCAATCGAACAAGGCGCGATTCGTATAGAGCAAGGTATCGAGTTGGGCGGGGGTGTAGTCTAACACGCGGCCATACAGCACAATATCATGACTGCGGGCGACGACATTCAGCGGATCGACCTGCACAATGCTGCCGGATTGGATCGCCTGGAGTACGCCGCTCGCACCCATCCAGCGGCGGCCCGGAAATAGTCCTTGTTTACCGAGGATGAAGCGGCGTTGGGTGGTGGAAGAAATGGAGAGGCTCATAATTATCTGCCCTCAGTATTGGCGTAGACTCCAATATTAGAGAATAGCACAGATGTGCGAGAATGACATCGAAAACAGGAATTCACTTCAGCGGTGAAATGTATCAACTATGCTAAAATTATTAGGTCTTTCTGGGAATAAAAAGTTTAGGAGTTTTATATGAGCCAACAAGACGACAGGAGCCTGGCCCAACAAGAGGTGGTTGCTGAATTAGCGGAAATGGAGAAGTTGGCTCATCAGTTCAGTACAGAAGATTTTAAGAGGGGCGATTGGTTTTTACGGCTTTTGCAAATGGTTGTAATGAGTTATGAGAGAAATTCACGCTCGTCATTTTTTCAGCAAAAATATCCTGGATTGTTGCCTGACGAAATTGCTGAGAAATTAATTTCAGTGACTGCTCGGTATGCCTCGATTGCTGGCGGGGTAGGCGGAGCAAGTGCGACCACTCTTCAAATTGAAACACTTGCTTCAATGGGGTTGTCTTTGCCTTTACTTCTTAGTGTTATTGGCGCTGAAATGCTATATCTGGCACGGATCCAAATACGCTTGATTCTGGATTTAGCAGTTATATATGATCTTCAACTTGATCCCGATGATCCTGAGGATGTATTGATGCTGTTCGGTTATGCGTTTGGTGTGGCTCCGACGGAGATGCTAGGAAATACCCTCACGAAAGTGGTTACTCCTACGGTTACGCGTAGTACAATTAAAAAATATATCAGCAAAGGGACTCTTGAAGCTGTCAAAGAATGGGGGCGAAAAATCGGGATCAAAATACTGCAACGTACCATTATCAAATATTCTGTTCCTGCTGCATCTGCGGCTATTGGGGCAAGCTATAACTATATCACCACCCGTTCGATAGGTTCTGTAGCAAAGATGCATTTCAAAAAGCGAGGTTTGGCTGATACGGAGTTGTTTCGCTTATTGTCAAAGGAGAATATCTATCAGCTTATTTTCCCGGCAGCACTCACCTATATGATGAATGTTGATGGGCGAGTAGATGCGGCTGAACGGCAACTTTATCGGGCTATGCTCTCGCGTATGACGATTCAACCTGACGAACAAGGTGAGTTTGATCGGTTGCAGAGCGATGAAGAATATTTGTTAGATGCTATTGGTCAAATTGAAACTGATGATATGCGGAAATGTTTGTTTGATGCATTATGTTTAATGGCTATTTCCGATGGAGAGTTGGCTACTGAGGAAATAACCTTTCTCAAACGTGTTAGTTGCTGCCTGGAGATTGCTTGGAATGCTGAAGCATTGGGACCCAAAATAAGTCAGTTTAAGATAGATAAAAAATCTCCGTCTCAATTAAGCAATACTCTAAACCGTCTAACTCAATATACAGCCCAAAAAACTCGCGGTTGGAAAAGTAAAGTTTCGAGGAACCGGATAAGCACTCGCCGGAATAATAAGCTGAGGGAACCGTAAACATTAAAAGTTAGAAAACCTTTGACAAATTTGAAAATGCTGGTAGACTATAGGTTCGGCAATATTGCGAAAAAAGTGGCGTGCGGGTCCGTGAAGGCACCATTTCCCCGTATCTCAGTGGAGGAGATCGGAGCGCAGAAACAAATGTTTCGTGCGCTGTTTTCATATTTCTTTGGACATCGCACGGGTGGCGTCGTGTACTGTTAGTGGCAGCATCCACTCTTTGATTCATGCAAGCTTTTTTTCACTCCAGTTGGATAACTTTGCTTAAAGCGCAGAGGAGGGCACGCCTTGGAGGCGAAAGACTTTAGCGCACTGCGAATCAGCCTGGCATCGCCGGAACAGATTCGCTCCTGGTCTTACGGAGAGGTCACCAAACCGGAGACCATCAACTATCGCCGTCTCCGCCCGGAGAAGGATGGGTTGTTCTGTGAGGCGATCTTCGGCCCCACAAAGGATTATCAGTGCTATTGTGGTAAGTACAAAAACGTGCGCTATCGCGGCATCGTCTGCGATAAGTGCGGTGTCGAAGTCACACGGTCTTCAGTTCGGCGCGAACGGTTGGGACACATCGAACTCGCCGCGCCGGTGGCGCATGTCTGGTATACCCGCCGCGTGCCCAGCTATTTGGGCATTCTGCTGGATGTCAGCCGCCGCAACCTGGACCGCGTGTTGTATTTCGCCCAGTATGTGATCACTCATGTCGATGAGGAAGCACGCCAGAAGGCGCTCAAACGCATCGATGAGGAAATGCAGCACCAGACTGACCTGATCCAGCGCGAGCTGACGGGCCAGCAGGAAACGATTCGTACCGAGCGCGAAACCGATCTGGTCGATTTGCAGTCTGAAATCGACATGATTAACCGCCGCTATAACACAGAGGCGGATCGCCTGTCGGAAGAAGTTATGGCCGAGGCGCAGACGATCCAGGAGCGCATTGACGCCCAAATGGGATCGCGTTTGCAGGGCGATTTGTTCTTCGAGACAGCCGGTGTGCTGATCGCGGAGAAGGGCGATAAGGTCGAGTACGAACTGCTCGAAACGGTTCAGGAAGCGGCCAAAGATCGTCTGAACCAGATTATGGATGAGACGGAAACCAAACGGCAGACCGAGTTGGATCTGCTCGATGCCCGCGTGGATCAGCGTACCAATCTCGCCGCCGACGAAATTCAGGACATCCAATCCCAGTTGGATCGCCGTTTGTCCCGGCTGCATGCCCTGGCAGGGGAGTCGAAGGACGAACTACTGTCGTTGGGCGAACTGCAATTTTTGGGCGAGCCGCGCTATCGTGAATTGAAGCAAAAGTACGGGCAGGTCTTCAAAGCCGATATGGGCGCGGAAGCCTTCCTGGAAATTCTCAAGCACATGAATCTGGAAAAACTCGCGGTGGAATTGTGGCAGGAAGTCCGCACCACCCGGTCTAAGCAGCGCCGCAAAAAAGCCGTTAAGCGGCTGCGCGTGGTGGAAAGCCTGATCAAGAGCAACAACCGGCCCGAATGGATGATTCTAACGGTGCTGCCCGTGATCCCGCCTGATCTGCGCCCGATGGTGCAGTTGGACGGTGGCCGGTTTGCCACATCCGACCTGAACGACCTGTACCGCCGCGTGATCAACCGCAACAATCGTCTCAAGCGCCTGCTTGAACTCGGCGCGCCGGATGTGATCGTGCGCAACGAAAAACGTATGCTTCAGGAAGCGGTAGACAGCCTGATCGACAACAGCCAGCGCGGCAAAGCGTTGAGCCGTCGGGGCCGCCGCGAACTGAAATCGCTGAGCGATATGCTCAAGGGTAAGAAGGGCCGTTTCCGCCGCAACCTGCTGGGTAAGCGCGTGGACTATTCGGGCCGCTCGGTGATCGTGATTGGTCCCAAGCTCAAACTGCATCAATGCGGTCTGCCGAAGATCATGGCGCTGGAACTGTACCGCCCCTTCGTGATCAGCCGCCTGGTTCATTACAACTATGCCAGCAACGTGAAGGGTGCCAAGCGTATCATTGAGCGCGAACGTCCCGAAGTCTGGGAAGTGCTGGAAGAAGTGATTACCGAGCGCCCGGTGCTGCTCAACCGTGCGCCAACGCTGCACCGCCTCGGTATCCAGGCATTTGAACCGCTGCTGGTCGAAGGCAAGGCGATCCAGATTCACCCGTTGGTCTGTGCGGCCTTTAACGCGGACTTCGACGGCGACCAGATGGCCGTGCATGTCCCGCTGAGCCAAAAGGCCGTGCAAGAAGCGCGCGACCTGATGCTGAGCACCAAAAACCTGCTCAAGCCTGCCGATGGTTCGCCTGTGGTCGCGCCGTCGAAAGATATGGTGTTGGGCTGCTACTACCTGACGATGGACCCCACCGCGGAAATCGTGACGCTGACCAAGCGCGCCGATGACTTCCGTTCATGGGAAGTGCTGCGTCAGGGCGGTTATAAGATCGGCGCGGTGGAAAATTCCGCCGGCTCACGCCAGATCGAATACCGTGAACTGGACTACAGCAACGAGATCACGCTGCTCAAAACGATGAAAACCGAGGATGGCCGCACGGTCAAACCCTTTGATCAACTCGTGCAAGGGCTGATCGACGGACGTTTTGATGTGGGTGTTCATAACGCCGTTGAGTTCAATGAATATATCGCCAAAAAACCGGATATGCCGCTGGTGCTGGCGAATCTGTTCGAGCGCCGTCTCGTTGTGGATATGAATGAGATCGAATATCTCTACGGCATGGGAGTCGTGGATCTGCACACGCCTGTGTTGCTCGGCAACTTCTACGACGATCCGACCCATCCGCTGCCGCCGCAGCCCGAACCGACGACGGTAGGCCGCGCGTTGTTCAACCGCATTCTGCCGGACGATATGCGTTTTGTGCAGGACACCTTCGGTAAGAAGAGCCTGCAAAAGCTCGTGGCGCGCGTGTACCAGAAGTGGGGCGCGGACATGACCACCGACGTGGTGGACTCGATCAAAAATATCGGGTTCCACTATGCGACGGTTTCCGGCACGACGATTGCCGTGTCGGACCTGGAAGTGCCCGAAGAGCGCGAATACATCCTGGACGAAGCCAACGACAAGGTGGAAAACGCCCAGCGCGACTTCCGGCGCGGTCTGCTCACCGAAGAAGAACGTTACCAGCTCACGATTGATAGCTGGAACGATGCCAAGTCACGTCTGCAAAAGGTGATCGGCGACTCGCTCGATCCGTTTGGCCCGATTGCAGTTATGGCGATCTCCGGATCGACTAAAGGTGGCTTTGGCCCCATCACCCAGTTGGCCGGGATGCGTGGTCTGATGGCCGACCCGTCCGGGCGTATCATCGACCTGCCGATCCGCAGCCACTTCCGTATGGGCCTCACGGCGTTGGAATACTTCATCTCGACGCACGGCGCGCGTAAAGGTCTGGCCGACACCGCCCTTCGTACGGCTGACGCGGGTTATATGACCCGCCGTCTGGTCGATGTGGCGCAGGATATGATCATCAACCGGCATGACTGCGGCACGCAGCAGGGTATGTGCCTGCGCAACCCCGCTCATCCTGATAATCAGGACAGCAAGGGTAATCCGAT
>DATAMF010000369.1:0-3060 GCA_036260665.1 Aggregatilineaceae bacterium | reverse complement strand
ATGGATAAACTGCCGCTGCTGTATGCATCGGGCGAAGTGGTCGGAACGCTGCATAAAGAGGCGGCGCGCGCGCTCAAACTGCGGGAAGGGATTCCGGTTATCGCGGGGGCGGCGGATCAGGCGGCTCTGCTGTTGGGGGCGGGAGTCGTGGAGTCGGGGCGCGGCTCGATTACGGTGGGAACCGGTGGGCAGATGACCATTGTCACCAACCGCCCGCGCATTGATTCAGGGCTGCGCCTCAATACCTTCTGTCATGCGCTGCCGGGGCGATGGTATACGATGGGGGCAATTCTCAACGGGGGAAATACGCTGCGCTGGTGGCGCGATATTTGTGGTGAACCCGCATATGACAAACTACTCGAACAAGCGGCACAGGTTCCCGCCGGGTCGGAGGGGTTGATCTTTCTTCCGTATTTAGAGGGCGAACGCACGCCACACATGGACCCCGGCGCAACGGGTGCATTTATCGGATTGACGGCGCGGCATACACAGGCGCATCTGACGCGGGCGGTGCTGGAAGGGGTCGCGTATGCGTTCCGCGACTGCCTGCTGGTGTTACAAACACTCGGCCCAACACCGGATCATTTTCTGGTGGGCGGCGGCGGCGCACAGGGTCCGCTGTGGCGGCATATCCTGGCGAATGTGCTGGGAGTGTCGGTGCAGACGATCCTGGGTGCGGAACATACCGCGCTGGGGGCGGCGATGCTGGCGGGAGTCGGCACGGGGCTGTTTTATGATATTGCGCAAGCCGTCGCACGGGCGGTGAAATATGGTCCCATCGAACCGCCTGATCCTGAGATTCAGGCGGTTTATCAAGAGCAGTTCGTTCGCTTCCAGGCGCTTTACCGAGCAATCCGGCCTATTTAGCGGTAGTGTCCGTGCTGTTCTGCCAGTTCAGTCAGAAGCTGCAACTTCCAGGGTTCGACGCGCGGCGCAACCGAACAGGCGGTGCTTAAGATATAACCGCCGCCGGGTTTGCCATAACCTAACGCTTCATTCACGCGCTCCACAAGGGTATCCTGGGTATCGGTGAGCAGGGCGACGGAATTCAGATTGCCTTTGATGAACATCCGCTGACCGATGCGGGTTTTGGCATCTTCCAGTGTAGTATTTCCAAGCGGCGGCGGATCAAGCGTATCGACGCCGTCGGTGTGGCTGTCCATCAGCAGTTCGAGACGATCTCCTAACCTGCCGCAGGTGTGGGTATAAACGGGCGTAGCGGGATAAGCCTGGTGCAGCGCGTCGATGGCTTTGCGTTCGTAGGGCACCACAAATTCTTCGTACATACGCGGCGAGATAAAACCGCCACCGGCAAAGGCCGACGAGAGCAGCACCGCATCCACGCCGCGCCCGGCCTGCGCCATGCCCCAGGCGAGCGTCGCATCCGCCAGCCGATCTAAAATCACATGGGCCTTGTCAGGGTCCATTGCCAAGCCCAACAGCGCATTCTGATAGCCGAACAGCTCCATAAAGTGGGTGAAGGGGGAATAAACTTCGCCGTGAATGGAGAGACTGCCGCCGACTGCTGACTTGACTATATCAATCGTGCGGAAAAAGTAGGCGGGCGGCTCGGCCAGGATGCCAGGGGCTTTTCCTGGCAGATAGGGCGTATGGTAAACACCCCAGGTATAACGCGGCCAGTCATCCAAGCGCAGCAGATCGCGTTCCGGCTCGAAGGCCATAAAGTCCGGCCAGGGAGCGGCGGGTTCGAGGGCGGCATTGTCGTCCCAGGGAACCAGAATGTGCAGGCCCGTGTTCAGTGTGATCCACTCGCCATCGGATCGTTCTTCGATGGATTCGACTGTTGCGCGCCAGTTCGGATCACGGCCCGGAATGTTGATCAACAGGCCGTCAAACTGGTAGCGTTGGGCCAGGGTGATGAGGCTGTCGGCAAAAGCTTCGCTGGTAAACCAGATTTCATGCGGTTTCCAGCGATCCTGCATGTTTAAAAAATAGTGTCCAAGCGCTAACTGGCACATCACCGGAACACGATCCGGCTGTTGGTGACGCATGGCAAGCGCAACGCGTTCTTTTCCATTCATACGTTATCCTGACGTTGCATTCCGGTAGACCGGGTCCGAGGTAGACACCTGATCGATTTTCATCGCGGATTCGATGCCCAAGACACGCCGTACAAAATCCGGCCACCAATTCACCTGTTGAGCGGGATCGGCGTATTGATCTAAAACATCTTCCGATGCAATGGCTTTTTGCTGGCCGAGTCGGATCACATTGTCGCGATTCATGTTCAGCGCGGGGACCAACCAGCGGCGGCCAATCTGCGCATGCAACACTTCATCCGCCCAATCGTAATCCTGAAACAGTTTGGCGAGTTCGTCGCCCGCTTCATCAGCGGTTTCCCATTCGTAACGTTTGCCCGTTTTGGCAGGCATCAGGCTTTGTTCGATGGTATACAACACGGCATGGGCTTCGAGGGGACTCAGGTGCTGATTCAGCCGGATGGCAAAACCGGGATGCAGCGGAATTTCAGCTTTCCAGTCGATGCCGCGCTGCTCCAGATAGACCGTGCCCATCATGGCGTGGCGCGCTTCGTCCCAGAGCTGGCGGCACATCGCGGTGTAGTATTCCCAGGGCTGTTTTTCCGCTTCGACGATCATACGCGCCATCGATTCGGGCACATCCATTTCGAGGGCGCGCTTGCACATCAGGGCGAGTGTTTTTTCTTCGACAGATACACCTTCCGTGCGGGCGACTTCATGTGGCGGGAAGATAAAGTTGTCACGATGGACAAAACGATCATCGCGGCGCGGGAAAAAGTCCGGCTGGTAGGCTGACTGAGCACGCGGGACGGGTAACGCTTCGGTGGGTGGTTCCAGATTTTCCATGATGCCACCAGCGGCCAACAAGTAGGCTTCCAGATGGGACTTCCAGGCGGCGGCACGTGTTTGGGCGTCAGGCTGCTCAGTCAGGGCGGCGATGGCCTGCTCACCCCACGTGACAGCCTGCTCCTCGTCCATAATCAGAATTTGCAGCAACCGCCGCGTGGGATGATCGACCAGCGGGTTGATGTTTGTGTAGTGTTCGCGGTAGGCCCGCAGA
>DATAMF010000559.1:0-31410 GCA_036260665.1 Aggregatilineaceae bacterium | reverse complement strand
ACAAAGCCTGTTGATCGGCCTTCGTTTTGAGTTCGGGCTTCATCCGGCCCAATGCGCCGAGGGTCTGCACATCGTCTTCGGTCAGAAACAGGTGATGCGGTGTAATGCCGAGTGTCACCGGAAGCTCTTCGGCTTTCGCCTGCCGCAGCAGCCCGATTTCTTCAGCGGTGCTGATGTGGCAAAAATGCGTGGGTGTCCGGTAGCGGCGAACCAAATCCAGAATTTCGGCTACCGTTTGTCCTTCGGCATGAACGGCAACCGGTTTGCCTTGCGGCCAGTTGCGAAAATGCTGCTCACGAATTGCCTGCTCCGCGATTAACAGCGTGCCGGTAGTGGCGTTGTTATACATTTTCAGCCCGCAAACCCGCGAAAAGACCTGCTCAAAATAGGGGCTGCTGTCGGTTTGACTCGCGCCGAAATAAACGCCCCAATCACAAACGGCTTGCGCGCTCATCGCCGCTATTTTGGTGTCCAGCGCAGCAGGTGTAATGGTGGAGGGCGCGGTATTGGGCATATCCAGCACTGCCCAATAACCGCCTGCCAGGGCCGCCGCCGTTTCGCTGGCGAACGTGCCCTTATGTGACCAGTCCAGCCCACGCAGATGCACGTGGGGATCGAGTGGACCCGGTATTCGCATGGATTAGACCCACAGTCCGCCGAGCACTTTGGCGAGCAGGGTCATCCGCACAAACATGCCGTTTTCCATCTGGCGGAAGTAGATCGCGCGCGGGTCCACATCCATCGCGTCATGATCGTCTGGCGTGCCCATTTCGTTTTTGCGGGGCAGCGGGTGCATCAGGATGGCATCGGATTTAGCGCGAGCCAGCACGGGCGGTGTCATGATGAAACGGTCTTTGATCGCGTCGTATTCGGCAGCATCCTGGAAACGCTCTTCCTGAACGCGGGTCCAGTAGATCACATCGGTTGTGCCTAACACATCGTCCAGTTGGTCAGTTTCATAGACCTGAACGTTGGCGGCTTTGAGAAAATCCACAACATAGCTCGGCATGCGCAAGCCTTCCGGCGAAACCAGATTGATCGTGGTGTTCAGGCCCTCGTAACGCGCAATCAGTTTAGCCAGCGAATGGACGGTGCGGCCATGTTTGAGGTCGCCGACGAGCGAGATGTTCAGGCCGTCGATGGTGCCTTTGGCATCGAAGATGGTGAAGATGTCGAGCAGCGCCTGTGTAGGGTGTTCACCAATGCCGTCGCCGCCGCTGATGATCACGGCCTGACGTGTCACCTGTTCGTGCAACTTGTCGAGGTAATAGGCGGCTTCGTAAGAAGACCCCACATCCGGGTGGCGCAGCACGATCACATCGGAATAACAGCCCACAGCGCGCACCGTATCGGCCAGATTTTCCCCTTTGTAGATCGAGGAGAAGTGAACGCCGTTACTCGCCGCAACGACTTCGCCGCCCAGATGGCGCATTGCCGCCTGGAAGGACAGGTCGGTGCGGGTGCTGGCTTCATAAAAGAGCGTCGCCATCAGGCGTCCGGCGGCAAGCTGGAGCAGACCACGATCCCGCTGGTTCAAACGCTTGCGGATCGAAGCGGTGGCATCAAACAGGATTTGCAGGTCGTGGCGGTCAAACTGATCGACAGAAATAATATGTTTGCCGGTGAAGTCGCCGTCAATTTTCGGCGGTGTGTAGATGTGCAGGAAGCGCTCAGATTGGCGTAGGTCTTTTTGGAGAACCCCATTGGTCATAATCGAAAACTCCTATGCATAAAAAAGCCACCCAAAAGAGGGTGGCTTTAACGTCCGAAAAAATGAAATAGAACAGCCCATTGCGGCGTTTTGACACGACGATCCGGTTTGGTTCGTGGTAAGATGACTACCATCTACGTCCTCACAGGCAACAGGCACAAAAAAACCGGGGCAGTGCCCCGGAGGTTTAAGTCTAGCAGATGAGGTCGATCTGTCAAGAGCTAAATTTTTTACCATCGTAGGTGAGCCGTAGTCTGAGCATGTCCGATCCGTCCGCTATTATGCAGCCTGATCTGCTAAACTATTAAACCAGATGAAAATGAACAGAAAGCATCCAAACATGTACGCGCAGCAACGACCTGTGGAACATCCACAGCCTAAACATCCGCAGAACCCACCGCGTACCGCCAAGCCGCAGCGTTCGATGTCGTGGCTTATGATCGGCGGCATTTTGGGCAGCAGCGTTCTGTTTCTGCTGCTGCTCGTGTTTGTCGTCGTGCTGTATTCCTATTCCAGTTCGGGGGATGAGATCGCGGCCAACGTCACCGTCGCGGGGATTGATGTGGGCGGGCAGTCCCAAGAGGAAGCCATTCAAACCCTGAATGCGGCGAACATCGCCTACCAACCGTTGCAGCTTACCGACGGAACACGGAACTGGACCGTTACACTCGCCGATATGGGCGTGAATGTGGATGTGGCACTGACGGTGGATACCGCGCTGGATGCGGCAGCGGGAACGAATGTCACGCCCTGGTACACAATTGATCTCAACCAGACGCAGATGGGGCTGTTGGGATTGAGCAGTCAGGTTAATGTCGCGGCAGTCGCCGAGCCACCGCAAAAAGGGCGCGCGATGGATGTCCCTGTGATGCTGAGCCGACTGTATGGCAATCTGTCAGGCGAACTGAGCGACGGGGTGATGGAACTGAGCATGATCGAAACTGATCCGCCAGTGGTCGAAGATAAGGCGAAATACACCGGTGAAAAGACGGTTCATGTCGTGGAGCAGGGCGAAGAACTTGGCTTGATCGCGCGGCAGTATGGGGTTTCAGTCGATGACATTATGGCATTGAACGAGATCGATAACCCGGATTTGCTGTATGTGGGACAGGAACTCACTATTCCAACGGCGGGCGTGTATGAACCGCCGGTGGCCGAAGCACCGGCAGCGCCAACCACAACAGGCCGCTCATTGGTGGTGTCGGTGTCGGATCAGCGGATCTATGCCTACGAAAACGGGCAGCTCGTTCATTCGCATCTGGTTTCGACGGGATTACCCGATACGCCAACCGTGTTGGGCGATTATCAGGTGTATGTGAAGTATGAAGCGACAGATATGAGCGGACCGGGTTATTATCTGCCGCAAGTACCGTATACGATGTACTTCTACCAGGGGTACGGCATTCATGGCACGTACTGGCACAACGCGTTCGGACGCCCGATGAGTCATGGGTGTGTGAATCTGCCGGTGGATGAGGCGCAGTGGTTCTTTAACTTTGCTTCGGTAGGCACACCAGTGCGCGTGATCGCATAATAGGCTTAAGACCTCCTGAACGCTCAGGAGGTCTTTTTCAGCCAGATTAGCCAGCCAGAATCAGGTCGATTACGGGCTGCGGCATCATGGTGCGCTGCTGAATTTGTTCGGTGGTCAGGCCCTGAGCCGCAAAGCGTTTAACGACAAAATGCATCGGTTCGGATATTTCAACAATATGACAATCCGGGTCATAAACACGTAAAGCGCGCTGGCCCCAGGGCTGTTCATAGATGGGATGCACGACGGTGACACCGGCGGCGCTCAGGCGTTCGGCGATGGCGTCGAGTTCTTCGGTTTCAAAATACGCTTCGAAGTTGTCGTGTCCCAAACGTTCCACGCCTTCCGCCTGGCGGTGGAAGATCATTTCGCTCGCGGAGCCAATTTCCCAGATCGCCAACCCACCGACATAACCGACATTCGCCCCTAAATCCATGTCTACCTGCTGGCCCAGCAATTCCTCATAAAAACGGCGTGAAGCGGGAATATCCTTCACAAACAGAACCGATGAGATGAATTTAATGGTCATTGGAAAAGCTCCTCAGAAGCAGCGCGCATAGAACATACGGTCTATTATAGCAGCAAGCGTACTATTTGTGAAGAGCTAGCCCCCGCCCCCCTTGACGACGCGCCAAGGGGAAAAATGCTCGTTTTCGCGACGCGAGACGGGAAGATTTGTTCATGGCGGAAAACCCGCCGATTTTTGAAATGTGCAGCGGTACATGCAAACAGAATAGCACGAATGTTCGAGGATGTCATGGTCGTGGATGACTAACTTCACTGACTAACTTGGATGGTTAATAACGCGAGGATTACGGCGGGGGCAATTCACGTCATTGCCCCCGCGAGATGTCACATAACGCCCAGTTCGAGGGCGGCTTTTTGTGCAGCGCGAAGGTTGTCGGCCTGGAGCACGATTTGGCCTGAATTGGTCAGATAGAGCGCATCAATGTTGACGCCCACATTGGCAATGGCACGTGACAGGCGGGCTAATGCCCCCGGTTCATGGGCGATGGAAAGCAGCAGGACTTCGCGCGCCGTATATTCAATGTCAGCGACCTTTAACGCTTCAACGGTTGCCTCATTATTGTTGGTGACTAATTGAACCACGGCCTGATCCGGACAGGGTGTGGCATGAATCGCAATAATATTGACACCTCCCTTGGCTAATGCTTCGGTTAAATCGGCGAGTGCGCCCGGACGATCTTGAATCAAAATGGTGAATTCAGTTGCCATGCTGCCTGCCTCCTCATGTCGGTAGTTTTATTATACCCGGCATTGGAACCGGGCTGAATTGGTGAAGTTGCACCACCGTTCGGAAAGAATAGAATGTGTATACCCTTACGGCGTAGGAGAGATTGACATGGCCCCTGAATTTTTTCTTATGAACCCGGTGGCTCGTCGTTTTGCAATCACAGCAAACTTTAATGCTCCACGCGATTATACATTTGCAGCTAATAAGTTGCAGAAGCATGAGGGCGTCGATCTGGCGGCCCTGGATGCGGCGGGCCAACCTGTTGCGGTGCTGGCAGCACAGCGCGGGATGGTGGACAAGGTGGGTTTCAGCGCACAGGGATATGGTAATTATGTGCGTATCGTGCATGACTGGCCGGATGGTCATCAATACGTGACGTGGTACGGACACATGTCTAGTGTGGTGGCTACCGCAGGCCAATTTGTCCAGGCGGGGACCAAAATCGGCATAGCGGGCACGACCGGATTTTCGACGGGCGTTCACCTGCATGTAACGCTGCAACATATCGGGCATGGTTTAGCCAACTATACCGTGGATGATGTGGTGGATCCGGAACCCTATTTCCGAATCAATGAACCACCGCCGGTCTTTGATGATGTGGCATTTGTGGCTGATATGGCAATCCATGACGGCACTATCCTCAAACCCGGTCAACAGTTTGAAAAAGTGTGGCGCATTCGGAATACAGGCACCACCACCTGGGGACCGGACTACCGGCTGGTATTTGTCTCCGGGAATAAGATGGGCGGGGCAGATCAGGTGGCCCTAGCTGATCCCAGCGTAGAACCGGGGCAACTGCTGGATGTGGCGGTTCCCATGGTTGCACCTACGAACGCGGGACGGCACGAGGGAACCTGGAGCGTGCGCAATGCCAGCGGCGAATCCTTTGGTACCAGCCTTACGGTACTGATCGAAATAAAAGAAACCAAACCGTTCGATGAAATGTCGTATGTGGCGGATGTGACGGTTGAAGACGGCACGGTGATCCAGCCGGGAAGCCCCTTCGTCAAAACATGGCGGGTCCAGAACACGGGCACCACGACCTGGGATGAGACCTACACGCTGCGCTTTGCCCGCGATAACCGGATGGAAGCGCCAGAGCGGGTCACGCTGACGCGGCAAATTAAACCGGGCGAGGTGATCGAGTTGTCCGTCAACTTAACGGCACCGAAAACCCCAGGGCGGCACCGCTCGACCTGGAAGTTGTGTAATGCGCAAGGCGAAACGTGCGACTATGAGATGTATACGGACATCCAGGTGCCGCGGGTGCAAACGAAAGAGCCGCTCAACGAAATGCGGTTTCTGGCGGATGTGTCGATCCCGGATGGAACACAACTGCGCCCCGGCGAAAGCTTCCAAAAAATCTGGCGGGTGCGCAATACCGGCACAACCACCTGGGGCAGCGGATATACACTGGCGTTTTTCCGCGATGAGCAGATGGGCGGACCGGACAGCGTACCGCTGCCCACGATCAAACCGGGGGAAACGGTTGAAATTGTGGTGCCGCTAGTCGCTCCTGGCACCGCAGGCACGCACAAAACAACCTGGAAAGCACGTGATCCGCAAGGGCGGTTCTTTGAATTTGATCTGTTTGCGCTGATCGAGGTTGTGGGGAAACAAGAGCCGGTCAAACTACTGGATGAAATGAGTTGGGTGGCAGATGTCACGATCCCAGACGGCACAGCCGTCAAGGCCGGACAGCGATTTATGAAAACGTGGCGGGTGCGGAATACCGGCACTTCGACCTGGGGCGCGGGGTATACGCTGGCGTTTTTCGACGGCGAACAGATGAATGGTCCGACCAGTGTGGTGCTGTCGCCTGCCAAACCGGGCAAACTGGTCGAGATATCCTTCGAACTGACTGCGCCCGCGACTCCTGGCCTGCACAAAGGGATATGGAAAGGGCGCGATCCACAGGGGCGCACTTTTGAATATGATCTGTTTACCCTGATCGAAGTGGTGGATGCGGGCAAAACAGTTGATATGCTGGACTTCCTGCGCGGCGATGGGCGCGTGTACGAGGTTGGGCGGGATGGAGTTAGCGCCCAGGTCCAAACGCAGGTAGACGGTGATCACTTCTACTGTGTCAACCATACGGCATGGAAAGAGTTTTTTGCCGATGAACATTTCGTGTATCGCGGCACGGATACGATGCAGGACGAGGTATCCACGCTGATGGAAATGGGTAAATATGGCAGCGCCTGGGTTCCGCGCCAGATGGTGATCGGTATCCCGTTTAAACGTTCACCGCTGGTGATTATCCGGCGGAAAAGTGATGGTTCGGTGGTGCGGCAGTTTAATCAGGTGAACTGGATTAAGCTCGAAGCGGTTCACGACAAACTAAAATTGTCGAGCGGGCTGGAACTGCCAGAGGTGGCGGAACTGGCGGTGTATGAGGACGCCAACGGCCAGCCTCAAACCCAGCCTATCGAACGGTATTATTACGCCAAATTGTATGGCTTTGTCGCGTCCGACGATGCCAGTGGGAAAGTGTGCATCGTGAAGAAACTCAGCGCGGAACCGCCCCAGGTGCGCGAATCCCTGGCGTGGTTAGGACGCTGAGGGCAGTTCAGCCAGCACCAGCGACATATAGAAGGTGGTGCCCTGATTTTCGGTGCTTTCGACCCAGGTATGTCCGCCATGCGCCATGACGATATGGCGGACAATGGCAAGGCCCAGCCCGGTCCCGTTGCGGCGGGCTTTGTCCACCTGAAAGAAGCGCTCAAAAATACGCGGGAGATCGGCGGCGGGGATACCTGGGCCGTTATCGTTCACGGCGATGATCACTTCATCGGCCTTGAGCGCGGCTGTAACCTGAATGAGTCCTCCCGGCTGGGTAAACTTGATAGCATTGTGGACGAGATTCTTGATGGCGCGGCGCGCATGGTGATCGTCGGCCAAAACTAAAACCTCATCTGGAACCTCAACGGTGACGGTTTGTTGTTTATTTTCTGCCAATGGCAGCAGGGGATTCACCCCGGCATACACAATGCTGCTCAATTCGGTGGGCGTCAGACGAATAGGCATCTGGCCGGATTCGATCAGCGAGAGATCGCGGATTTCCTGCACGAGATGAGTCAGCGTATCGACTTCGCGCTGAATATCTTCCGCCATTTTGCGGCTTCTTTTGGGCTTCTCTTTGATGGCGGTGTTCAGCAGGGTTTCGGCCAGCAGACTGATCGCGGTGATCGGGGTGCTGAGTTCGTGGGTGATGTTAGACACCATCTCGCGGCGAGCGCGTTCAAGACGCTGAATTTCGGTCACATCGCGCAGAGTTAACACTTCATAGGTGCTGCGATCCGATTTGTAGATGACCGCTCGCGCGTTGAAAATATGGCGGTCAAATTCTAACCGACGCTCCACGACCTCGCCCCGGACCATTTGGGCATCCTGAAGCAGTGTGTCCAGGTCGGGTTGGTTGATCACACTGAGCAGATGCTGATTGGTCAGGGATTGGCCGAGCGTGCTCTCGGCTGCGGGATTGGCAAACAGCACACGCTGCTCGGAATTCAGGACGAGCAGCGCATCTTCAACAGCGCGGAACAGCCCTTCTCGCAAATGATCGGCCTGCTGCGTGGTCTGTTCAAGCTGGTGCTGAAAATGCGCGGCGCGAGACAACAAATCGCGATTGATCGTTTGGATCTGACGCAAACGCCACCCCAACAGGGCAACTAATCCGAGCATTATTCCCACGACCAGCCATGCAATCATCCTGTCATCCCTCGAAGCGGTATCCCACGCCGCGCACCGTCACAATTCGCTGCGGATTAGACGGATCGTTCTCGACTTTTTCGCGCAGCCAGCGCACATGCACATCGACGGTTTTGGTTTGGCCGCTGTAGTCGTAGCCCCAAACGCGTTCGAGCAGCAGATCGCGCGAGAGGACCGCGCCCTGGTTGCGCATCAGCGTAGCGAGCAGATCGAATTCTTTATGCGTCATGCGGAGTTCCGAGCCGTTGCGCAGCACTTTACGCGCGATCAAATCCAATGTGAGATCACCGGATTCCAGTTTGTCTGCTACGCCGCGCGCCGAGGGTGTCCGGCGCAGAATAGCACGGATGCGGGCCAGAAATTCGCCCAGACTGAACGGTTTGACGATGTAATCATCCGCGCCGATCTCCAGACCAACAATCCGATCGACTTCGCTGCCGCGCGCGGTTAACATGACAATCGGGACTTCGGACTCGTTGCGCAGAATCCGGCAGACAGATAAGCCATCCAGGGAAGGCAGCATGACATCCAACACGATGAGGTCCGGGGATTTGTCGCGGGCCAGGGTGAGCGCTTCGGCTCCATCGCCCGATTGGATGACTTTGTACTCCTCTTTGCTGAGGTTATAAGCTAAGGTTTTCCGCAGCGTATCATCATCTTCGACCAGTAAAATGGTTTTCATGGGGATCCCCCGGTACTTAAACAGAACACAGCTTAATCTTAAACTGAATTTGCCATTTTGTAAGGGGGTGTTCATTTAAACTTTTTTAATCATAGAAAAGGGGGATGTGCATCCCCCCAGATTATGGACTAGCCGCCGTTCATGTTGCTGATCAAGGCGGTGGCAAACGCACTTGTCGCGACTTCTTTGGCCCCTGCCATCTGACGCGCGAAGTCATAGGTAACAACCTTCTGGTCGAGTGTGCGCCTGTAGGCGTCGGTGATCAGGGTGGCGGCTTCCCACCAGCCCATAAATTCAAGCATCATCACGCCGCTGAACATGAGCGAACCAGGATTCACTTTATCCAGATTGGTGTACTTGGGTGCGGTGCCGTGCGTGGCCTCGAACAACATGACCTCATCTCCAATGTTCGCGCCGGGGGCAATTCCCACCCCGCCGACCTGCGCCGCGAGCGCATCGGAGAGATAATCGCCGTTGAGGTTCGGCGTCACGATCACATCAAATTCGGTGGGACGGAGCAGCATGTGCTGGAACAGGATGTCCGCAATGCGATCCTTGACCACGATCTTGCCTTCGGGCACCTGGCCCTTGTATTCATCCCAAAGCTGATCTTCGGTCAGGATATACTCGCCAAACTCCTCACGCGCGACCTCGTAACACCAGTTGCGAAAAGCTCCTTCAGTGTATTTCTGAATGTTCCCCTTGTGCATAATGCTGATGCTTTTACGTTTGCGCTCAATGGCATACCGCAGTGCAAAACGCATCAGGCGCTTGGTGGCGTAGGCGCTGATCGGCTTGACCCCCAAACCGCTGCCCTCGAAAAACTGTGCGCCCATTTCTTCGCGCATAAAACGGGCCAGCTTGTCATTTTCAGGCGAACCCGCCTCGTATTCGATTCCGGCATACACATCTTCCGTATTCTCGCGGAAAATGACCACATCGACTTTTTCCGGCTCGCGTACCGGGCTGGGAACGCCTTCGTACCATTTTACCGGACGCACACAGGCATACAGATCAAGCACCTGGCGCAGGGTCACATTCAGGCTGCGGAAGCCGCCGCCTACTGGCGTGGTGAGCGGGCCTTTGATGCCGATCAGAAATTCGCGCAGCGCCGCAAAGGTTTCTTCGGGCATATAATTACCATCGTAGAGAGCGGCAGCTTTTTCCCCGGCATAAATTTCCATCCAGGCAATTTTGCGCTTGCCGCCGTAGGCTTTTTCAACCGCCGCATCCCAAATGCGCTTGGAAGCGGTCATAATATCGCGGCCAATACCATCCCCTTCAATAAAAGCCAGAATCGGATGGTCGGGGATGCACTGCGGATCATTTAAACAAGTTACTTTATCGCCGGCTGGAACCTGAATATGTTGGTAGCTCATGCGTCCTCCTAGTGGTGAAGATTAGAAACTTATATTGTCGTGAATATAGCACGCTTTCAAACGCGCAAGCAGTGCAAAATAAATAATGGTATACTGCACAGGAACGACGGGGAAGCGGGAAAAACTTGCAATAAACTATTACGGCTTGAGAGGCATTCTTTCCAAGCAAAGTATGTGTTGGATTATGCCCTCATTTCCGCGCAGTTCGAAAGCCCTGTCGAAGGAAAGGACAATGCATGGGCGATCAAGACCTGTTGCGGGATATTTGTAACGTGATCCCCGATTTGATTTTTGCAGCCGAACCCCAAACGCTGCAAATCGTATCGCATAATCAAACACTGCAAATCGCTATAAAGGACCAGTCTTGTACGCTTTTTGATCTGTATCCTACCGTCGATCATGCTTCATTATGCAAAATGTTAACTGCTATTCAAGCAGCGCATCCCGTTGTATTCCGTGCGCCGATCTGCAACGGCGGACAGTTGATGACCTGCGAAACACACTTCACGCCCGGTGTTATCGGCGGGAGTCATTATATCATCGGGGTGGCACGACCTCTCACTGAAGCATCGAAGCCCGACCAGGAATTAGCCCGCCTGAGCGATCTCAATCAGAAAATTATCGAACAAGCCCCGATTGGTATTTTTACTTATGATCGAAAGGGGCGAGTCACTCAAGTGAATTCGGCCCAACTGCGTATTAATCGCATTTTCGATCAGGTTCCATCCGATTTCCTGAACATGCAGCTTTTTGAGCCGAATGGGATTGTTTCCCGTAACCGGCTGCTTGAACCTTTAAAAAAAGTTTTAGATGGAATCCCATTTATCCAGCAAGTTAATAATTTTATGACACGAACGGCGGAACTTATTGATGTACGCGTCTATGGCATGCCGCTGCATGGCTCCGATGGCAAGGTGACTGGTGGGTTGATTCTGGTCGAAGATTTGACCGATTATTTCCTGGCCGAGGCATGTTATCAAACCTTATTTAGAATTTTGCCCGACATGCTTATTCGAATTAGTAAAGATGGGGCACTGATAGATTATCACTGTCCAGAGGGTTTCACTGCGCCTTATTTTGATCCGGTCAGCGGCTGGGCCGAGCAAAGTTATTCCGTAATTGAACGGGCGTTTAAATCCAAACAGGTTGAAGTGATGGAACTCGGTTCGCTCATCGGTAGTTCCTACTTCGAATACGAGTTCCGTGCGATACCCTATGCGCGCGACGAAGTGTTATTAATGGTTCGAGATATTACCGAGCGCAAGCAAGAACAGCGCGCACTCGAACGGAGTGAGGCGCGTTATAAAGCACTCATGAACGCGCTGCCTGACTTGCTGCTGCGTGTTGATAAAAATGGTATTTACCGAGATTTAAAAACGACTGAAGCGATCCCGCTGGTTATGCCGCCTGAAGCCTTTCTGAACAAACCCATCACTGATTTATCGCCCGATATAACCGCCGAAAAGTTATTGTGGCTTGTACAGCACGCGCTCGAAACCCAACAGTTGCAGGTTCATGAGTACCAATTGACTCTTGAAAAGCGAGAGTACCACTTTGAAGCGCGGTTTGTTCCAATTGGATATGAGGAAGTACTAGTCGTGGTACGAGATATTACAGAAAATAAGCAGAGCGCCGAAGAACTTAAACGGCGTGAAGCGCGGTACCGAGCCTTGGTTGACGCCATACCGGATTTATTATTTCGAATAGGCCGCGATGGGACCTATCATGACTTCAAAGTGCCGCCCATTGAAGGCTTGTCGATGCCAGGGGATGATTTTATCGGGAAAAACGTGGCTGATATTGTGCCTCCCCACGTCACCGAACTGGTGATGCCCGTGATTGGACAGGTTCTGGATACGCGAAAAATTGCTTCTGTAGAGTACCAGATCGAAGAGCAAAACGGCCCACATGATTACGAGGCACGGCTGTCGGCCACGGTTGAAGATGATGTCATCGCCCTGGTACGCGATATTACCGGGCACAAGCAGAGTCAAAAAGTGTTGTTACACAAAACCCGTCTGCTTCAAGGCCTCACCGAAGCCATGATCCAGTTGCTTGAACCGGGCAATTATGAAACGACAATCCTACGCGTTTTGGGCAACGTTGGCGAAGCCATCCAAGCGGATCGAGCCATGATCGTTGAGATCAAAGATACGCAGAGTTCGGGGTTGACCATCTTACCACGTGGGGAATGGACCAACTCGGCCAGCCCATTTGCTGATCTATACCAAATCGACTTTCTACGATCCCATCTGCCCATCCGCATCTGGCAGCCAGCGCTGGCCGCCGGTGAAGTGGTCTGTGGGCTTCGAAGCTGTTTCCCCAGCATCGAAGGCCGGTTGGCCGATCAAGTCCAGCTCTCCTTTTGTGCGGTCCCGATTATGATCAAAACTGTTTTCCATGGTTTTATGATATTTGAGGATTGGCATGAGGAACGGGAATGGACAGCGGATGAGAAACAGGTGTTAAAAACGCTGGCCGCCGGTGTCGGCGCGGCGACATTGCGCAACCGGACCGAACAGGAACTTCACCAACAGCATGAGATGGCCGAATTTTTACGCACGTCGGCCAGCCGGTTACTTTCGACCTTAGACATGGAAAAAATGCTGCAAATTTTATTGGATCAGATTGCTCAGGTCATTCCCTACGATGCAGCCAATGTTATGCTGATCGAAAATGGTAAAACCCGCATCATTTATAGTTCGGGTTATTTAGAGTTGGGATGTTCACTTGAGGAAATCCATACGGTTTCCATGGATGTAGCGGCTTCGTACTATATGCGAACGATCCGAGATACGAAAGAGCCGCTGGTTTGCTCCGATGTGCGCAACGATCCGGGATGGATCCAGTTTGATGAGGCACCACCCATTGGATCGTGGTTAGGCGCTCCCATTCTGATACGGGGTGAGGTTGTCGGGTTCTTCTCCCTCGATTCAATGGTTCCCAAATTCTATGGAACACATCATTGCGAGCGTATCGCCCCTTTTATCCATCAAGCCTCCATTGCGCTGACCAACATCCGCTATTATCAGCAGGTCGAAGTCCAGGCGCAGGAGTTAAAACGGCGCTACGCCCAGCTCGATGCGCTGTTTTATGCCGGGAAGAATGTATTATCCACCTTGCAGCTTAGAGAAACGCTGGATCGGTTTGCGAACCAGATGACGTCGATTGCCGATGCGACCAGCACCCTTATTGGCGAGTATGATCCCGAGACAAAACAAGGGAAAATCCTGGCGACTTATGCTATCGAGGGCGCACGCTGCGGTGATATTTTGCCCCCGACAGATAGTTTTCTCGATTTCACCAGCGCAGCGCTTCAGGATCAGATTGCTACCCATGATATGTTCCCCCTGTCTGATACGGATATACAACAAGCATTCGCTGCTTATCCGAGCTATCGAGCCGTGATGCAAATGGTGATTTTTGTGCCGCTAATTCACAAAGATGAGGTGATCGGTTTTGCGCTGATTGGCGAAAGCCGTCCGGGAGAAAGCCACAGCTTAGACGATCTGTGGGTGTGCAAGATGCTGGCTGACCAGGCGGTGATTGCACGCAATCAGGCCCGGCTTTTCAGTGATATTCAGGAATTAGAACACGATAAATCCTACGTGATCCGGATGGCCTCGCATGACTTGAAAAATCCGATCACGCGGGTCAAAGGCGCGCTGGCACTTTTGGAAGAACGGTTAAGCGGACAACTGCCCGATGGTGCCGAAAAATATCTGGCTCAAATCGCGCGTGCCACTGCCGAAATGGAACGGATTACCAGCAATATTTTATCGGTGGCGCGGATTGAATCCCAGCACGAACAAGAGAAGCCCATTCACTGGAAGAGTCTGGTTCAGAGCGTCATCGAGGCGCTGCAAGATGATGTTTTGGATAAGAATCAGATTCTGGAGATGAACTGCGCTGCCGATCTGCCTTCAACACGAGGGGATGCGGGGCAGTTGCGACAGGCGATTTATAATCTTGTCCATAATGCAGTGAAATATACGCCGGCTGGGGGGCAAATTTCAGTCCAGGTGTTTGTCCGCGATTATACCGGAAGCCCGCAACTCGCCGTCGAAGTTCACGACAACGGTATCGGGATTCCGCTGGACCAGCAAGCGCAAATCTTCCAACCCTATTTCCGCGTGAAACAGCCGGGGACAGAAGGCATTTCGGGCTATGGACTGGGTCTGGCATTTGTCAAACGTGCCGCCGAAGATCACAAAGGCAATGTCTATGTGGATAGTGAGGTGGGGCACGGCAGCCGGTTCGGATTTTGGGTGCCGATCCTACTATCCAGTTGACGCTGGGCGCTGGGTTAACAGGACATCCAGTGTATCAAAGGCATGGCGTAGATGAGGGATAACAATCGAGCCGCCGACGATTAACCCCACATTCAGCGCCTCGATCAATTCGGCTTCGCTGAGGCCGATGTCCACACATTGGATCAGGTGATAATCCACGCAGTCATTGCAGCGCAAAACCAACGACGCCACCAGCCCCAGCAGTTCTTTGGTGCGAGCGTCTAATGCGCCATCCTGGTAAGCCGACGTGTCGAGATTAAAAAAGCGTTTAATGTTGAGATTATCGGAATCCAGAATACGTGCATTTTGACGCTGGCGTTCCTGCCGAAACTTTTCAAGCCGTGTCCGTTGTTCTTCTGCCATGCCATCACACTCCTTAACCACCCGCAATATAGGGGAAAATAGAAATTGCATCGTTCGGATGCAGCAAACTATCCGCTTCGGCGTGGGTCTGATTGATCGCGAAATGCCAGGAAGCCTGGTGCCCCGCTAAAGCCGGATATTGAATGACGAGCCGCTGTGTCACCTGTTCGAGGTTGGTGCCGTCGGGTAATTCGAGCAAACACTCGGCTACTCCCGCGCTGTGCCGCAGGCTGCCGAGAAAATGGACTGTGATTTGCATGACCGTTTACTCCTTTTTGCGCCGCAGCACGTCGGCCTTAAGCTGTCCACAGCCCGCCTGAATATCAATCCCGCGCCGCACACGAACGGTACTGGGAATGCCATAGGTCTGTAAAATGTCCTGGAAAACCTTCACCCGTTCAGGATTCGACGGTTGACCCCCATACCCCGCTGTTGGATTAAGGGGAATCAGGTTGACATGACACTTCAGGCCCTTCAGAAGCTGGCCGAGTTGATGCGCCTGTTCCGGCGTGTCGTTTTCGCCCGCAATCAAGGCCCATTCAAACGTCACGCGCCGCCCGGTCTGGTCGAGATAGTAACGGATCGCATCGAGCAGATCGGCCAGCGGCCAGCGGCGGTTGACGGGCAGCAGCTTGCCGCGTTCTTCGTCGGTGGCCGCGTGCAGGCTGATCGCCAGTTTGACCTGCAAGCCTTCGTCGGCAAACCGCCGGATCGCGGGCACGAGGCCCACCGTGCTCAGCGTGATGTGGCGCTGACCGATGTTGAGGCCCGCTTCATCATTCAGGCGGCGGATGGCTTCCAGGGTGGCGTCGTAGTTATGCAGCGGCTCGCCCATGCCCATCAGCACGACATTGCTCAGGCGCTCACCCTCGGCTTCGAGCTGGCGCGCAAAAACCAGCGTCTGTTCGACAATTTCGCCCGGCGTCAGGTGGCGCGAAAAGCCCATTTGTCCGGTGGCGCAGAACACACAGCCCATCGCGCAGCCCGCCTGGGTGCTGATACAAGCAGTCCGGCGCTGATCATCATATTCCATCAGCACGCTTTCGATCAGTTGTCCATCGGGCAGCCGGAACAGGCGTTTGATGGTTTGCCCATCACTCGAATGGATTTCCGCATCCTGGACCAAACTGCCCACCTGGAACTCGTTCGCTAAGCGCTCCCGCAGCGGCTGGGGCAGGGTTTTCATGGCGGCGAAATCGGTTACTTTATGCTGATACAACCATTCCCAGATTTGCCGCGCTCGAAAAGCCGGATATTTCCACGCAACGATTTGTTCAGACAATTCCGCTAACGATAAATCATAGATTAACTGCTTTTCCACGAGCTTTCCTTTAGCGCTTGCGCGACATAAAAGCGGCCAGCGCAGCGACCAACACGATCCCAAGTGCCGCTAATCCAATCACCGCCCCTGTACTGATGGACGAGTTGCTCTCTTCACTTTCTGAGACAGCCGGGGCAGGCGTTGCGCGCGGCGTTACCGTCGGCAGACTCCCCGGCGGGCGCGGCGTATTGGTGGCCCGCGCGGCCCTGGTGGGTGTTACGCGCTCCGCAATCGTCGTCGGCGGACGATCTACCAGTGAGGTTGACGTAGCAGTTGGTGTCGCGGTGCGGGTGGCGGTTGGTGTGCGGCTGGGTGGCAGCGGCGTTATGGTGGGTGTGTTAGAGGGTGTCGGCGTCACCGGTGAATAGGGCATCCAGGTGACCGCTTGACCCGCTGCTTCCGTGAACAACCAGCGCGTCCACTTCTGTTCCAGGTCCGTTTGATCCCCGCCGGTTATGGCTGCAAAGGCATTCTCGAAGCCCTGCCCCGGTATAGCTTGCGCCAGATCAAACGGCGCTGTCGCCCCGTACTGATCAGCCAGATATAAGGTGAGCAGATAACTTTGCGCTTCCCACAAAGATCGCTCCTGAAAGGTCGCATCCGGGGGCGGGGCTTCCGTTAAATCGTCCAGGTCCAGCAGGGTATCCGTCCGGGCACTCGCCTGGACCAGTTGCAGCGCGCCCGCATTCGGGTGCAGGCGGTAGAGCATCCCCAACCCCTGCACAAACCACGCCGGGACGGGTTGTGTCCCCCAGCTATCCAGATAGGCTTCGCGTGTGATGGCGCTGATCAACAAATCCTGTAAATCGGTATAACTGCGCGTTTGGCGCTGCACAAAGAGAACGCCTGTCTGCTGGTAGACATCCTTGTAAATCTCCGCCGAGCAGGGATACCGCGCCCCATCCCACCAGGAGGTTACTACCGTACTGCTTTCGCCTGTTTCCGGAGAAATATAGGTTTCACACAACTCAATGCCCGGATCATAAATGGCGATGCGGAAGGTTGGTATGGTGCCTGTGCGCCGCGTCAGCAAATCATAGGCGCTCATCACTTCATCGCGCAGCGATGCACCGCCCAGGTTTTCATTCGACCAGTACAGGATCAGCGGGGGTTGTCCCGCCGCCTGCCACACCCCATGACGGCTGTCTTCAAAAATGAACTCATCCGCCAGAGTCGAAACTTCGCCGCCAGTCGTTTCGACCTGCCAGATAAAGTTCAATGGCTCGGTGGGAACCGGCACCGGGCCGCTGGTTAGGTCCCAGGTATAAACCAGAATCGTCGTGGTTTCATCACTCAGAGTTGCATAATCCTCGAGATTTTGGAGGACAAAGGTTTGGCGTAAACCGCTCTCCTGCCGGACATCCAACGTCACCGGCCCAATTTCATCCATCGGGGCGTCAATATCCACCGAAAAACGCAGCACAGCCGGAAAGACGATTTCATAATTCGCCCGGCTGATTTTTCCGGTATCCGGTTCATCGTCCTGCGCCCAAACAGGGGTTGTGATCATCAGGATCAAACAAACGACTGCTAGCCACCGCATAAGCCCTTCCTTGAGACAGTATCTATTATACCACGCGCCCCGGCAGACATCTTCCGAGGCGCGCGGATAGGCTCAGGATCGGCTTACTGGCCGAAGGGGGTCAGAGTTGGGAAGAAAAAGAGCGTTTCCGTTGGGATCAAGGTGGGAACCTGCGCCGACGCACCGATCCACACGCGCCAGCGGCTTTCGATTTCGTCCAGCGCTAAGCCTGTTATCTGTTCCAGGGCGGATGTGCGGGTGATGCCGGTATCGAGTAATTCGATCAGTTGGCGGTGTCCGTCCAGGCCATAGTTAGCTGTGAACCACTTCCAGAAGGTATAACCAATGTCGTAGCCATCGCGCCCATGATCGCCGCGAATACTCGGCCCGCTGTCGCGCAGCAGGGGCAGCAGCTTGTTTTCTGCCGCAAGCTGGCGGACACGCCCTTCATAATCATAGGATTGGTAAAGTTCGAAGAAGGTTGCATTACCCTCGTTAAACCAACTCACGCCACCCATCAGGCTAAATTCAGTCTGGTAAATGTGCGCGATTTCGTGCAGCACTGTTCCGTAGGCGAGGTCTTCCAGATTTCCGCCGGAAACGATCTGGACCGTTGCGCCCCAGTCATCGCGCGTTGTGCCGAGGATATTCGAAGCTGTCACGCCCTGCCATTCTAACCACGCGACACGATCTCCGAACAGGATGGCGCGCGGCTTGTACGGCAGCAAACCGCCCCACGCCGCGCGGTACGTTTCGCGCTGTTCGGCCATCGCATCGGCGGTCATAGGGCCGACTTCTTCCGGCAGGCTCTCCGCGAAAACAATGACATCGTCGCTTTCAGTGCGCACCCATTCACGTGAGGTGTCTTCGTACTCGGCATACTGTGGGTCCGTTTGGTACGAGTTGCCTTCCGTATCCGTCACATCCCAATAGTAGGTCACGCCAACCCAGGGCGGCACCGCATCCGCGCTGGTGGCTTCCCAAACCGCATACAGCGCGCCCGTCTTCGGATCAATCTCGGCGGGGCGGCTGCGCTGTGTGCCAGAGCCAGGGGCGTGTGTCCAAATGATGCGCGCCCGCGTAATCTCACCTGCGCTGCTGGTGATCGTCGCGGTAAATTCAAAGCCAAGCGGATAGTTACTCTGGAATGTTTGCGTGCCAACCACCCAATCCGCCGGGTTTCCGGGAGCAGCATACAGATGATGTGGAATCAAAAGCGCCGTGAACATCACAACCGAACCAATCAAACGAGACAAAATTTTCATATTCAGACCTTCCCTTACTTCAAATTAGTAAGTTATACGTCATTCAGGGCAGAATCAAAATATGCAGTTCGGCTGGACCATGTGCCCCCAATACCAGTTCCATCGCAATATCGGCGGTGCGGCTCGGTCCGCTGATCACGAGAACGTTACTCGTGGCGCGGAATTGATCGAACCCGGCCTTTTTCGTTTGCTCGGCCCACGCCTCAAAATTCGGGAGAATCTGATCGGATTTCACGACAGCGACATGTACAAATGGAAGCAGCGACACCAGCCGGGATTGGCCCGGTTTGGAGGCCAGCACGAGGCTTCCCGTCCCTGCGAGGGCTGCATCCACGCCCGTAATCCCCACCCGCACATGGGGATCATTGGCTGGGGCGGTCTGAATCCCCGCCTGTTGGAGCGCCTCAGCTAATCCGGGCAGGGGGAGGGCATCCCAACTCAAAACCGTTTTATCCTCGCCCATGATTGCCAGTATCTGTTGGAGCGCTTCGTCCGTACTGCGGCATTCATGCACGCTGCAATTCAGTTTTTGGGCCTGCTCCACAAACAGACGGTACAGGTCCGTGTGATCCGTGGGCACCATGTCGTGCCGATTTTGCTCCTGTCGAAAATCGGCATAAGGGCGTGGGGCGTGTTTCAACCGTTGGAGAATCTGTTCTCGGCTAGTCATCCTGTGTCCCCTTGTGTTGTTTGGCCCACCATTGATGGAATGATTCGGGGGCAAATGGCGGTATTTCGCGGGATTGTGTCCACCCGCCCAGCGGCCCGATGGGAAGTTTGCGGCGCTTCGGTAACAACTTGCTGCCCCAGCGCCCACCTAAACGAGCCATCCCGAATAAAAAGGGCGTCCGGCTCACAAACGCCCAGCCGCGCATCCCGGCCCGCCAGAAGATCGACTGTTTTTTCTGCTCAACGAGATCGTGGCGCAAATCCAACAACAGACGCGGCAGATCAATATCCACCGGGCAGACCTGTTTACACGCGCCGCACAAACTGCTGGCGTAGGGCAAGGGTTTGGCATTTTCCAGCCCCGTCAGCAGTGGGGTGATCACGGCTCCAATCGGGCCGGGATACACCCAGCCGTAGGTATGACCGCCCACTGCTTCATAGACCGGGCAAACGTTGATGCAGGCTCCGCAGCGAATACAGTTGAGCGCTTCCACATACTTTGAGTTATAAATTTCGCTGCGACCATTATCAACCAGGATCACATACAGATGGCTCGGCCCGCCTTCTTCATCAGATTTACGCGGCCCATTGATCATGTGGGTGTAAACGGACATCGGCTGCCCGGTAGCGCTGCGCGGCAGCACCTGGGTGAGGGTGATGTAATCGTCCAGCGTCTCAACCACTTTTTCGATCCCCACCAGCGCCACATGCACCGGGGGTAGACTCGTGACCATGCGCCCGTTGCCCTCGTTGGTGACAAGGCAAAGCGTCCCTGTTTCGGCAATGATGAAATTTCCGCCCGAAATGCCCATATCCGCCTCAAGAAACCCCTGGCGCAAAATCTGGCGCGCAAACCGGGTCATCTCGGTAGCGTCATCGGTGGGCGGCATGTTGAGCTTTTGCATGAAGAGATCGCGGATCATCGCTTTGGATTTGTGGATCACGGGCGTCACGATATGGCTCGGCATTTCCCCGGCCAGTTGGATGATATATTCGCCCAGATCAGTTTCCAGCACATCAAAACCTTCTGCCTCTAATACATGGTTAAGGCTGATTTCCTCACTCACCATACTTTTGCTCTTGGCGATACGTTTGATCTGGTGCTGGCGGGCAATGGCGATCACCTGCTCGCGGACTTCCTGCCCATTGGCTGCCCATGACACTTGAATCCCGTTGGCCTGCATATTCGTTTCGGCCTGTTCGAGCAGTTCCGGCAGGCGCGCTAACGCGCGGCGGCGAATCTGGGCGGCCTGTTGGCGCATCGTTTCGCCGTGCTCGTCCCCGTAAGCGAACATGGCAAGGCGGCGCTTGGATGCGGCGGTATTGGTCGCGTTGGCGACGGCGGCTCCCAATTGCTGGTCATGGATCGCCGAGCGGGCGGCGGCTGAAAAGTTATTCGGATGGGCGGTCATCATACGGGCCTTTCTGGTAAACCACCGGCCAATACATCAGCGATATGGCGTATTTGTTTGGGCGACTGCTGGCGAGACAACCCACCCTGGATATGAATCAGGCAGCTAATATCCCCAACGACAATAGTGCTGGCCGTACACTCGTTGATATGCGCGATCTTTTTCGCCAGCATCGCGCTGCTGACATCCGGCATTTTGACGCTGAACAACCCCCCGAAGCCGCAGCACTCATCATGATCGACCAGTTCGGTCAGCGATGCATTTTCGATATGCCCGACCAGGGCGCGCCCCGCCTGGCCTAAGCCCATCATCCGCAGGCCATGACAGGAATCGTGAAAGGCGAAGGTCTGGGGGGCGGGTAGTTTCAGCTTCAGATCGATGACACCCAATCCCTCGACCAGGTATTCGGTGAACTCCCAAGTGATCGATGCGAGGCGCTGTGCCAGTTTCAACCGCGCCGGATCATCTGCAAACAGGGTGGGGAACTCGTGGCAGATCATGGCGCTGCACGAGCCGGATGGGACGACAATCACTTCCGCATCCTGGAAAACATCTAAAAAATGGCGTGCCACTTGGGCTGCTTCGTGTCGATAGCCGCCGTTGTAGCCCGGCTGACCGCAGCAGGTTTGGCGGCGCGGAAAATGGACCGGAACCCCCAGATGTTCCAACAGCCGGACGATTGAGATGCCGGTGGTCGGGGATAACCAATCAACCAGACAGGTGACAAAAAGTGAAACGGGTTTATCTTGCGGTGAAGGTCTCATGTAGTAATTATTCCTAAATCTTTTGCTGGACTAAAAGAAGCGGTAGATGATATAGTAGAAATGGTTTTGCTTATTGATTGCTTTTACTTAGTTTCGCCTATGAACATACTCCAGGGTTCAAAAAAAATCAATTGAAACTCATTCCCTGCATGGGCATCTGTCTTAGGAGAAAATGCTACTGATGACCGATCCACTGTTTCTGGAAGAACGCCGCCGTGCGATCCTCGATCTGTTGGAGCAGCGCGGACGTATTACCGTGAAAGAATTGAGCGACGAAATGCAGGTGAGCGAAGTCACCATTCGTCAGGATCTGCGTGCGCTGCAAGGTCAGGGTCTGCTTGAACGCACCTATGGCGGGGCGGTGTTATCCGGGGGCAATATCGGCCTAAAAGAGCTGGCGTTTAATATCCGCCAGATGAAAATGCGCGTCCAAAAATCGGCCATTGCTGCCCAGGCCGCTTCTCTCATTCACGACGGTTCCAGCATCGCCCTTGATTCCAGCACCACCGTCTATGCCTTAATGCCCTATCTGAAAAAATTCGACAATCTGACCATTGTGACCAACGGCCTGATGGCGGTTCAAAGCTTTTTGGATAACGATGACCGGCAGGCGCGCGTTTTGCTGACGGGGGGACGGTTGCGGCGTGATTCGATTTCCGTGGTTGGCATGCCGGAAAGTCTGCCCAATGTCAACCTGAACTTGTGCTTTTTCAGCGCGCGCGGCATTGCCGAGAATGTCGGGGCAAGCGAAATTGATCCCGATGAAGTTGCGATCAAACAAGCGATGATTGCCCGCTGTGGTCATGCGGTGCTGCTGGTGGATGGCAGCAAATGGGGCAAAGTCGCCCCCTTCACCGTCAGCCCGACATCCAAACTCCAACATATTATTACGTCCAACGATGCTCCTGCGCATCAAGTCGAGCGTTTTCGTGAATTGGGCATCCAGGTTGACGTGGTGGATGTCCGTTGACAGCCGTAGGGTGATCCTGTATTCTGAAATTTAACAAAAGGAAATGAAAATCGGTTTGAAAACCTGTATGACCTATGGGAAAAATTAGTGTTGTTGCAGTTGATCTGGGTGCAGAGTCCGGGCGAGTCATCGAAATTTCGTTCGATGGCGAACGCCTGGAACAACATGAAATCCACCGTTTCCCCAATCTTCCGGTTCGCGTTCACCAGACCATTTACTGGGATGTGCTTCGTTTGTGGCAGGACATTCTAACCGGGATTGGGATGGTCGGCTCACGTGCCGCCAGCATCGGGATCGATACCTGGGGCGTGGATTTTGCTTTTTTGGATCGGGATGGCAATTTACTTGCTAACCCGGTTCACTACCGCGATGCGCGCACTGATGGTTTGATGGAATGGGTCTTTGAGCGCGTTCCTCGGCGGCAGGTGTTTGAATACACGGGCGTCCAGTTTATGGCGCTCAACACCCTCTACCAACTCGCCAGCTTAGCCAGGAATCGCAGCCCGCTGCTGGAAATGGCCGAAAGCTATCTGGCGCTGCCCGATCTCTTCAACTATTGGCTGACCGGTGCGCGCAAAGGCGAGTTTACACACGCCACCACGACCCAGTTATACAATCCTCGTACCTGTAATTGGGATTGGGATTTGTTGGACGCGATAGGCATCCCCAAACACATCTTTCCTGAACTCGTCCAACCTGGCACTCAGTTGGGAGACTATAATGGCATTCCGGTGATTGCCCCGGCCAGCCACGATACCGCCAGCGCGGTGCTGTCCGTCCCGACGACGACGGACAATTTTGCCTACCTGAGCAGCGGCACCTGGAGTCTGCTCGGCCTCGAACTGGATCATCCGGTGATCAGCGATACCGCCTATGAGGTCAACGTCACCAACGAGGGCGGCGCGTATGGCACCTTCACCTTCCTTAAGAATGTGGTTGGCCTTTGGATCGCCCAGCAGTGTCGCTCCACATGGCAGGCCGAGGGAACCAGCTATAGTTATGAGCAAATCGCCCAGGAAGCCTCGAATGCCGCGCCTTTCCGCAATTATATTGATCCCGATGATCCAATGTTTTTAAGTCCGGGTGATATGCCGTCACGCGTTCGGGAATTTTGTCAGCGAACAGGCCAACCTATTCCTGAGAGCGTCGGCCAGATCATGCGCACCGTCTTTGAAAGTCTGGCGTTCAAGTATCGTGTCGTGCTCGACTGCCTGATCGAATTGACCGGAAAACAGGTGGATCGGCTGCATATTGTCGGCGGCGGCGGGCGCAATGCGCTGCTGTGTCAGATGGCCGCGAATGTTACCGGGCGTCAGGTGGTGGTGGGTCCGTTTGAGGCCACCGCCTGGGGGAATGGCATTGTGCAGTTGATTTCATTGGGCGTGCTGGACAACATCAGCCAGGCGCGCGAAATCCTGAGCCGGACCCAGGACACAATCGTATATGAACCGCAGCATGTGGAGAGATGGGCCGAAGAATATCAACGCTATCGACAATTTGCGCGGTGCCCATAGTTTATAAATAGGATTTCAGAGAGGACTCATTGATGAACGGCTGGTTAGGGAAGACCCTTATTGTAGATTTGACCACAGGAAGTATCACACACGAACCGTTAAATATGGAACTGGCGCGTCAGTTCATCGGCGGACGAGGGCTTGGCGCGCGGTTATTATGGGATCTGGTTGGGCCAGATGTCGAACCCCTATCACCGGATAACGTCATCATCATTGCCACTGGTCCCATGACCGCCACCGGGTTTCAAACCAGCAACCGTTTTTCGGTGAGCATGAAATCCCCGCTCACAGGCACCGTATTAGATGCCAATTCGGGCGGCACCTGGGGCATGCGCTTTAAGCGGACCGGCTATGATGTCATGATCATCAAGGGGCGCGCGTCGCACCCGGTTTACATTGAGATCAAAAAAGGCGAAGCGGCCATTCACGACGCCACCCATTTATGGGGCATGACTGTCCCCGAAGTATCGGAACACTTGGGGCAGGACACGAACCATCGGAACGTAATGTGTATTGGCCCGGCGGGCGAAAAACTGGTCCGTTTTGCGGCCATTATGAACGACCTGACACGCGCGGCAGCGCGGGGTGGTCCCGGTGCGGTTATGGGCAGCAAGAATCTAAAAGCCGTGGTGGTCGAAGGGGATATTAAGGTCGAATTCGACAACAAAGAACAGTTCCGTTTTGTCCAGTACGAAGCCACCAAAATGCTCAAGGCCAACCCGATCACCTCGCAGGCCCTGCCCGAGTTCGGCACAGCGGTGATGATGAATCTGGTGAATGGCATCGGCGCGCTGCCCACGCGTAACTTCCAGACGAGCTACTTTGAACAGGCAGAAGACATCAGCGGCGAAGCCATTACCGAGCAAATTCTGGTCAAAAACGACGCGTGCTGGGCCTGTCCGATTGCCTGCACCCGCGTAACCAAAACATCCCGGCGTGAAGGCGAAGGCCCGGAGTACGAGTCGGCGTGGTCGTTTGGCGCGGACTGCGGGATCAGCGATCTTGAAGCGATTGCTGAAGCCAACTATCTCTGCAATGACCTCGGCCTGGACACCATTTCTGCCGGATCAACCATTGCCTGCGCCATGGAACTGGTCGAAAAGGGATTGATCGACAGCGATCTGCGTTTTGGCCGTGCCGATCTGCTGTGTAAAACGGTGGGGGACATCGCTTACCGCCGCGATCTGGGGGATGAACTGGCTGAAGGCAGCGCGCGGCTTGCCGCCAAATATGGCGCGCCGGAACTGTCGATGAGCGTTAAAAGCCTCGAAATGCCCGCTTATGATGCGCGCGGCATGCAAGGGCAGGGGTTGTTGTTCGCCACCAGTAATCGCGGCGGGTGCCACATGCGCGGCAATATGCTGGGGCTGGAAGTGTTAGGTTTGCCCAAGCTGATTGATCGTTTCCAGGTTCAGGGCAAAGCGAGTTTTGTGATTTTGCATCAGAACAGCGCCAGCGTAGCGGACTCGCTGGTTGCCTGCAAATTCGCCAGTAATGCCGTGTCGGATGAGTATTTCGCCCGCGCTTTGAGTGCGCTGACTGGAGTTGAGTACTCCACTGGCGATCTGATTCGTACCGGCGAGCGCATCTGGAACATGGAGCGGATTTATAACATCCGCGAAGGTTTCAGCCGGGAAGATGATACACTGCCGCCCCGTTTGCTGACCGAACCGGCTGCGGGGGGCAGCGCGGGTGAAGTAAGCCACCTCGCACCCATGTTGAACGAATATTATCGGGGACGCGGCTGGGATGAAAACGGCGTACCGACGGTTAAAAAATTAAAGGAATTAGGGTTAGAAGGAATGCTGCAATGATTGACGAACGCGTCTACGAGATGTTTCGGGATATTGGCCGGGATATGTATGAGCATAACCTGATCTCCTCGCACGGGGGCAATATCAGCGTGCGCTTTGGAGATCGGATTCTCATCAAACGCCGGGGAGCGATGTTGGGGCGGCTCAAACCGCATGACATCATCGAAACAGGATTAGAGAAAAATGACAGTGGGGTAGCCCTTGCCTCTACCGAATTGATTGTTCACCGTGCGATCTATAAGGCGACGCCCGCGCTGGCGGTGGTGCATGCCCATGTCCGGCGCGCGGTAGCGCTTTCCCTTTCGCGTGATGAAATCGTACCCATCGACAATGAGGGATCGTATCTTTTGAAGAAAGTCCCCGTCGTCTCGGTGGAATTTGCGTCAGGTACCAAACAAATGGCCGAAACGATTGCCGACGCGTTGAAATCCTACAAAATCGTGATGCTGCGCGGGCATGGCAGTTTTTCCACCGGGCAAACGCTGGATGAAGCGTTCCAGTGGACCGATGCGCTGGAAGAGGCGTGCGAAATTATCATGTACGCCAAACAGCTCAACGAAGAAATGATCGAATACCGCCGGATGAGTGATTCCTATACCAAGTGGTAACGGCTATGATCAAAATTCGCCTGTCTGCCGGTCTGCGGTCGGTCGCGGGGTCCAAAACGGTAGAAGTCCAGATCAAACCCGGCGCAACCGTGCGCGATCTTTTACATAGTCTGCACGCGGCGAATGCAGCTTTAGCCAACCATATTCTTACCCCCAGCGGCGATCTCGTCGCGGGTATGCTGCTGATCGTGCGCGGGCAGCACATCGATTTTCAACAGGGGTTGGATACAGCGGTGCATGAAGTCGATGAGGTGATGCTTGTTCCCCCTTTGTCTGGGGGATGATGACGCTACACCTCACAAGCTTGATTTGTGAGGTGTTTCTTCGAATAAGGAGTAGTCGGAAATGGCAACAGTCCAACACATTGAACAGGCGTATAGTCTAGCCCAAGAACGGTATGCGGCATTCGGCGTGAATACGGATCAGGCACTCGCTCACCTCAGCCAAATTTCGATCAGTCTGCACTGCTGGCAGGGGGATGATGTCGGCGGCTTCGAATCATCCGGGCAAGAATTGAGCGGCGGGATCGCAGCGACGGGTAACTATCCCGGCAAAGCGCGAACTCCGGCAGAACTGCGCCGGGATTTAGACAAAGCCTTCAGCCTGATTCCGGGAACCCATCGCCTGAATCTGCATGCGCTCTATGCTGAAACAGGTGGCAAACGAGTTGAACGTAACGCGCTTCAACCCGAACACTTCGCCGCCTGGGCCGATTGGGCCAAAGCTAACCATCATGGCGTGGACTTTAATCCCAGTCTCTTTTCGCACCCCCTGGCCGCCAGCGGTTTCACCCTGAGCAGTTATGACGAGGACATCCGCCGCTTTTGGATCGAGCACTGCATCGCCTCGCGCAAAATCGGCGCGTATTTTGGCAAAACACTCGGCACGCCCTGCGTTACCAACATCTGGATACCCGACGGCTTCAAAGACACCCCCGTAGATCGGAATAAGCCGCGCGAACTGCTGCGCGATGCGCTCGATCAAATTTTGGAAGAAAAAATAGATCCCCTTTACAACCGGGATTCAGTTGAAGGAAAATTATTCGGTTTGGGGTCCGAAAGTTATGTGGTCGGTTCCCACGAATTTTATTTAGGGTACGCCATCACCCGTAAAATTTTACTGACTCTCGACAGCGGGCACTTTCATCCCACTGAAGGCATCGCGGATAAGTTATCCTCCGCGCTGCTGTATCTCGATGAACTGCTGCTGCATGTCAGCCGGGGTGTCCGCTGGGACAGCGATCATGTCGTGACGCTTTCCGACGACCTGCAAAGTATCATGCAGGAACTGGTGCGCGGCGGATTCTTGCCCCGCGTTCACATCGGGCTGGATTATTTTGATGCCAGCATCAACCGGATCGCGGCGTGGGTGATCGGCGCACGGAATGCACAGCGCGCCCTGCTGCTAGCTCTGTTGGAACCCATTGGGCAGATGCGCGATCTGGAAGTCAGCGGCGACTATACCAGCCGCCTTGCGTTACTCGAAGAACTCAAAGGTTTGCCGTTTGGTCCGGTCTGGGATTATTTCTGCCTGCAACATCAGGTGCCCACCGCTTTTATGAACGAAATTAAAGCCTACGAGTCTCAGGAACTATCCAAACGTAGCTAAGGAATAGGATGTCGAATGAAGTTTCACTTGTTACACCCCCGCGCCCAGTTGGTCACCATCATGAACCGGATTTACTACAACGGTATGACCACGCTGTCGGGGGGAAATCTCTCGATCAAAGATGAAAACGGCGATGTCTGGATCACGCCCGCTGGCGTCGATAAAGGCAATCTGACGCCGCGCGATATTATGTGCGTGCGCGCCGATGGCACGGTGGAGGGACCGCACCGCCCTTCGTCCGAATATCCATTTCACCGCGCGATCTACAACCAACGCCCCGATTTACGCGCGATTGTTCACGCCCATCCGCCCGCGTTGGTATCGTTCAGCATTGTCCGCCAGGTGCCCGACACCCACATCATCCCGCAGGCCCAGCGCATCTGTGGACAGGTTGGTTATGCCCCCTATGCGCTGCCCGGCAGTGAACAGCTTGGCGCGAATATCGCCGCCACCTTTGCCGACGGCTACAACGCGGTCCTGCTTGAAAATCATGGCATCGCCACAGGTGGCCCCGATTTGTTGAGCGCCTTTCAGCGCCTGGAAACCCTCGACTTCTGCGCTCGCACCTTGCTTCGTGCGCGCGGGCTGGGGCAGGTCAGTACCTTAAGTGATCTCCAGTTGGCCCCCTTCGATCAGAATCATAATCTCCTGCCAGAATTTATTCCCGAAAGCCACAGCAGCGAAGAACGGATTCTGCGCCAGCAAATCGTGGAGATCGTGCATCGCGCCTGTGATCGTCAGTTGATGATCAGCACCGAAGGGGTGGTCTCCGCCCGCATCGATGAACACCGTTTTCTGATCACCCCCACCGGAATGGATCGCCGCAGTCTGGAGATCGAAGATATTGTGCTGATCCAGGATGGGAAACGCGAAGCCCATAAACTACCCAGCCGCTCGATCCGGCTGCATCAGGCCATTTACGATCAGCATCCTGATCTGGGTTGTGTGCTGACCGCTCAATCCCCGAATGCAACGGCCTACGCCATCACCGATGTACGCTTCGACACCAAAACGATCCCCGAAAGTTATATCATGCTGCGTGATGTGCCGGTTATTCCCTATGGTACACAGTACGCCAAGCCGGAACGGATTGCGGCGGTGGTATCCGAACATGTTCCGGTGGTATTAATTGAAAACGACTGTGTGCTGACCGTGGGACGGAATGTATTAGCGGCTTTTGATCGCCTCGAAGTTGCCGAATATACCGCGCGTTCGCTGCTTGATACGGTGACTATTGGGGCGCTGGTCCCGATGGGCACCGAGGAAATTCGCGATCTGGAAATCCACTTCCCTTAATCAGGGTTCAGGGAAGCAGTTTTGCCTGCTTCCCTGGATTTTGTGTTTAGAGGCCCGCTTCCTGACGCAGAATAGCAGCTTTGTCGGTGCGTTCCCAGGCCACATCCAGATCATTACGACCAAAGTGACCAAAGGCCGCCACCTGGCGGAACTGCGGCTTACGCAGATCGAGATTTTGAATGATCGCCGCGGGGCGCATATCGAAATGTTTGTTGATCAGTTCGACGATCTTTTCGTCCGGGATGCAGCCCGTGCCATAAGTTTCAATCGCAATCGACAGCGGGTGCGCCACGCCAATCGCATACGACACCTGTAACTCAAAGCGCGCCGCCAATCCTGCCGCGACGACGTTTTTCGCCACATACCGCGCCATATACGCTGCCGAACGATCCACTTTGGTGGCATCCTTACCAGAGAACGCGCCGCCGCCATGCCGCGCCACGCCGCCGTAGGTGTCCACGATGATCTTGCGTCCGGTCAGACCCGCGTCACCCAGCGGCCCCCCCACCACAAAACGTCCGGTGGGATTCACAAAGTAGTGTGTATTTTCATCCAGCAGTTCCGCCGGGATAATTTCGCGGACCACATGCTCCAGAATATCCGCGCGAATCTGCTCCATCGAGATTTCGGGGGCGTGCTGCGACGAGATCAAGACCGTGTCCACGCGCTTCGGCTTGCCGTAGGAATATTCAACTGTAACCTGCGTTTTGCCGTCGGGCCGCAGATAATCCAAAATTCCATTCCGCCGGACATACGACAGGCGGCGGGCCAGTTTATGCGCCAGCATAATCGACAGCGGCATATATTCCGGGGTTTCATCGCACGCAAAGCCGATCATCATGCCCTGGTCGCCTGCACCAATCGCGTCGAGTTGTGCCTCGGTCAGTTTGCTGCCGTCGCGCACTTCAAGCGCCCGGTCCACGCCCTGCGCAATATCGCCCGACTGTTCCTTGAGCGACACGATCACGCCGCAGGTATCCGCATCAAACCCGAATTTGCCGCGTGTATACCCGATTTCGCGTACGACACTCCGAACCAATGAATTGATGTCCACATACGTTTTGGTCGTGATCTCCCCCATCACAACCACCAACCCGGTTGTGACTGCCGTTTCGCACGCCACGCGCGCCATCGGATCATCCGCCACAATAGCATCCAGCACTGCGTCCGAAATTTGGTCGCAAATTTTATCAGGATGTCCCTCTGTAACCGACTCGGACGTAAAGAAAAATTGGGGGGAGGTCATAAAGGTGGTATTGCTTTTACTTTCACTCACAGCAGCTCTCCTGTATGGATTGTGGGGGATCAAAAACCCCCCGTCACACTCTACCAGGGGGCGTCATCACACAGAAGGCCTGATACATCAGGTGCGCAAGGCAGTGGGATGAGCCACGCTCTCATCTTCCAGAAGCCTGACGGAATTGGCACCTTTTTTTAGCCGGTTGGGCTAAAAGAGGTTGCCGCGACTTCACGGGGCCGGTCCCTCTGTCGCTCTGGATAAGAGTGTGAAAACTCGAATATTATCATCATACCTTGAGTGGCTACGGATGTCAAAATCCGCCATGAATCTGAAAGAAAGTCGTGCTATAATCTCCCGCTTGGTTCTCTTTAGCGATGCACATTTCTGCCTATGACACTCAATTTCAATTCAATACGCGCGGTACTGCTCGATATGGATGGTGTGTTGTGGCGCGGGCCGGAAACCTTGCCCGGCGTGCCTGAA
>DATAMF010000551.1:0-7388 GCA_036260665.1 Aggregatilineaceae bacterium | reverse complement strand
ACTACCGGATGCGCCGCGACTCCCGATCATTCGACGGATTTTTACGCGGCGACGGTTGAACAGGTCCGCCGTTGTCGGGCAGACTCGGCGTCGGACCGTGACCCAGGCTGCTGTAAAAATCGCTGTCATAGGCGCGCGTCTTGATGACAACCGGCATCGGCACGGCATGTCCCATAATAATCGCTTGCTGCTTGGTATCCAGCCGCGCCAGCACTTCCCGCAGCCCGCCCGCCCCGCTGATTCCAGTCAGTACGGCGGCGATATCGCGCTCGTTGTCCAGTAGGGCCGTGACGCGTGTCCCAACTTGGCTCATCACTTCTTCGTCAATACCGCTTGGACGCTGATCGACCAGCAGAATCGTGACATTGTATTTGCGCAGTTCGCGCGCAATCGTGCCAAAAATCGTTTGCCGCGCGATAGTTGGATCCAGGAATTTATGCGCTTCTTCAATCGTGATCACCAGTTGCGGCGGTTCCAGCGACGGATCGCCGAGGGCACGTTCCACCGCTTCGACATACATGCTGTGAATCCGCCGTGTGAGGTAATTAGCGACCAGAATATACGCTTCCAGCGCGCTGCCATAGCGCCCAAATTCCAGCACAACGCTGCGCCGCCGTTCGATGTATTCGATGATTTTTTGTGCCGAGTCGTCCAGCGCTTCCGGCAGCAAAAACCCGAAGCGTTCGAACCGCTGCATGCGTCGTTTGAGCGCCAGCACCGATGGCATATTGATCGACGCATCTTCTTTCAGCATATCCAGCGCTTCCGGCGCGGCGTTGATCAACTGCTCGATCCATTTTTTGCCCCACATCTTTTGCAGCTCGTAAGCTGCATCAATCATGGAATCCGACAAATCCATGGTCGTTTTGAGCATCGCCAGGTCTTCCGGCTGAATATCCTGGTAGCCAATCGTCACCACATGATCGTATTTAGCATTCCGCCGCCGCGACGATTCTTCATCCAGCGTGAAAATCGCCACGCGGCTGGCAAACAACTGCTTGAGTCCTTTGGCGCGTGGTCCGCGCTCATCGACAATTTCCCACCCGTAGTCGTTGTGCATATCGAAGATGAGATTGACCGCCACATCATTTTTGATGATACCCGCCAACAGAATACGGGTCAGAAAGCTTTTCCCGGTTCCGCTTTTGCCAAACACGCCCACGGATCGTTCGGTGAGTCGCCGCAGGTCCAGGTTCACCTGGGTTTGTTCCAGTTCGAGCGGCGCGCCCACATTAAAGTGCGTCTGGTCTTCGCTTCCGAATACGTCATTCACATCTTGCGCCGTTGCAATATCCACCGGCATAAAATGGCTTGGAATGGTTTTGACCGGTTTCGGTTCGCCGCTGTCCTCGTTCTCGTCAATTGTCAGCATCGGCACAACATGGATCGTTCCAAACGCCGCCGTTCCCGTATAAATCGCCCGCAAAAATGGGTCCGACAAATCCGGCGGATCGCTTCGAATCGCGGGATTTGTTGCATCGAGTGTGATGTCCGTAATCATGCAGAAAAACCGTTTGCGCTGGCCGCGCACGACCACATACCGTCCCACTGCTAAATCCTCAATCGCGGTTTCCGGGTCGAGCTTCACATCGAGTCCCTTGCTCAACGATCCGCCGACGACCACACCTAACCGCCGTCCGGCCATCATCAATCCCGGATCCGAAAGTTCTCGCGGAAACCAATCATCCAGATTATCAGATGGATACAGCGGATCACGATTGTGCGCGCTCATACGTCACATATCTCCCAATAAGAACGCTTGTTCTAGCACGGAAGTATACCCCGTTTAGAAAAGCATGGCAAATAAGTTTTGATGCTGTGTATTTTGTTTATTTATCGTGGGGCTGAAAGGCCGATTTCTTGGCGGAATTTATCAGTGTCGATTTCCAGCCACGCTTCCACCAGTTTACCATTTTCGATGCGAAAGATGTCAATCCACGTAATGGTAAATGATCGTCCCGTTGGCGCATAATTCATAAACCCGCCCCTAAACGTACCGCGATCGGTTCCCCGCACCACCACTTTATCCCCCTCCGCAATCAGATCTTCAATCGTGGTCTGCAAATCCGGGAAGGCTGCATGTTGTAAGGCTGCCGTTTTTTTGATCCCTTCCGGCCCAAAAACTTCCGTATCCGACCCGCTGTGGCTGATATAGTTCGCTGCAATCAACTCATCTGCCACCGCATAATTCCGTTGGTTATACACTTCTTCAAACAATCGTCGGACCAGTGTTTTGTTTATTTCGACAGTCATCAGCTTATCCTTTAATGAACGATTTTGCCCGCTCAACCAGCGCCGAATAAAATGGTAACAGTATTTTCGCATGACTCCACTGAAGGACATAAACGCATGAAAAGTATGACCGAAACGAACCTGTGGGCGGCTTTTGCAGGCGAAAGCCAGGCGCACATGAAGTACCTGAACTTCGCTGACCAGGCGCGCCGTGAGAAACTGCTCAATATTGCTCGTTTATTCGAGGCCGCTGCCTTTTCCGAACAAATTCATGCCAGCAACCACCTGAAAACCCTCGGTGGCATTCAGAATACCGCTGCGAATCTGGTTGAAGGTCAAAAAGGCGAGACTTTCGAAGTGGAAGAAATGTATCTGGCTTATATCGCCGTCGCGGATGCGCAGGACGAAGAACGCGCCAAACGCATGATGACCTGGGCCATCGAAGCCGAAAAAGTTCACGCCCGGCTGTACCAGGCCGCCGAACCAGATGCCGCCGCTCAACATGACATCGCAGCGCAGGACATTTGGGTTTGCACCGCTTGCGGTTTCACCATGGAAGGCGAAGCGCCCGACGTTTGCCCCATCTGCGGTGCCAAACACGAGAAATTCCGCAAGTTCTAATGTAGGACCCTATCCGTAAATTGGTTTTCGTAGGGGCGCAGCAAAATAATTTACGGATAGATTGTTAGTTTATTGGGTTACGCAGGCCGGATCAGCCGCAGCAAATGTTGTAAGCGCGGCAGATCATGGCTCAACAATCCGGCCAACCGTCTTCCCGCTTCGACCAAAAATTGGTAACGCTGCGCTTGTGGTCGTGATCCTGCTGCATACAACAGCGATGCCGCCAGCAGTTCTTCCTGCGGCACATCATTGGTATTCAACACCAGCCGCAAAAAGTCCAGCCGCTGCGTAAACTGCATAATGCACTCGTCATCACACAACTGCACCGGATCCAGGCTCAGCGGTGGTCGCGGCGGCAGATTATGGTAAATCGTGCCGTACTGGATAAAACCGATATTCACCACGTTGATCTCTACCGGAACCATCCGGTTTTCGCGCTGGTCGCGCATTGTGGCGTTGTTCAGATTATTCGCCAGAATAAGCTGCCGCACCAGCGGATCATCATCAATGCTGATCGCGTAAATCAGGCCGATCACATCAAAATCAGCGAGTTGGCCGTGTCGCGTGCGCACGAATGCGCCAAACGCTGGGTGAATAATTTCCTGGCTGCGTGTTCCACATACAAACCCAACCGTACTGGCTCGTAAAACACTTCCAATAACAGGCTGTTCAACTTGTTCGCTCATGACTTCCCCATCCCCAGCAGGATTTGTTAAGAAGGGCGAGTTCCCCAACCCGCCCTGTCCAGTCCTACTGTAATTGAACAATAAATGTGCTTTGCGGCGGCAGACTTTCGAATGGAACGTAATCCGTCAATCCGCCTTGTTCATTCAATGTTGGTGCAGCCACCTCGCCTTCACCCAATAAGAGTGTAGGTGTAATTGGGCCGCTTAAGGGTGACGCATCTAAATTGAGCGTATTGCCGCTGATCGTCTCCGTCGAGAGATTGATCACAACTAAAATCACTTCGTCTTCGGTGAACCGTAAAAATGCATACACGCCCGGATCACCGCTTTCCAGAATCATCATAGCGCCAGTCCGCAGCGCCGGGTGATCGTTGCGTACATGAATCAGCGCCCGATAATGATTCAGCAGCGAATCCGGGTCTTCGTTCATCAGCGCGACATTGTTCACCTGATACGCAGGATTAAACGCTTCCCAGGGTTTCCCGTCGGTGAACCCACCCTGCTGGTACCACACATCCCACTGCATCGGCGTGCGAATCTGCTCGTCCGGCTTGGTGCCAGTCATGCCGATCTCTTCCCCGTAATAGATAAATGGCACGCCTGGACTGGTGAGCAGAATCGAGGCTGCCAGTTTACCCTTGACCAGATCGCCAAAGAACTGGCTCATAATCCGGTTTTGGTCGTGATTGGTGAGGAAAATGGAATACTGTCCCGGCGGATACAGATTCAGAATCGTTCCCATATTACGAACAATGGTGAGTGAATTTCCCCGGTTCACACTGTCGATCACCGCGCTGGCAAAGTTGAATTCAAATGTCGTATCGACCCGGTTTCCGGTATATTGCACCAGAATCTGGCTGGCGTCGCCCATCACTTCACCGACTGTAAAGGCGTCCGGCTCCAGCGCATCCACATACGAGTGGAAGCCTTCCAGCCATGCCAGCGTGGACTCCGAATTCGCCATGACGTTGCCATCTTCAATCAGATGTTTGATCGCGTCCAAACGGAAGCCATCCGCGCCCATATCTTCCAGCCAGAACCGAATCACATCATCCATCTGTTCGTTGACGGCTGGCGTGCGGTAATTCAGATCGGGCATCCCTTCCCAGAACAGCGCGAAATAATATCGTCCGCCCGCTGGATACCACACATCCTGTCCCCACGGGCCAATTTGCGCGGGATCAGTTTCCGACCAGATATACCAATCCGCATAGTCAGGATCGCCATCGCGTGACGCAAGAAACCAGGGGTGTTGGCTTGACGTATGATTCAGCACCAAATCGACAATAACCGCGATCCCGCGTTTATGCGCTTCTTCCACCAACTGTTTGAAGTCTTCGTTGGTGCCGTAATCTTCCTCAACGGTGTAGTAGTCGGTCACATCATAACCATGATAGCTGGGCGACTGCATGATCGGCATCAGCCAGATACCCGTAATGCCCAAATCGTCCGTCGTATTCGGATCGCCATCATTCAGATAATCCAGCTTTTGGATCACGCCCTGTAGATCGCCAATCCCGTCGCCGCCCCAGTCGTAAAAACTGCGCACGAAGATTTCATAGAAAACGCGGTCATTCCACCAGGGCTGCTCCACAACTTCAGGAACTTCAACGAGTTCCTCCGGAGCTTTAAGATCCGGTGCAGCGACAGTTTCCACCGGCTTTTCCACGACCGTATACTGCGATACCTCACGGCTCGTGATGGTCAGTAGCATACCGTCTGGCGCATTTTCCAGCCCGCCGACGTCCAGATCATTGACCGTGAAACTAGTTTCCAGCCCAATCCCCACAAGCTGCCCCGACTCATCCAGAGTCAGCGTCACTTTAAACGGGTCTTCCGTAACAGCCGCACTCACCGCCGCACTAATTGCGCCCTCGGTAGTGAAGTCCGGCATGATCGCCAGCCAACCTTCCGCGCTAAAGGTAATGGTAATCGCTTCCGCTGTGCTGCCGTCATCCAGTGTGTTCGCCGCACTGGTAACATCCGTTGCATAGGCTTCAACGGCAGTCTGAATTGCGTCGATAGGCATATTAAATGTGAGGGATAACAAGGTGTCAGGCTGGTCATCCAAAAACATCTGAAGCCCTGCACCGGTTGCAAGTCCCGGCCACGCGGTCAGTGTGGCCTTGCCGACTTTGATCCAGCGTCCTGGCAGCGCTGGCAAATCCGGATTCTCCTCGTCATAGGCCGAATTCACATAGACTGTACCATCCACCAGCCGCACTTCGCTGTTTTGTACATACTGGATAGCATTGGCAGCATTGATCGGGTCTTCATTGCTGTAGTTGAGCACAATCACTTGAGAAATATTCGGGCCGCTCTCGGTCTGCACAAAGCTGTACTGAGCGGTGCTGGTCGCATACGCTTTAGAGCCGGCAACCGCCTGTCCATTCAAGGTGCCGGTCCATTCCTGGTTCCATTCCTCTTCACCGTTTAGCTCATAGCTGCTGGCACCGTCTATGGCTGCCAGGGCATTCAGCGCCTGGTCAACCAGCGCTTGCCCCTCATCAGTCAGCCCACCTTGGGCCTGTAGTTGTGCTGCGGGTAACGTGACCATTACCAGCTCAAACACCATGACCACAATAAGATTTTTTTTACCAAAACTTTGGATCATAGCATCTCCTCAGCATAAAACTAGCTTCGTTGCTGTGGTCCCGGTTGCAGGTAGCGCGTCCGACCAGATCGCACAATTTTGCTTTCCAGTTTTTCCGACTGCTCCACCAACTGTTGGTTGCGACGCAGTTCGATCTCAATAATTTCTTCAAGCTGAGTTTTTTCATGGGCGCGAATCACAGCCAACTCATCAGCACGTGTGAGCGCATACGGATAACGCCACATCATCTGACATTGATGGTAGAGCAGTGCATGGACGTGATCAATCTGTCGAGCATTCCGCGCGACCCACATTGGGACCTCCACACGCGCCAGATGATACCCCTGCGAATTGCCGACATTCAAATAAAAGAAGGCGATTTCGTAGCTTGGCCCTTTATCATGATAGCGTTTGTTCTGGGGCGACTGCTGCACAAATAAGGCGGAACGCTCACCGGGTCGCAGCAGTTTAAACATAAGCGGCTGGTCAGTCAGTCCTTCCAGTTCACCGTTCGACTCCAAAACAGAACCGCGAACTTCATCATCGGTCAAACTGAGCAAATAAATCAGACTAATGACAAAGGCGCTCGTCGGGCGATCTACATACCCGACGAGACTGGCCGACTGCGCATGGTTATCATGCAGTGCGGTATGCGTGTCGTGCAGATGCACCATCGCGCCAATGTATTCATTCTGAAGCTGTTTCCCATCAGGCACTTCCTTGCCCACCCAGAACAACAACGGCCCATCGCAAATCGCCACCATCGGGCAATCAAAGTCGCGCCGCCGCCACGCCTCCCGCGCCAGAACTTGAATCTCGGTGACACTGCGACGCGCATTCACAGCAGCGTTTGTCACCACTTGTCCCTGTGCATTCCGCAAGAATTCTTCAGTATAAAACAAACGAGGTTCGGTCAGTTGCTCAGGCAGATCATCCAGACCATGATGGTAAATGAATACGCCCGTGTTGATCAGATAGAAGAGTGCAGCCGTATGGATACTGGGATAGATCTGGGAGCCATCTACAGCGAGGACAGTTGCACGATCAGGCATAGAAGGAAGGGGGTAAGCCCGATTAATGACTTCATGCAAAGGAGCTGCGCCGCGAAAACCGGCATCCCGGTGCCGGGCTAATTGAATGCGCTCGCGGATGGCATCCAAATTATGAAGTTGTTGAAAAAACTCCCACGCGGCGTTACTACGCTCTTCCATACTGACATTGCGCGCCGCGATCATACGCCCCATGCGTTCGACTTG
>DATAMF010000536.1:0-4399 GCA_036260665.1 Aggregatilineaceae bacterium | reverse complement strand
TAGCGGCTGCCCATCTGGAGCGTCGCGCCTTCGGTGGGGACGAGGGCCACACCTCCGAGGGCGGCAAGGGCGGAGCCAAGCACAAAAACCAGTGTAAAGACCTGCATCACGTTGATACCGAGCGCCTGAACCATTTCGCTGTCCTGCACGCCCGCGCGGATGATGATGCCAATGCGGGTTTTGTTGAGCAGCAGGAAAACGCCGATCATCATGAGCAAACCGAGGCCGATGATAAAGAGGCGGTAGACATTCAACTGCTGGCCGAAGAGGGTAAACTGACCGGAGAGAAAATCGGGCGGCGAGATGGGCGGCTGGTCGTCGGGATCGGAGATGCGCTTGACGACATCGAGCATAATCGAGCCGAGGCCGAAGGTCAGAACGATCTGAAAAACGGGGCGGCTGTAGAGTGGACGGATCAAGATGGTTTCGATGAGCGCGCCCATCACACTCACCACCAATAGGCCCGCGCCCATCGCGGCGGCAAAACGCAGGCCATTACTCAACTCGTCCAGGGCGTCATAGGTGAAAAAGCCCACATAAGCGGCGATGAGCAAAAACGCGCCCTGCGCAAAATTCAGCACGTCGAGCAGGCCGAAAATCAGCGAGAGGCCGGAGGCGACCAGAAAAACCAGCATGCCCAGGAAAATGCCCCGAAAAACCGTCTGCCCGGCAAGGTTATAGCCAAAATCGGCGTAACTGAAGAGCAGAAGAAACGCCAGGTAAAACGCGACTAACAGCCAGGATCGGCGGTGCTGGGGGATGAGATTGGCATAGTAGCCGCTCAAGCCGGTTTTGCTGGACGCGGGGAAACGGTGATTACAGGTCGGGCAGATCAGGCTGTTCGCCTGAACAGACTGTTCGCAGTCCGGGCAGCGCTTGGTGAGCGGGGGGAGACGCCCAATCAGCAGGGCAGGCAACAGCACGGCGAGGGCTGATCCGGGCAGGCCAATCAGCAGCCCCGGCAGCGCGTGCTGATCAAAGGACTGTAAAACCGCCTTGATTATCACGCCCAGGAACAGCGCAAACAGTGCGCCCGCAAGCGCGCCGCTGACCATATCGCGGCCCTGGCGACGAAAGCCCCACGCGGTCAGCCCGCCGCCGAGAAGCGTCAGCACCAGCACGGCCCAGGTTAAAAATTCATTCCACTCCATATTGCCTGTCCCTCTATGCGACGCCCAAATAAGTTTTAATCAGTTCAGGATTCTGAATTAAGTCCGGCATCAAGCCGCTGTGAACCGAAATGCCTTCTTCGATGATGACATAACGCTCGGCCAGTTTGCTCGCTACCTGAAAATTCTGCTCAACCAGCAGCACCGTCGTATGGGCGGCAAGCTGGCGGATGGCGGTCATCATCTGCTCGATCAGCACGGGGGCCAGCCCTTCGCTCGGTTCGTCGATCAACAGCAGGGCATTATCGGGCACGAGCGCGCGGGCAATGGCTAACATCTGCTGCTGACCGCCGGAGAGCTTGCCGCCCTGCCAGTTGTAGAGGCGCTTGAGGTCGGGAAAAAGCGAAAAGATCAGATCGGCTTTATGATCCAGATCACCTTTTTTGCGTTCCGCGATTTTTAGATTTTCGGCAACGGTGAGTTCGCGGAAAATAATACGCTTTTCGGGCACATATCCGATGCCCAGTTGGGCGATTTTGTGGGCGCGGCGGGCGTGGATCGGCTCCCCGTCGAACAAAATCTGGCCGGTGCGGGGATGATTCAGGCCCATGATCGAGCGCAGGGTAGTTGTTTTGCCCGCGCCGTTGCGCCCCAGCAGCACGGTTATACAGCCGCGCGGCACGGTGACAGAGACGCCTTCGAGAATGTGAAATTCCCCGATGAAGGTATGGATATTCTGCACGTCAAGAATGGGTGTGTCGCTCATGATGTGGCTCCCTGGCCCAGCCCAGCAAAATCACCATACAGGTCGCCCAGATAGGCTTTTTGAACGGTTTCGTTCTGGGAGATTTCGGCGGGCGTACCTTCGGCCAGCACTGCGCCCTGATGCATCACAGTGATCCGGTCCGAGATATTCATGACCACATTCATGTTGTGCTCGACCAGCATGATGGTCTTATTGCCGATAGCACGCACCTGATGGATCAGATTGATGAGCATAGGAACCTGTTCAGTCGCCATGCCGGCGGTTGGTTCATCCAGCAGCAGGAGTTCAGCATCGGACGCCAGCAGGATCGCCAGTTCGAGCTTACGCTGGTCGCCATGTGGCAGAATGGCGGCGGGGACATTGGCTTTATCCAGCAGGCCGACCTGGGCCAGCGCCGCCAGCGCGGTGTCGATGTAGGACTTGAAGCGGCGGAAGTTCCACCACATTTTAAAGCTGTCTTTGCCGAGCGCCTGGGCCGCCAAACGCACATTTTCGAGCACGGTCAGATTGGGGAAAATGTTCGTGATCTGAAACGAGCGCCCAATGCCTAAATGGACACGGCGGTGAAGCGGCATATGGGTGATGTCCTGCCCCTTAAAAATGACGCGGCCCTGGGTGGGATGGAGATTCCCGGTTAATAAATTAAAGAGCGTGGTTTTGCCCGCGCCGTTGGGTCCGATAATGGAGTGTAATTCACCCGCCCGCACACGAAGATTCACATCGCAAACGGCGACTAATCCCCCAAACTCTTTGCGCAGTGCTTGACCTTCCAGGATGATACGTTCTTCCGACATTGGCGTTCTCATTCGGTGAAGGGGGCGGATTGGCACCCGCCCCACACGGTCTACGGTCTACAAATTTATTCGGCGCGTTCGGCCAACGGCGTGCAGTCCAGCGTGTCGCTGCTGCGATCCGCACCGGCTTCGCACGGCAGATCAGTGATCTCGATGGTGTCGAGCAGTTCGTAGAACTTGAATTCGGGATCGGTCAGGTTGGTCAGACGCACGGCGTACATGGGCATGAGGGCCTGATGATCTTCGGCGCGCATGACATAGTGACCCTTGGGGCCTTCCCATTCCAAACCTTCGAGGGCGGGGATCAGGTCTTCAGTCGCGGTAGAGCCTTCGGTCTTCTGAAGACCAGCGACCAACGCCTGCGCGGTGGCGAAACCGCATTCGGTGAAGAGGTCGGGAACATCGCCGCCGAACTGGGCTTTGTGTTCTTCAACCATCCAGTCATTCACTTCGTTGTCGGGCAGGGAATAATGATAGACGATGAACCCGTCGGCGGGGATTTCCTGAGCCGCTGCAAACGCAAGCTGGATGTCGTTGGAGTTGAAGAAGGCCATTGCGGGCATGGTGTCGGTCAGGCCGGATTCAGCAATCTGCTGAACGAGCGGGATCGTGCCCGCGCCAGCCCAGATGTAGATGACGCCAGAAGCGCCGGATTCTTTGATCTGGGTCAGATAGGGCACAAAGTCGCTGGTGTCCAGCGGGCCGTAGATGGTTTCGGCGGCGGGCGTGACGCCGTTCTGCTGGAGCATATAGTCAAAGGCTTCGGCTTCTTCACGACCAAAAGCATAGTCGGCGGCAAACTGGATGTAGGTATCGCCAATGGCTTCCTTCCAGTAGGGGCCAAGCACGGCGGCATCGTGCCACGAGCTGCGGCAGGCGCGGAAGGTGGTGGGCTGGAAGAGTTCGCCCGTGATATTTTTGGCGGCAGCGGGGCCAGCCATCAACACCACGCCATAGTCCGCGGCGATCTGGACCAAGCCCTGGGTCGCGGCTGAACTGGGCGCACCCACCAACACTTCGACGCCTTCCACTTCGATGAGTTCCTGGGCCTGGGTCGCGGCAAGTTCGGGATCATTGGCGTAGTCACGCACGATGACTTCGATCTGACGGCCACCGACTTCCAGCGTGCCCTCAGTGGCATACTGCAAACCGAGGGTCAGGCCATTTTGCAATTCGATGCCATACACGGCCAGAGCATTGGAGGAGTCGGTCAGCAGACCGATTTTCAGGACATCATCCTGACGATTGGGCGTGGCGCTGACATTGAGCGACGGCGCAAAGACAAACGACAAAATCAATACGATGGGGAGAAAAACGGAACATTTACGCAACATTTGTTTAGGCTCCTTATCAGGTTAAATAAACTGCGAACGAGCAGGATCAGTCTTCTAATTCGTTTTGAGCAGCCAGTTCTCCTTTCGGTACTATTTATCCGGTGAAAAACGTTCGCGCAGCTCGCGCTTTAAGATTTTGCCCGCCGCTGAAATAGGCAGGGCATCGAGAAATTCGACACGTTTGGGGACTTTATAGCTTGCCAGATTCGCCCGTAGATGGGTGAGTAATTGTTCGGCAGTGACGGCGGCTCCCGGTTGGAGCACAACACAGGCGACGCCGATTTCACCCCACTTCGGATCGGGCACGCCGACTACCGCACATTGATGCACCGCCGCGTGACGGTAGAGCGTCTGTTCGATCTCGACAGGATAGACATTTTCACCGCCAGAGATGAA
>DATAMF010000526.1:0-1840 GCA_036260665.1 Aggregatilineaceae bacterium | reverse complement strand
ATTCAGCGTCTCCCCGATGGCTCAGCCGTGGTCAGCGGCCTGACGCTGATCAGCACCGTGAATGAGGTTTTTGCGCTCCATATTTATGATGAAAATTATGATACCATCGCCGGGTATGTCATGGGCCAATTGGAACGCATCCCGAATATTGGAGATGTCATCGATGTCGATCAGGTGCACATCCGCGTAGACAGCATGGACGATCTGCGAATTGATCGTCTGAGCATCATCCCGAAACCGAGTTTAGACCACTAATGTTTGCTGAAGTCGCCGTTAACCGCCGCGTCAACAATACCTTTTTTTACGATATTCCCGCCGAACTCTCTGGCAAAATCGCGCTTGGACATCTCGTCAAAGTTTCGTTTGGCACCGCTTATACGACCGCCATTGTGATTGGTATCCACCGCGAAGTAACTATTGCCAAAACCAAGCCAATTCTTGAACGATTAGACCCTCTGCCTGTGGTCACATCAGCGCAGATCGCGCTGGCACGATGGTTATCCGAGCAAACTCTCACGCCGTTTGGGATGTGCCTGTGGCTGATGTTACCGCCTGGTTTAGCCAAAACAGGCGATACCCTTTACACCCTGATCGATGAGAACGCCGAAGCCAACTCCCCCACTCAGACCCGGATTGTAAGTCTGCTGCGACGACGCGGATCTTTACGTGGTCGGCAGTTAACTCATGCCATGCCGCAAACTCGCTGGCAGGCGTCTATCAGTGGCCTGATGGACCGCGGTGTGGTGCAGTCCGAACCGATTCTGGATCCGCCGGATGTAAAACCTAAAATGATCCGGGCAGCACAGTTGGCGATTCCATCCGAACTGGTCAGCGATCTCGCGCCGCGCCTGGGTCGAGAATCCCGCCGCGCGAATGTACTGGAAGTGCTGCTGGCAGCACGAGATCGGCGCATGGCGCAAAATGATATCTGTCTGGCGGTCGAATGTAAAGTGAGTTCGATCCAACTCCTGGAAAAATCAGGCGATGTCACCATCGAACCAAAACAAGCCTGGGCCGAATTCAGTCAGCCCATCGACGACATTCGCACGCAGATAGGATCAGGCCGTTGGACACCGGATCAGGAAAAAGCTATAAAAGCATTATTAGAGGCGGGTGGCACTCTCTCAGGCAAGGGAGCTAACACCCAGACCATCAAAGATCTGGAAGCTGATGGTACAGTCATCCGCCGCACTGCCCCCGCCATAGTCGAATTACGGCTGACACCGGAGGAAACCTTGCAGCGGATCATCGATCTGCGCGGAGGACAGCCCTACCTCGATATTCTCAACTACCTAGCAGAGAACGAGGGGGAAGCCGTCGATGTCAAACTTATCTATGCCAAAACAGGAACTGATCTCACCAAATTGCAGCACCTGGCAGATGATGGGTTAGTGCTGCTCAGTGAGACTGAGACATGGCGCGATCCGCTGACAGAACGCAATTTTGTCCCTACACTGGCCCCGCCGTTGACAGCGGAGCAGGAACAAGCTTGGACTGAAATTCGCCAGCACATGGATACAATCCACTGGGGCGAGATCTCACCGCGCGCCGATACCTCCGGTGTTTTTCTGCTGCATGGTGTTACCGGATCGGGCAAAACAGAAATTTACCTGCGCGCGGTAGAACGTGCTCTTGCTCAGGGGCGGCAGGCGATTGTGATGGTGCCGGAAATTTCGCTTACGCCGCAAACCGTTCGTCGTTTTGCAGCTCGGTTTCCAGGGCGTGTGTCGATTGTCCACAGCGATCTGACCCCCGGCGAACGTTACGACACGTGGCGGCGCGCCCGTTTGGGCGAGATTCATGTGATTGTGGGGGCACGATCGGCACTATTTGCCCCCCT
>DATAMF010000519.1:0-5962 GCA_036260665.1 Aggregatilineaceae bacterium | reverse complement strand
TGTGCAATCCGGCGGCGGCTGTACCCCGGCTGAAGATCCCGGCCTATAACTACTGGAGTGAAGCCCTGCACGGCATCGCACGCAATGGGCGAGCCACCGTTTTTCCACAGGCGATTGGCATGGCGGCGACGTGGGACCCGGACCTGATTGAAAAGATCGCGTCAGCTATTGGGGACGAGGGGCGGGCTAAATATCATGCGGCGCTGCGGCGAGAGGGCGAGACGGACATTTATCAGGGCCTTACCTTCTGGTCGCCCAACGTGAATATCTTCCGCGATCCGCGCTGGGGGCGGGGGCAGGAAACCTGGGGTGAAGACCCCTATCTGGCGGGAGAAATGGGCGCGGCCTTCGTACATGGCCTGCAAGGCGATCATCCCACCTATTTAAAAGCGGCGGCCTGCGCCAAACATTTCGCCGTGCACAGCGGACCAGAAAAAGCGCGGCACAGCTTCGATGCCAGGGTCTCCGAGCGCGATCTGCGAACGACCTATCTGCCTGCGTTTAAAAAACTGGTCACAGAGGCAAAGGTCGAGGCGGTTATGGGGGCTTATAACCGGACCAACGGCGAACCGTGCTGCGGCAGTCCCACCCTGCTCACCGACATCCTGCGGGACGAGTGGAAATTTGAGGGGCACGTTGTGTCGGACTGCGGAGCACTGGACGACTTCCATCTGCACCACAAAGTGACGGCGGATGGCGCCGAAAGCGCGGCTCTGGCGCTCAAGTCGGGCTGCGATCTCAACTGCGGGACGACTTACAAAAAATACCTGGGCGAAGCCCTGGAGCGCGGGTTGATTAGCGAGGCGGATATCGATCAGGCGCTGATGCGCACCCTGGGAACACGCTTCAAGCTAGGCATGTTTGATCCGCAGGAGAACGTGCCTTTCGCGGCGACTCCGGTCAGCGTGATTGGCTGCGCCGAACACCGCCAACTGGCCTATGAAGCCGCCGTGAAGTCGATTGTGCTGCTCAAAAACAACAACCACATCTTGCCGATCCGCAAGGACATTCGCCGGATGCTGGTCATTGGCCCGACAGCAACCTCTATGGATGTGCTGCTGGGGAACTATTTTGGCCTGAGCGATTCGCTCACGACACTGGTGGAGGGCATTGTCGGGCGCGTGCCCGAAGGCATGGGCGTGGAGTACCGCGCAGGCTGTCATTTAACCCAGCCTTCGTCCGATATCGGGGTCGATTGGACGATGTTCATGGCGGCAGAGGCCGATCTGACGATTGCCTGTATGGGATTGTCGCCTATTTTGGAAGGCGAAGAGGGCGATGTGGTCCTCTCGAAAGAAGAGGGAGATCGCGGCGGCATTGGTCTGCCTGCCTCGCAGGTGCAATATCTGCGGAAGCTGGCAGCAGCGGGCGCAAAGATCGTGCTGGTGCTCACGGGCGGCAGTCCGATCACGCTGGGCGAGATCGAAGATCTGGTCGAGGCGGTGGTCTATGTGTGGTATCCGGGACAAGAGGGCGGGCGCGCCGTCGCTAACGTCTTGTTTGGGGACGAGTCGCCATCCGGCAAACTGCCGCTGACGTTCCCGAAGAGTCTGGATCAACTGCCGCCGTTTGTGGATTATCAGATGACGGGACGCACCTATCGCTACGGGACGTTCGAGCCAGCCTATCCATTCGGGTTTGGCCTCAGTTATACAAGTTTCGCCTACAGCAATCTGAAACTGGGCCAGGATGTAGCTGCCCCGGGCGAGACGGTAACGGCCCATTTCACCCTGACCAATATGGGCGAAGTCGAGGCGGAAGAAGTCGCGCAGTTCTATCTGACCGATCAGGAAGCGTCCGTCGAAGTGCCGTTTTACAGCCTGATCGGATTCCAACGGGTGCGGCTCAAGCCGGGAGAAAGCACGGAGATTCAGTTCACTGTTGCGCCGGAAGCGATGAGGCTGATCGATGACGAAGGGCAGGCGCGGCTGGAAGCAGGGCAGTTCCAACTGACCGTTGGCGGCTGTTCACCCATGGCGGCACAGGCGGACGATTCGGCATTTCAACGGGGAGTTTTCACCATCAGGGAGGGATAAACAGTGCAGGCGGCAGAACGAGGTTTTCAGATTGGCGTTATGTTCCGGCGGGAACATCCTGTTAAATACGTACAGGAGTTTATCCGGCTGGCGGAAAAAACAGGTTTTGACGAAGTGTGGCTGGTGGAGGACTGTTTCTTCACCAGCGGTATCGCGGCAGTGGCAACCGCGTTGGCCTGCCCCGCCCAGATCCCGATTGGGCTGGGGATTATGCCCGGTGTTGCCCGAAATCCAGCGTTCACAGCGATGGAAATCGCCACGCTTGCCGGATTGTATCCGGGGCGGTTCCTGCCGGGGATCGGACACGGAATGCCAGAATGGATGAAACAGATCGGCGCGGCTCCGGCGTCACCTGTGAAGGCCCTGGAAGAGATCACGACGGTGATCCGGGCACTGCTGCGCGGCGAGACAGTCTCGTTTGATGGGCAGTATATCCACCTGGACCGGGTGCGCCTGGAATTTCCGCCGGAAGTTGTGCCGCCGATCTCGCTCGGGGTGCGCGGTCCGAAGTCGATCACGATGGCGGGGCGAACGGCGGACGGAACGATCCTGGCGGAATGTGCCTCACCCGCTTATATCGCTTACGCAAGAGGGTTGATCGCGCAGGGACAGCCGGATCGACAGGCCCACCGCCTGACGGTTTACACCTTCTGCGAAGTGGATGATGATGCACAGGCGGCGCGGGATCGGCTGCGCCCGCTGATCGCGCCGATTATTGCCAGCGGCGGCATTCACAGCCAGATCGCACCGCTGGGGATCGTGCCGCAGGTTGACGCGCTGTTAGCGGAAGGCGGCGCGGCACGACTGGAAGCGGAGATGCCCGACGAGTGGATTGATCAACTCGCAGTAGTGGGCACGCCTGCCGACTGCGCTGCTGCCCTGCAGCGGATGGCGGAGGCCGGGGCGGACAGTATCGTGTTTATCCCGCCGATGGAACAGCCGGAACAATGGATCAGCGGTGCGGCGAGCCGAGTTCTGGCGGCGCTGTAGTAGGTTGATGGATGGTTGAAGGTTAAAAACAAAAACGAGGCCCTAAAGGATTCTTTTGGGGCCTCATTAGATCATGGGGGCGGGCTGCCCCCGCTGGATATAAACACCCTATGGAGAAGCTCTTGAAAACGTATGATTTTGACAAGCTCGTAGAGGTTCGTACGCCTGACAGCGTCAAATGGAATCTCTATGGCAAAGATGTGCTGCCAATGTGGGTTGCCGATATGGATTTCCCTACGGCGGAACCGATCATTCAGGCCTTACATGATCGGATCGATCAGGGCATCTTGGGCTACCCGCTGATTGCCCCTGAACTCCCACAAATTATCTGTGACCGGATGAAGCGCCTGTATGACTGGGATGTTCAGGCTGAGGACGTCGTTTTTTTGCCAGGGCTGGAGTTCGGCCTGAATCTGGCCTGCCGATTGGTGGGGAACGCGGGCGACAGTGTACTCGTCCAGACGCCGATCTATCCGCCTTTTCTGGCGGCTCCACCCAGCGCCGGTAAGTTTTTGCAAAAGGTCGATCTCGTCTGTACGGAACAGGCCGATGGGGTGCTTCACTACACCATCGATTACGAAGCGCTTGAGGCAGCCATGAGCAGTCAAGCCGCGCTGCTGTTATTCTGTAACCCGCATAACCCTTCGGGGCGAGTATTTACGCGCGATGAGATCGCTCAAGTTGCCGAGATTTGCCTCCGTCATCACGTGCTTATCTGCGCCGATGAAATTCACAGCGATCTCGTTTATGAGGGGCACATCCACACGCCGCTGGCCTCTTTATCGGAAGAAATCAGCCAGTCCACCCTCACCTTTTTAGCGCCAAGCAAAACCTATAATATTGCGGGACTGCGCTGCTCGATTGCAATTATCCAAAATCACGATCTGCGGAAAAAGTTTGAAGAGGCGATTGCTTATTCGCACGCGCCGCTGAATGTTCTCGGTCTGGTGGCGACAGCGGCAGCTTACCAATTGGGGGATGAATGGCTGTCACAACTGCGCGTTTATTTGCAGCAGAATCGTGATTACCTCCTCACCTATGTCTCTCAAAACTTGCCAGAGATGAAGATGACCAACCCGGAGGGCACGTACCTCGCGTGGCTGGACTGCCGCGCATTAAACCTCACACCGTCGGCTTACAAATTCTTCCTCACAAACGCTCATGTCGCGCTCGGTAACAGCAGCCTGTTTGGGGCAGGGGATGATTTTGTGCGTTTGAATTTTGCCTGCCCCCGGTCTCGCCTCACAGAAGGGCTGGATAAACTGCGGGAAGCCGTCGAGTCCCGATAAAAGCCCTTTTTAGCCTACAATAAAAATTCCCCTCAAAATATTAAGGATAAATTTTGAGGGGAAAATAGGGCAATGACGAGAAAAATTTCCTACAGTTTGACATCTCCGCACAGATGGACCTGGACGCCCATTGCCTGGAACATGGCGGCTTTGGCGGCAAGCCCTTGATCGGCGGCAGCGGCGGATGGCGCGTACACGACCTGAATGTGGTTAGCCTTGTGGCGGGCCATATGCTGATCACGCGAGACGCCGTGTAAAATCGCGTGCATGATGGGCCATTCCGGGGTAGTCGCCTGCCAACGGCTGTTGGTTTCGGCTTCGGGCAGGGTGACGGCTGTCCCGCGCCCCAGATCGGCGTGAATTTGTCCGTTCATGACAAACACGCGGCTCCAAACAAATTCGCCGGGTTTGCCGACGCCCTTAAGCGTACCGCCGCCCAGCGGGAAATACATAGAGGTCTGGCGTTCGCTGCTGGCATGATCATAGCCGCCAAAGTGCGAAGCCGGGGCCGCGCCGGAAATCATAAACAGCCAAACAAAATCATCCTGGTAGGGTTTCCCCCACCGGATATCGTGCAGAGTCGTTGCCGGATCAAGGCCCATCGCTGTCCAAACGCGATTTGTCACCAGCGCATCCACTGCCGCGCCTTCGTCCACCTCGTTAAAATGGGGCAAGGGCTGACCGGCGTAGAGTTCCTGGCCCGTCTTGGGATCATAAACGGGGGGGCGCTCCACGTTATTCAAGAGTCCTTCCGCCAGATCGGAAGCGGCGACCATATCCTTGAGGCCCTGCTGGTATTGGATACCGATCACGGCGCAGCCAAAGGTATGAGCGATGCGCACCGCCGCGATATACATCTGAAGCTGCTGGTTGATCTGGGAATCGGTCAGTTCGGTGGCCTCATCGTGCCCAATCTTGAAGGTAAAGCCGCGCGAGTCCAGCCAGGAACGCGCCTGACGAACTTCCTCGGCGCTGACGGTACGCATTGCTGCGACAAGGGCCGACTGGCTGAGACGTTCCTTGTAGATGCCCGCCGCGTTCAACAGATCATCTTCGACAATGGCGTTATACATGCCCATGCAGCCTTCGTCAAACACGCCCACAATTGCTTTGTCGCGTTTGATTTGCTGGGCCAGGGCACGGCCTAAAGCGGCTTCAGCTTCGGGGAGTTTTTTGGGATCAAGATCGCGGACATGGCTCGTATCATGGGTAATGCGACCCTCTTTGATCCACTGGCGAATGCCGTTCAGGAAAAACTCGTCGGTGAAATCTTCGCTCCAAATGGTGCTGTAGGACACACCCATCTTGCTGAGGCAGGCATTCAGACCCAGCAAACCGACCAAACCAGGCCACTGCCCGCTCCAATTGGCAACGGTCAGGATCGGGCCGCGATGATCGCGCAGACCCGCCAAAACGTGGTGGCTGTACTGCCAAACGGCCTCCGCGACAATCAGCCGCGCTTCGGGGTGGATGTTCTTAAAGACATCCATGCCCATCCGCTGGCTCGAAATGAATCCGTGTTTCTCTACCGGATCATAGTTGTGCCCCCGGTTGACCGTGATTCCTTCCCGCGCAAAAGCCGCGATGATCTGTTTTTCCATCCCTTCCTGAGCGGGCCAGCACATTTGGTTCGCTGATAGGCGTAGG
>DATAMF010000513.1:0-6919 GCA_036260665.1 Aggregatilineaceae bacterium | reverse complement strand
CTGTCAGCCGCCAATGGGGGCGAACTCGAACTCGTCTACACGCTGGCAATCATCGATATGCTGGAAGTCACGCCCGCCGAGGTAGTAGGCAACGCCATCGCCGCGCATATGCACCGGGCAATCCAGAATTACACCGTTGATCCCACCGCCGCCCTGGATGAATTTTCCGCCGCGATTGATCTGGACGCTGGGAATCCCATCCCCTATCTCTACCGCGCCCTCACCTATCTCCGGCTGGAAAACGCCGAAAAGATGATGGTCGATATGCAAACGGCGGCGCGGCTGGCCCCCGATGATTGGACCATGATCGCCTATCTGAATGAGACATCCGACATTAACGCGCTGCTGGTGCAGTACCAGCAGATCGCGGATTTACGCCCCGATGACTGGTTTATTCGTTTCCTGCTTGGCACGCTTTACTACGAAACAGGCGACATAGCGCAGGCCACCGACCAGATTCAGCAGTCGCTGGACCTCGGTCCCTACGCCAATATGCCGCATATCATCGCCATCCTGATCGCCCTGCGTGAAGGGAACATTCCACGCGTCCAGGAATTAGCCCATATCATCATTACCCAGTTCCCCGATCCCGGCATGACCAACCGTGTCTTTGAAGCCATCTACGGGACCGGCGAGCCGAGTCTCACCGGCACCATTTATGCAGCGGGCACCAATTAAGTGTTGGGCCAATACAACGCGGTGGCGAATGATGTCAAAGAAACCTTGCTCACCATCCAGAAACAGCCGGACGATATGCCCGACCTGCACGGCGGCAGCAGCCATCAGGTAACAGATGTCATCTTGTTTCAGGGGCTGTCCCAGTGCAACCTGGGGGACTTGGGCGCTGCCGAACTCGCGTTCAGTTGGGCCATCCAGCGCGAACCCGACTATGCCCTGCTCTTTGTGCTGCGCGGCCAGATCCACCAGCTTAAGGGCGAAACCGCAGCGGCAGACAAGGACTTCGAGCAAGCCCGCCAATTGTCGCCCAGCCCGGACTTCCTCCCCTGGATCGAAGCGGCGGTGCGCGGCGACTGGACCTGTCAGAATCTGCTCGATTACACGCTGCCGGAATAACGCGCGTCCTTATCCGATGCCCTAATCTTTTGGGGATATTCGCCGTGCATCCGTAGGGGCGCGGCTTGCTGCGCCTACTTCTCCCCTTCCTGCTTGCGGGAAGGGGCGGGGGCAGGGTTTTTCTTGATCTGAGGGGTGAACGCCCTTAAATTGACGCATATTGGGTAAACCGCACCGCGCCCATTTTCCCCTCACCCGCAACTTTAGCTGCCAGCCGGGAGGAACTTAGGGAGTGATTCACCCCATCATCGTGAATCCGTCCCACGTCCCCGTAAACGCAAAGCGAACCAGATCAATCAGCCCGATCACGCTGATCGCAAACACCAGCCCGCCCACCGACGGCAGCGCCAGATCACGCCAGGTCCGCGCCTGCCCATCGCGTCCCACCCCCGTAATAAACAGCACGCTCCCGATGATCGAGAACATCAGCACCACGCCCGCCGTACTGATCAGCGCCAACAGATACAGCAGCGGCGTCCATTCCACCAGCGCCGCCGCGATCATCAAGGCCGCGACCACATACACCAGCAGCAGTTCCTTCAGGTTGTTAACCGGCGCATCGGGGCGCGGCGCGCTCCACATCGTGGAATTGTAGACGGGCAGGATAATCGTGAACATCGTAATCCCCGCATACACCCCCGTAATCAGCCGGATCGTATTGTGCGGGGGGTAGATCGGGTGGTAAAACGGAAAAAACGTCAGATAGCTGTTGATTCCATCCACTGCAATCGGCACCCCGGCCAGCGCCAGCACCACCAGCAGGCGCGGGCGCGGCAGCCGCTCGGACCGCAGCCGCCCACTCCCCGCATACACCGCCAGCGCCGTCATCACGCCCAGGTAAATTCCGGTGCAGCGTGCGCACAGCGGCAGCGCCCGCCCATGCACGTGTAAAGATCGCGCGGGGATGCGGTGGCAGATGGCATATCCCACCGCATCCGCTTTTCCCAGCACGCCCCCCGGCGTTCCGAGTAACCAGAGTCCCATGATCACCGCCGCCAATCCAATCACCACCAGCACGGTGATACGTGAATACGGGCGCGGGTAAAGGTTGTAGCGTGAGCGAAGCGTATTGGGTTCGGTGGACATTATAATCCTCATCAGCACCAGACTTGCGCTATAATGCCATATAGAGTGGCCCAAAGCAATTAGCAAAGGGGAAGCGTATGCAGTATCTCATCACCGGGGGGGCGGGTTTTATCGGCGCTGCACTAGCCCATAAACTAGTCGCGCTAGGTCATCATGTGCGTGTTTTGGATGACCTGAGTGCAGGCGACGAAAAGCGCTTACCCGAAGAAGTGAGTTTCTCGCGCGGCGATGTCAACGATGTCCCGCGCCTGTGGACCCTGCTGCAAGGCGTGGAGTGTGTCTACCATCTCGCGGCTCGCGTCAGTGTGCCCGAAAGTGTCCGCTACCCGCGTGAATACAACGCCGTGAATGTCGGCGGCACGGTCAGCGTGTTGGAAGCCATGCGGGATGTCGGGGTGCGGCGGTTGGTGTTTGCCTCGTCAGGAGCCATCTACGGCGATCAGGTCACCCAGCCGATGAATGAATATCTGCCGCCGAATCCGCTGTCGCCCTATGCCACCAGCAAACTTGCCGCCGAATACTATATCAATACCATTGGCCGCTTGTGGAGTGTCGAAACGGTCTGCCTGCGCATTTTTAATGCCTACGGGCCGGGCCAGCAGTTGCCCGCCTCGCACCCGCCCGTCATTCCCCACTACTTTCGCCAGATTCAAGGCGGCGGCTCCGTCGTCATTCATGGCAAGGGCACCCAAACCCGCGATTTTGTGTATGTCGATGATGTAGTCGATGCCCTCGTGCGCGCTTCGATGGCCCCCGGCGTGGATCGCCGTGTGATCAATGTCGGCAGCGGTGAAGAGACAAAAGTTGAAACGTTGGTGCGTATGATAGGTAGCATTACCGCGTGCGAACCCCACCCCCTCTATGTCGCTGGGCAAAGTGGGGGTGTCTCACGGATGGGTGCCGATCTTGCGCTCTCCAGGCGACTTTTGGGCTATGAGCCGCATGTGTTTCTCGAAGAAGGACTGCGTCGCGTTTTAGAAGAAGATGAACGCTTTGCCGTTCGTTTATCCAAGTAGGCTCATTAAGGAGAGACGTTATGAAGCAACACCCCATCCGCCGTTTTTTACTGCCTGTTCTACTGCTTGCCCTGCTATTTACTCCACTGCTCCCGGCCCTGTCCACCCGCCCCGCGCAGGCCCAATCGATCCCCGATTTCGTCACGCTGATCGATCAGGATATGGTGATGGCCCACGTCGAAGCCCTGTCCGTTGATATTGGCGCGCGTCCGATGGGCAGCGATGAAGAACTCGCCGCTGCGGATTACGTCAGCGAACAGTTTGAGTCGTGGGGCTACGCGGTGGAAGTCGAGGAGTTTGAAACGACCCCACCCGACAGTGACAATGAAACCGTCACCTCGCGCAATGTCATCGCCACCCAAGAGAGCGGCGATCAGATTCTCGTGGTGGGTGCGCACATGGATTCCGTCACCGATGGCACGGGCGCGGGCGACAATGCGACGGGTGTGGCCGTCGTGCTGGCTGCCGCCGAAGCGCTGGCCGATCAGGACCTCGCTTACACGGTCATCTTTGTCGCCTTCGGAGCCGAAGAATCCGGTGATCCAATGGGATCAGAGTATTTTCTTGAAGACTGGTTAGGCGACGACATCGACAGCGTGGTTGCCATGATCAACATCGATTCGGTGGGCGTCGGCACCACTCTGAATGTCTATGCCGGAGCCGAAATCACCTGGCCCGATGACGACGAAGCCGCCCCGGAAATTGAAGGTGGTCCCGTTTGGGTCCGCGATCTGGCTCTGGACCTCGCCGCCGAGATGAATCTGCCCTTTGGCACATCCCCCGACGACACGTGGGGCGGTTTTACCGGCGATTGGAGCGACCACTACGCCTTTGTTGAGGCCGGTATTCCGATTGTGTATTTCGAGGCGTGGCAGTGGGAAGATTCCGAAGACCCCTGGTGGGGCCAGGAAACACCTGAAGGCGATGTCATGCACACCCCAGGCGATGTCTTTGAGAACGTCGTGCCCGAAAAAGTCGAGATGACGGCAGAACTGGTTGCCGCCACAGCCTATACAATCGCATCCGGGTTGGCGGACGAAACATCCGCCCTCCCCACAGCAACTGAAACGGTGGCGGAGGTATCCGCCACCCCAACATCCCTGCCCGCCCAGTTCCCCACCCCCGTCCAGACTGAACTCGCCGCCGCGGAACAGGTTTTTGAGCATGGCCGCATGTTCTGGATTCGTTTTAACCGTCAGGTGTGGGTGATGGTCGCCAGCGAAGACGATCCCTATAACGGCGACTGGTACTGCTACAGCGATACGTTCCAGGAAGGCGAGGCCGAAAGTGATCCGTCGCTGGTCCCGCCTGCTGATATGATCCAACCGATTCGCGGCTTCGGCAAAGTCTGGCGCGAACACCCCGATCTGAAAGAGATGCTCGGTTGGGCCATCACGCCGGAATTTGAACTCAACAGCACCTATGAATATCTCGCCGGTGGGGTAGTCGATAACGGTCAGTATGTCCCCGGTCCGGGTGAACACCGTTTGACCACCCTGTATAACGAAACGGTCTCATTTTTCGAGGGCGGCGCGAATGGTGACTGCGCGCCGAGCGGAACCTGGCGCATGACACCCGCCCCATAATCTGCTAAAATACCTTGGTTTTATTCGGGTGAAAATTTCACCCGATTTTGTTCTGCACGTTTCATGGAGGAAAATAATATGAAACGCCTGTTAGTTGCTTTTGTGCTGCTCGCCTCACTGCTCTCGCTGGTGCCTGTGTCGGCCCAGGGCGACATCAATCTGATTGCCTATGGGGATGTGGTAACCGCGTCCCTGCCCGCGGCGTCAGCCGAAGTCAGCTATTCGTTCACCGGTGTAACAGGTGATGTGGTAGTGATCACCGCCCAGCCCGCTGATGCTGGCCTGTACCTGACTCCCTCAGTCTATTTGCTCGATGCCAGCGGCGTGGCGCTGGGAACCTCCGAAGGTTTTGCTTATATCACGGTTGCCGCTGTCCTGCCATCCGATGGCGTCTACACCATCAAACTCAGCCTGCCCGCCGACGCGACGGACGTGGGCGATATGACCCTCCAGCTCATCGCGGCCCCCAAGCTCGTCCTCGACACCCCGATCCAGGACACGTTAACCAGCGAAGAAAGCCGCTTCTACGCCCTTGAAGTCACCGACGCATTTGGCCTGTCCTACGAACGGACAGCGGGCGAATTTGGCCCCGCTATCACCGTCAATTCGATTGGTGATGATGGCTCCCTGTCCGAAGAAGGCGCGCTCTACGGCGAACGTCTGACAAAAGGCAACATCAGCCTGGGTATTGAAAATGTAGGCACCCCCACTGTGTATGTGGTGAGCCTCGCCCCCGCGCTCTTCAGCTTCTACTTTGAAGAAGTGAGCGCCGACTACACCCTGACGCTGACCGCGCCATAAACTGAATATGCGTATTCCAGGGCAGCCTCCGGGCTGCTCTTTTTTTTATAGGGTTTTATCGGGCCAGGTATAATTGACTTTTTTCGCACTACTCGCACCACTGGAGTGATAGGGATGACTGAAAACGCTGCCCGCGCCTTGTCTGGACGCCAGATCGCCCGTGCCGCCGGAATTGTGATGCTGGCCTTTGTCGCCACCGGAGTCCTGGGCATCGTGCGGCAGGCCGCGATCTCCGCCGCTTTTGGGGCCGGGGCACGCCTGGATGCCTTTGTCGCCGCCCAGCGTGTCCCCGAAACCTTATTTGTGCTGGTCGCTGGCGGCGCGCTCGGCTCCGCTTTCATCCCGGTGTTTACCGGCTTTCTCGCCCAAGATCAAAAAGCCGCCGCCCAGCAGTTAGCCAACGGCGTGATCACGCTCCTGATCGCCGCCTCTGGACTGCTGGCCCTGGTCGCTTTTATTTTCGCCGGTCCCATCACGCGCTGGTTCCTGCTCCCCGATGCGGCAGCCAGCACCCAATCGCTCGCCGTCGAACTGATGCGCATCATGTTGATCACCGTCGTGATCTTCGCCGTCAGCGGCCTGATGATGGGCATTCTGAACGCGCACCAGCGCTTTCTTGCCCCCGCCCTGGCCCCCAGCCTGTACAACATCGGCATCATTTTCGGCGCAGTCGCCCTCACGTCCGCGTGGGGTGTGCATGGGCTGGCCTGGGGCACCGTCCTCGGATCGCTGCTGCACATGGCCGTTCAGATTCCTTCGCTGCTCACCGTCAAATTCCGCTACCGTCCCACGCTGAATCTGCACATCCCCGGCGAACGCGAAGTCCTGCTGCTGATGGGGCCGCGCGTCCTCGGATTGGGCATTGTGCAGGTGAATTTCTGGGTGAATACCGCGCTGGCCTCTGGCATGGCCGAAGGCAGCGTCTCGGCCCTATCCGTCTCGTTCGTGCTGCTGATGACCGTTCTGGGCGTCGTAGGCCGCAGCGTCGGCACGGCGGTTTTCCCGACGCTCTCCACCCTGACCGCCCAGCACGAAACCGAAACCTTCCGCCGCACCCTTGCCGGTGCCCTGGACAGCGTGCTGTTTCTCTCCATTCCCGCCGGGATCGGTTTGGCAGCGGCCAGTCTTCCGATTGTCACCGTGTTATTCGAGCGCGGCGAATGGACCAGCACCGACTCGGCGGGCACGGCGTGGGCCTTGGCCCTCTTCAGCATCGGTTTAGTCGGCCATGCCGTGCTGGAAATTCTCGTCCGAGCCTTTTATGCCCTCCACGACACCTGGACGCCCGTCAAAGTGGGCACGGCGACTATGCTGCTGAATATTGCCCTCTCCCTGCTTTTGATCGCCCTGTACCCC
>DATAMF010000489.1:0-2522 GCA_036260665.1 Aggregatilineaceae bacterium | reverse complement strand
TCTACTCGATCTTATCCAATCGCTGCCCCAACCGCGCAAGCATAAGCCGCCCAAGACCATCAAAGGTCTGCTCCGCCAGTGTGCCGAAAATGGAACACACTGTATTCTGGACATTGAACGGGTTGCGGCGGAGCCGGATTTTGCCACCATCTGGCCGTTGTCCGACGCGCAGTTGATGGACTTTTTTGGCACCACCCGTCCCACCCATACGATGGTCGAAGCCTGGGCCGAGCGCATCGACCCCATTGCTACCCAGCCTCTCTACGAGCGCTGGCAGGGTATTTATCTTATTGTTTTCCAGGATGATCAACCCGTCGAAATCTACTTTGAGGGCTGTTCAGGCGATTAAAGGAATTCTATGACCAAACATATTCTCTCTGTGGGCGATTTAGTCTTAGACATCACGCTCCCGGTATCCCTGCCGGTTCATCCTGCTGCCCACCAGGATGCCCCCACCCGCGAAGTTGAACCCGGTGGCGCAGCCAGTTTTATGATTGCCGCCCGCCGCATGGGGCTTCACGTGACCGCAGCCGGATCAATCGGCGCTGACTCGATTGGCGATCTGATCCTCGGCCCTCTAGAGCGAGAAGGGATCGACACCCGTTTTGTTATCCGTGTTCCCGGTTCCACTTCAACGATGGTGATCGTGCTTACCGACCAAAAGACCGGCCAACATGCCTTTATCGGTCAGTATGGCACAGGCGATGCCGTCCCCTACCCCGACACGCTGGATGCCTGTATTTCACAGGTTGATGCGGTTTTTATCCAGGGTTACACCCTGTCCGAAAAACGCATTGTGCCGATGGCCCACCGTGCGCTTCGTCAGGCCGTCGCGTCCCAGATTCCCGTTTATCTCGATGTCGGCCCGTTTATGGCTCATGTCGCCCCGGAGGAAATTACCTGGGTTGTTGGTCATTCGACGGTAGTGCTGACCACCGAAGACGAAGTACCGCTTGTCAGCGGAGGCCGCACCGGGCAGGCAGCCTATACCCAACTGCTTTCTCAGGGGCCGCAGCTTCTCGTCATCAAACAAGGCCCGCAGGGCTGCACGCTCATCACCAATGATTGGTCCGAACAGGTTCCAGGCTTCCCGGTCAAGGTTGTGGATACCGTTGGCGCGGGTGACTGCTTTGATGGTGCATTTACTGCGGCGCTTTTAAGCGGTCTGGACCTGTGGCAGTGTGGTCGCCTTGCCAATGCGATGGGCGCAATGGCCGTACAAAAAGTCGGCGCGGGACGTAATGCGCCGACCTGCGCCGAGGTGATGAACTTGCTTCACCAGGCCGGTGAAAGGATCGATTTTTCGTGTTAACCACCATTGAGTTTGAGACTCCGGCAGGTGATGCGCTGCTCAACATCACCGATCTGGTCCAGAGCGCGATTCAGCACATGGGCATTCCATCTGGTTTGTGTGCCTTGATCGTGCCCCATACCACCGCCGCCATCACGATCAATTCTTCACTCGATCCGACGACCCCCGACGACATCGTGAACGATGTGCGCCGCCTCGTACCGACTCGTGTCGATTTCAAACACCAGTACGACACCCCCGCCGACGCTGCCGGACACATCAAATCCACCCTCATCGGCCAGAGTGTTTTGTTGGTCGTTGACAATGGCTCACTGTTATTAGGTGGTTCGCAGAGCATTTTATTTTACGAATTCGATGGGCCGCGCACGCGGCGTGTTCAGATTAAGGTAATCCCAGGATGAACCAAACGCTTTATTTATCCGATGAAGTCAGTGCCGCTATTCTCTCCGGCTCTCCCGTTGTCGCGCTCGAATCGACGCTTATTACGCACGGGTTTCCTTACCCGGCCAATGTCGAAACCGCCCTGGCCATGGAAGCCGCGATCCGCGAAGAAGGTGGTATTCCCGCCACCATTGCGGTGATTCACGGTCAGATTCGCGTCGGCATCAGCCGTGATGAAGTCGAAATGTTAGCCGGGTTAGGTCAAACGGGCGTACGCAAATGCTCCCGCCGTGACCTCCCGATTGTCGTTGGTCTGCGCCAGCATGGGGCCACCACCGTCGCCGGAACCATGATCGTCGCTCACATGGCGGGCATTCGCATGTTTGCCACCGGCGGTATTGGCGGCGTCCACCGCGGCCATCCCGAAGACGTGTCCGCCGACCTGATCGAGTTGGGCCGCACGCCTATCACCGTCGTCTGCGCCGGAGCCAAATCGATTCTCGATCTCCCCCTGACTCTTGAAGTCCTCGAAACGCAGGGCGTCCCGGTTTTGGGCTATGGCACCGACACACTGCCTGCTTTTTACAGCCGTTCCAGCGGCCTGCCCATCGACCAGCGGATTGATACACCAGAACAAGCCGCCGCGATCATTGCCGCCCGTGATATGCTGGCCCTCGGACACGGCATCCTGATCACGGCCCCGGTTCCCGAAGCCGACGCGCTCCCGGTTGATGAAGCCGAAGCCGCTATTGCCGAAGCGACTCGCCAGGCCGACGCCGCCGGAATTCATGGTAAAGCCGTGACACCGTTTGTAGTGGGTAAAGTTTTG
>DATAMF010000485.1:0-2384 GCA_036260665.1 Aggregatilineaceae bacterium | reverse complement strand
GGATACCCCTTCGCTGCATATTCCGTCATCTGTTCCGGCGTGATCTGGCTCACATAGCCCAGCACATGCGGGGCCAAATCCCCATAATAGCGGCGGGTTGTGCGTGTCGATGTATCGAAATCATCATTTCCAATCGAACACAGTTGCACCAGATTCCCCGCTTCGGCGTCGTAGGTCTCTGGGTCTAATTCACCTACCGGAAACCGGGTATCCATATTGTAGGGAGCGATAAATTCCTCAATATCCTTATATTCCCGCACGAACAGATTGGAGAGCAGTGTGATACATCCCACCATGTCAGGAACATCTTGTTTCACCAGATTGAGCGTCACGGCACGCCCATTTTGATCCACCATCACATTGCCGTTGCGATCATAAATATTCCCGCGCCCTGGCATTGTCCGTTGCAGGTTGAGCCGTGCCCCTTCGACCAGTTCAGCAAAAATATCCATTGGCGACCATGCCACACGCCATCCTTCCGGCGTCTCGATCAGGCGCATCGTCCGGTCCAAATCTGCTATATCCCCAAACAGGTTCGTATGGAAGCTGATATCGTAGAGAATAGCGGCGGTGGTTCCCTGCCGCAGCGAATTTTTAACTTGGCTCTCCAGCGAACTGAGCGTCATCGTGGTAGCAGTTTCGGTGTAGGTTTCGGTAAATTCAGCTTCGCTGTACCCATCGCGCGCATTTGGGCTGATCAACCCGTACATTGCCGCATAATCGCTGTTTTGCCATCCCTGTAGAAATGTTTCGGCCACCTGTTGGGCTTCATCCAGAGTTAATTGAGATGATCCGGCGTTGTCGCTCTCAACCGGATTCCCGCCCGCATTGGAGCCGCCGCATGCCGCCAACCCGATGGCAGCGATCAAACTGATCAATAAGGCCTTTTTCCCTTTTTTTTCCTTCTGCATACCAGCACCTTTTATGAAACAATAAAGGGGGCAAAGGTAACAGGATTCCTCCCAACCTTTACCCCCCATTCTATACATGCTTACTTACTGTTTATTATAACGTGTGCGGCGTAGCCGTCCAGCTACGCTTCACCTACGGCGGGACAGTCGTAATCGAATTGAGTCCGGCAAATCATATGAATATCAACCCCCGGCTTAATCTCAAATTGCCGCAGCGCTCGCACCAGTCGGCACATCGGCAGCCCGACCACGTTTGAATAACACCCGCTCAGCACCTTTACCGGATGGAAAGCGGCGTTCTGAATCGCATATCCTCCCGCTTTATCAAACGGATCACCGCTGTTGATATAGGCTTCGATCTCCTCATCCGAATAATCCCGCATCGGCACATCCGTTACCGCCACGTCCGTAACACTGCGCCCTGTTCCCACCTCGATCAGCGTCAGCGCCGTATACACTTGATGGGTGCGCCCGCGTAATTGCTTCAACATTGCCCGCGCGTCGTCCGCATCCACCGGTTTTCCCAGAATCGCCGGGCCATCTGCTACGGTGGTATCCGCCGCCAGAACAATCCGATTTTCTGGCGCATGTTTGAGCACGGCCTGGGCTTTTTCCTGGCTCAACCGGATCGTATAATCCGCGGCGGCTTCACCCTCCCGCACTGCTTCATCAATATCAGCGCTTGTACGCTCAAACGGCAGTCCGAGCCGTTCCAGCAGTTCGCGCCGCCGGGGCGACCCGGATGCTAACAAAATGATCTTCTCGCTCACTGAAATATCTTACCCTGTCAATGTTGTCTTACGATTCTGGAACATCAATCCGAATCCGCGTCGTGTCACCAGATAATCATGCCCCGAATCCGCATCCAGCAGCCGTTTCCGCAGCCTGCTGACCAGTGCATCAATTGTCTGGTCGCTGACTTCTTCATCCGGTCCCCAGACATAGTTCACCACTTCGTCACGCGTAACAATCCGACCTGGGTTTTCCACCAGCAGTGCCAACAGCGTAAACTGGTTGGGGCTGAGCGGCGGATATAACAGTTGCCCGCCGACCATTACCCGTGCTCCAGCTATATCCAGTTCCAGCCCCGGAACCGGGAAATGCACGGCATCGATTTGGGTTGTGGTGGCTGGATCATCAAATACCCATGTACAGACTTGGGCGAAATTCACTACATCCCCTGCCCGCAGACGGTACATTTCGTTGATTTCCAGCCGTCGCCCATTCACAAAAGTCCCGTTTGTGCTGCCCATATCTTGCAGAAATATATTCAGATGATCATTGTCCAACTGGGCATGCAGCCGCGAGATGGACGTGTAGTCAAGCACATGATTACATTCCCGTGCGCGTCCAATCGTGAATGGAAAAGTGACGAGATCAACCGTTTTTCCGGCCTGATCTCCTTCTTGAATGAGAAAACGCTGTACGGATGGCATACCTCTATCCTGGTACTGGCGGCGTGATTTGTTATAT
>DATAMF010000482.1:0-2401 GCA_036260665.1 Aggregatilineaceae bacterium | reverse complement strand
GGCAAGCGCATTACGGAGGTGTTCAAGCAGCCGCAATACAATCCCGTGCCGGTGGAAGTGCAGGTGGCGGTGCTGTGGGTGGTGCAAAACGGATATGTGGACGACATCGCGCTGGAGAAAGTTAAGGAGTATCAAAACCGGTTAACCGAGTTCCTAACGACGCGGCGAACGGATGTGCTGGATAAAATTAAGAAAGAAAAAGCCATTAGCGATGAATTGAAGGCGGAGTTGAAGAGCGCTGCTGATGAGTTCAAAGACGTCTGGGTATCGGAGCAACCGCAGGCGGCAACCAAATAAACGGTTATGGCCAGCATGCGCGATATACGGCGGCGAATCCGGTCGATAGGGAACACCGCCAAGATTACCAAAGCGATGCAGATGGTCGCGGCGTCCAAAATGCGCAAGGCTCAGCAGGCGGCGCTTAAGGGGCGGCCCTTTGCGGCACTGCTGTATCGGTTTCAACGCCACGCCACGAGCCAGGCGGCCACGGATTTTACCCATCCGCTTATGGAAGTGCGGGCGGTTCGCAAGCGGGCGGTGATCCTTATCGCGGGAGACAAGGGTTTGTGCGGGGCGCTTAACAGTAATCTTTTCCGGCTGGTGTCGCAGTTCGATACCGAGTCGACGCTCTTTATCACGGCGGGTCGGCGGGCGGCGCAATTTATTTCGCGGACCGGGCGGCAGCTTTATGCGGAATTTGCATACGGCGATACTCCGCATTACAGCGAGGCCAAGGCCATTGCGACATGCGCGCGCGAGCTGTTTTTGACACGCCAGGTGGATGAGGTGAAGGTGGTCGCGACGCGTTTTGTCAACACATTGACCCAGACGCCGCTTTGCATCGAGTTCCTGCCGGTGGGGGTGATTACAGGGTTGAAGTTGCCCGAGCCGCTGTCCGAGGAGGAATTGCATGTTGGACCTGAATATATGTTCGAGCCCACCCCGGAAGCCTTCCTGGGGTACCTGCTCTCACACTATCACAATATTTACATTTTCCTGGTTTTACTTAACGCCAAGGCCAGCGAGCAAAGCGCGCGGATGGTGGCGATGCAGAACGCCACCGATAATGCGAATAACCTGATCGACGATTTGACTCTCGAATACAACAAATTGCGGCAGGGCAAAATCACAACCGAACTGTTGGAGATCGTCGGCGGGCAAGTTGAATAACGACGTTATGCCAGAAACCCAAGCTATGAAAAAAGGCAAAATCGTTCAGGTGGTCGGGGCTGTCGTTGATGTGGAATTTCAGGAAGGAATTCCGGCAATTCATAACGCGCTCACCGTCGAGTTCCAAGTGGACGGCCATACCACCAAACTTATCCTCGAGGTGCAGCAACAACTTGGCGGGGAAACCGTCCGCACCGTCGCGATGTCCAGCACTGAGGGCCTTGAGCGCGGCTTGGAGGTGTTTGACACCGGTAAACCCATTTCGATGCCCGTCGGGGAAGGGGTCATGGGCCGGGTGTTTGATGTTGCCGGCAATCCAGTCGATGAACGCGGACCGGTCAAAGCCGAAAAGTATTACCCCATCCACCGTCCGGCGCCCACGCTGGTGGATCAATCGACGTCTCCGCAAATGCTGCCCACCGGCATTAAGGTGATTGACCTGATATGCCCCTTCCTCAAAGGGGGCAAGGTCGGCGCGTTTGGGGGTGCGGGTGTCGGCAAGACGGTGGTCATCATGGAGTTGATTAACAACATCGCCAAGCTCCATGGGGGTGTTTCAGTGTTCGCCGGCGTGGGGGAACGGACTCGGGAAGGGAACGACCTCTACCACGAGATGTCCGAAGCGGGGGTGATTAACCAGGAGGATCTCAGCAAATCAAAAATCGCCCTGGTCTATGGGCAGATGAATGAACCGCCCGGGGCGCGTTTGCGCGTGGCGCTGTCGGGGTTGGCCATCACGGAGTATTTCCGGGACGAGAAGAACCAGGATGTGCTATTGTTCATTGATAACATATTCCGATTCTCCCAAGCGGGATCCGAGGTTTCGGCGTTGCTCGGCCGCACCCCCAGCGCGGTCGGTTACCAACCGACGCTCGCCAGCGAAATGGGCGCATTGCAGGAGCGCATTACATCCACAAAGAAAGGTTCTATTACGTCGTTCCAGGCCGTCTATGTGCCCGCCGATGACTTGACCGATCCAGCTCCGGCTACGACTTTCGCGCATCTCGATGCCACCATCGTTTTGGATCGTGCCATTTCTGAACTGGGGATTTACCCCGCAGTCGATCCGCTAGCATCAACATCACGCGCGCTTGCGCCGGAAATTGTGGGGAAGGAACATTATGAGGTCGCGCGCGGGGTGCAGCGGGTTTTGCAACGCTATAAGGATTTACAGGACATCATTGCCATTCTGGGCATGGATGAATTATCGCCTGAAGACAAGCTCACGGTT
>DATAMF010000480.1:0-6939 GCA_036260665.1 Aggregatilineaceae bacterium | reverse complement strand
ATCTCGGCCAGCGATTTCAATGCACGATGTTGTGCGGTTGCAATAGCACGCACGCTTTTCTCCAAAATTTGGGCCACTTCTTCGTGGCTTTTACGTTCCACAAACCGCAAGAGCAAGATGGTTTGTTGTTCTTCGCTCAACTGCCTTAATGCTGCTCGCAGTGCATCTAACTCTTCACGCTCTTGAACATTCAATTCCAACGGCAGTTGACCGCTGACTACAACCTCGGTCAACTCTTCTTCGGGATGACGGTGCTGAAGGCGGTAATAGTCCGCAATTCGAGCGGCGGCAATCCGGTAGAGCCACGCCTCGAAAGGTGCGCCCGTAATCTGGAAATGCCCCAGACCTTCTATCATCCGCAAAAAAACCTCCGCCGTTAAATCCTCAACTGCATCATTGTTTGCCACACGGTAGGCAATATAACGCGTGATAGCTGGTACATACCGTCGATACAAGAGTGCAACCGCGTCACTATCGCCATGTTGAGCCTGCTCAACCAGGATATAATCCGGTAACTCAGCCATTTTAAATGAAAGATTCCACTTCACTTAAGGATGTATATAAATATAGTTGATTTAAAGAAGAAATAAAATCCTCTCTTGCAAAGTTGGGACCTTTCATAAATTACACCGCACAAAACCGAGCCACATTACATCCACTTTTGTTAATAAACTGATTTGCAGACTATAGTTTTTTTATTTCCCGTATAATCCTACACCAGCACGGCTACATACATGAATAAAGGAGACTATTTATGCTATCGCTTTTTGATTACGACGCGACGCTCCCCATCAAACTCGATCCCATAGAGGGTCCATCCATTCAGAATGTGAAATTTGACAGCCCAACAGGCAATGTAATCGAAGCATACATCGTGACGCCACAGGGCGAAGGCCCATTTCCGGGTATTCTGTGGGTCCACTGGTATGAGCCGCATTCCCCTAACTCGAACCGCACTCAGTTTCTGAGTGAAGCGCTGGCCCTGGCGGAAGAAGGTGTCGTATCTCTATTGATCAGCACCATGTGGACGCCAGTAGACTGGTTTTCCACCCGCAGCCTGGACGATGATCACGATTCATCAATTCGGCAGGTGATCGATTTACGGCGGGCGGTGGATGTGCTGGCATCGCTGCCCAAGGTGGATGTGGATCGGCTCGGTTATGTGGGGCACGATTTCGGGGCGATGTATGGGGCTATTCTCGCCAGCCTGGATAAACGGCTGAAGACATTTATTTTGATGGCGGGCACAGCGTGTTTCAGTGATTGGTTTTTACTCGGCCAGAAGGATCTACCGGACGATCAACGGCAAGCGTACATTGAAAAGATGGCGAAATTCGATCCGGTGAATTTTGTGGGGCAAGCGGACCCAGCTTCGGTTTTTCTGCAATTTGGCGATAACGACTGGTTTGTGCCGCTGGAAAAAGCGCAGGCATTTTTTGACGCCGCACAAGAGCCTAAAAAGATGGAAGTCTATAAGGCACAGCATGATCTCGATGATCGGGCGCGGCATTTCCGGCGGGCATGGCTGCGCGAAAAATTAGGATTCGGTGAAGCCAGCACCTGAAAACGTGCCGACCTCACCGAGAGGAGGGGCTAAATTTTCAGGCGTCTGCGCCGACGATCCAAATAGCCGCCCACGATTTCCTTCATCCGATCCACTTCGACCAGGAAGGAGTCGTGGCCGAACGGCGCATCCACATGATAATACTCGACCGAACGGCCCAGATATTCCAGCCCATTTGCCAATTCTTCGGACTGGTACGCCGGATAGAGCCAATCGCTCGAGAAACTGGCTACCAGGAAATCACATTCGGTCCGTTCAAGCGCCCGGTGGAGCGATCCGTAATCCGCGCCGATGTCGAAGTAGTCGATGGCTTTGGTGATATACAAATAACTATTGGCGTCGAAGCGGCGAATGAACTGCCGACCCTGGTAGGCTAAATAACTTTCAACGGCAAATTCAGGTTCAAAGAAAGTATAAGGAATCCGATCACGTGATTGAAGCTGCCGCCCGAACTTGTGATCGAGCGAATAATCACTCATATACGTGATATGAGCCATCATCCGGGCAACCGCCAGCCCTGCATTAGGTGCAGGGCCATCATAGTATTCGCCGTTGTTCCAGTTGGGATCGGCATAAATGGCCTGCCGTCCCGTCTCGTTAAAAGCGATTTGTTGAGTTGAGGAACGAGATGTGCTGGCGAGGAAAATCACCGCGCCGACGCGCTCCGGCGTCTCGACTCCCCACTGGAGGGCTTGCATGCCGCCCATGCTGCCGCCTGCTACCGCAAACAATTTGTCGATCCCAAGATGATCCAGCAGGTGGCGCTGCGCCTGGACCATATCGGGTACCGTAATATTGGGGAAGCGGAGGGCATAGGGCTTGCCATCGGGCGCAAGCGAGGATGGCCCGGTGCTGCCCTGACAGCCGCCGATCACATTGGAACAGATCACAAAAAAGTGATCGGTATCAAAAATTTTGCCGGGGCCAACGGCTTCATCCCACCAGCCCGGTTTTTCGTCCGGGTTGGTGGTGTGATACCCGGCGACGTGTGCATCGCCGGACAAAGCATGGCAGATCAGGATGGCATTGGAGCGGGCAGAGTTGAGCGTGCCATACGTTTCGTAAGCCACGGTGAAGGGGCGCAGGATCACGCCACTTCGGGTGAACAAAGGCTCGTCGAAGGGGGCATACTGCCGCTGCACAACCCCTACAGATCGCGCAGGAGCAGTATGCCCGGTAGTTGTGGTGGGAGTAGATTCCTCTATGATCAGCATGGCACGCTCTCCCGTTTAGCTTACTGCGACTGTCGTTACGCCCTGCGCTACAGTCAAGGCTTGATCCAGGTCCCACAGAATATCGTTGATGTCTTCGATGCCCACGGCGAGCCGGATGTAATCATCGGTGACGCCGGACGCGACCTGTTCTTCGGGGCTGAGCTGCTGATGGGTCGTGGAAGCCGGGTGAATTGCCAGGGAACGCGCATCACCGACATTCGCCAGATGTGAGAACAGTTTCAGGTTGTCAATGAAGGCACGTCCAGCCTGTCTGCCGCCCTTGATGCCAAAGCCGAGCACTGCACCCGCGCCTTTGGGCAGATACTTCTGCGCGCGCTCGTAGCTTTCGTGGTTGGGTAACCCCGGATAATTAACCCAACTGACCACCGGGTGCTGGTGCAGATATTCCGCGACAGCCTGCGCGTTTTGAACATGGCGTTCGACGCGCAGCGCCAGCGTTTCCAGCCCAATGATGTTCAGGAAACTGTTGAAGGGAGCCTGGCAGCCACCAAAGTCACGCAGGCCGACGACGCGCGCCCGCGCAATGAAGGCCGCCGGACCAAGCGCATCGGCAAAAACCAGATCATGATAGGCGGGTTCCGGCTCAACAAAGTTGGGATGGCGTCCGCTGGCTTTCCAGTCGAATTTGCCGCTGTCCACGATCACACCGCCGATGCTCAGACCGTGACCGCCGATCCATTTGGTCGTGGAATGCACCACAATATCGACGCCGAATTCAAACGGACGGCAGAGATAGGGCGTCCCAAAGGTGTTGTCGCAGATGACCGGGATGCCATGCGCATGCGCAACTGCCGTGATGCCTTCAAAGTCGGGAACCTGAAGCTTGGGATTGCCAATGGTTTCCAGGTAGATTGCTTTGGTACGGTCATTGATCAGGCGCTCGAAGGAGGCGGGGTCGTTATCTTCGACCCAGCGCACTGTGATGCCGATCCGCTTGAGGCTCTGCGAAAACAGGGTATAGGTGCCGCCGTAAAGCGCGCTGGTCGAAATGATTTCGTCGCCCGCGTTCGCCAGGGTCAGGATCGCCAGGGTTTCGGCAAACTGGCCGGATGCCGTTGCCAGCGCGCCGATGCCACCTTCCAGCGCGTTGATGCGCTGCTCAAATACATCATTGGTGGGGTTCATGATGCGGGTGTAGATGTTGCCTGATTCTTGCAGGGCAAACAGCGCCGCCGCGTGATCGGTGTCCCGGAACTGGTAGGACGAGGTTTGATAGATGGGGACGGCACGCGATCCGGTGGTGGGATCGGGGCTGTAACCAGCGTGCAGGGCCTGAGTGTTGAACTGGAACGTGCGATGACCATTGGTGCTTGACATGATATGTTTCTCCTACGCTGAAGCAATCGGACGATGGACTGCGTAGCAGAATTTCCCCTCTGCGCCCCGAAGAAGGAAATAAAAAATCCTTCCCAGAGTGAGAAGGATTTGATCATACATGCCGAATCAAATACCCTCTCATCTTCCAGAATCTTGTTCTGCCGGAATTGGCACCATTCCCACACGGGGGCGGTTGCCGAGGTTTCAAAGGGCCGGTCCCTCCACCTCTCTGGATAAAAGGGGTCATACTGCTGTTCAATTGTTAACTTCGGTAGAGGTTATCATTAGTGGGGGAATATGTCAATAGTTTTTGAAGAAATTCCATCCAAAATCGTATACTTTACGGGGAAACGGCGGCTAAATTTGTCTAAAGATCACAAATGCTGGCGGCTTTTAACGCACGTATGATAGGATAATTCGCAGTTTCGCATCATGTTCAGATGGAGCAGCCATGAATCAAAAACCGATTGACGTCGCTGTGTTGGGTGCAACAGGCGCGGTAGGTCAGCGCTTTATCCAGATATTGGAGGGACATCCCTGGTTCCGCGTGCGAGAACTGGTCGCCAGTGATCGCAGTGCGGGCCAACGCTATACTCAGGCGGCGCGTTGGGTTTTGACTGGTAATCCGCCTACTACGGTGGCGGACTATGAAGTGCTGCCGCTGGATGCGGATTTACAGTCGCCGATTGTTTTTTCGGCGCTCCCGGCGGATATTGCAAAAACCGTCGAGTGGCGGTTAGCTGAGGCGGGGCATATCGTTTGCTCGAACGCCAGCGCCTACCGGATGCAGGACGATGTGCCGATTCTGCTGCCGGAGATCAACTGTGATCATGCGGGATTGGTCGCGGCACAGCGCCAAAAATACAACTGGCGCGGCGGGCTGATCACGAATTCGAACTGTACGAGTGCGCCGGTAGCGATGGCGCTGGCTCCGCTGCGCCCATTCGGGATTCGCGCGGTGCAGATGGTCAGCATGCAGGCAATCAGCGGCGCGGGGTATCCGGGCGTGTCGGCGCTGGACATCATGGATAATGTGGTCCCGTTCATCAAGGGCGAAGAGCCGAAAGTTGAAATCGAACCGCGCAAAATGCTGGGCGCTTTCGCAGGCGATCATATCGATCTGTTGGACTGCGTGATGAGCGCGACCTGCACACGTGTGCCCGTGCTGGATGGACACCTGGTGACGGTAGCGGTGCGTTTTGATCAGCCGGTCAGCGAAGAACATATTCGGGAAGCGTGGGCCAATTTCCGTGGCCCGGAGCCAGTGCCGGGACTGCCCAGCGCGCCGGAATTTCCGATTATTGTGCGCCAGGAAGATGACCGTCCGCAGCCAAGACGAGATCGAGATGCGGGCGGCGGCATGTCAACGGCGGTTGGTCGGCTGCGGCCTGATCCTGTGATCGACGGGTGGAAATTTATCTCACTGTCGCACAATACGCTGCGCGGCGCGGCGGGCTGTTCGGTGTTAAACGCGGAACTGCTGGTCGAAAGTGGGTACTTAGCCTAACCCAAAATGCCCGCCAGCCACACACTGACGGGCATTTTTTAGTTCGTTACGCACCCCATTGGAAGGATGAAACGGGGCCAAACGATTCGTAGCTGATCTGTTCGCCCGTTTCCAGGTTGTGGAAACTCAGGCTGCCAGTTATGATGCCGCCCGGATCGAGCGCCGTATCATAATACACGTTGGCGTACTGTACGAGCAGCGTGCCATCGGGAGCGAGCGCGCCCAGATAGGTGATCGGGGATTCGTTCACGACCATCATCGGGAAGAACTGCATGTCTCCACGCAACTCACCGTCGATCAGATCGAAAGTGAACGCAAAGGCGTAGGGTGTTGGATCACTGCTATCGGGGGCGAGCGTGGTACCAACCAGACGGACCAACCCAGGCTCGATTTCATAGGCGCGCTCCACAAACAGCACGCGATCCGTTATGTTGGAAAAGTCCAGCACGGTTTCCAGCGCGGTGAGATCAGCCGGGTCAGCGACCTGGAGATTGAATTCACCAAACACACCGTTATTGCCATAGACCAGCAAACGACCATCCGCCAGCGGCAGCAGTCCGGTGTGGATCATGGGCGGCAGTTCCTGGAAGTCACCGCTGGTTATGTCCACCAAGCCCGCATTGACACCTTCCCAGACACCAATCGTCACGATCAGTGTGTTGGCGTCCACAAACTGATCGGGCTGGTAATGGCGCACAGCGGCGACATCATTTGGATCAAGAGGGACGTTCTCCAGCAGTTGGCGCGGATCGCTGCCATCGGCACCGATGATCCAGAGGCCGTTATCGGCATACGCGAGCATCTGGCCGTCCGGGCTAAACACGGGATGAGAACCTTCAACCGCACTCAGCGCGGCTAAGGCAACCGGAGCAGAGCCATCCAACGACTGCAACCAGAGTTGTTGTTCGCTGGTGTAAGCGAGGTGCGTGCCATCGGGAGCAAGCGCATAATCAACGATGCTGGCTGGCGCAGCGGTGAGCATCTGAGAGGCAGAACCGTCGACGGGAAGCTGCCATACCTGGATCAGACCGTTGGTATCGGGCGCAAGATAATAACCCGGAACCGGTAAGGTCATACCCTGAGCGCCGAACGACGCTAATCCCAGCAGCGACAGGCCACCAATCAGGAGAAGCGAGAGAACTTTGAACATGGTTTCCACCTTGTGCATCTTTGAGTCAACACCAAGATTATCGGAAAGCCACAGCTCACTGACCTGACGGGAAAAATGCTACTCCTCTACGCGCAGATGACGATTAACCGCCGCATTTTTTTGGTAAGCCTAAGTTTGATTTTAGTCTCACCTTAGATCAAACTTC
>DATAMF010000476.1:0-1988 GCA_036260665.1 Aggregatilineaceae bacterium | reverse complement strand
ACAAATATTGGGGGCGTATCCAGCAGTATATGCTGCAAGTCCTCAGCACGCGGGGTGTGCAGGATATCGTCGCGGAAGAAGTGACGATTTTGCCCGGTCTGGACGAAGGTGCGCACCTGCTGTGGATCAACAAATACGCCGAAGATAATTTTCATGATGTGCTGATCGTGGACGCCGCGCCAACCGCCGAAACGCTGCGGCTGCTCAGCCTGCCTGATACGACTCGCTGGTGGTTCAACCGGATTATGTCGCTGGCACGCGGCGCGGGTAAGTTTCTGCGTCCCTTCTCCAAGCCGCTGTTGGGGGCCGAACTGCCCGATAACGAGACACTGGACAGCATCGACGGCCTGTTTGATGTGCTGGATAAAGTGCGCCTGTTGATGGCTGATCCTCAGTACAGCAGTCTGCGGCTGGTGATCAACCCGGAACGGATGGTGATCAAGGAGACGCAGCGCACCTATACCTATCTCAATCTATACGGCTATGCGGTGGACGCGGTGCTGTGCAACCGGGTGATCCCTGATGAAGTAACCGATCCCTACTTTGACGCCTGGAAAAAACAGCAGCGGGAGAATATCGAGTTTATTGGCGAGGCGTTTGGACAGCTTCCTATGCTGCGCGCCCCACTCTTTAACGGTGAAGTCGGCGGCTTTGATGCGCTGCGGCGGCTGGCCGATTCGCTCTATGGCGATACCAATCCGGCGCAAGTTATGTCAAAAGAACAATCGCATCGCATCGAATCGGATGGCAAAGAAGGGTACAATCTAATCGTGACGCTGCCCTTTGCCGAAAAGAGCGACCTGGACCTGTACCGGGCAGCCGATGAACTCACGCTGCGTGTCGGGCCGTACCGACGCAATATTGTGCTGCCATATGCGCTCTGGAACCTAGAAATTGACAATGCCCGATTCGAACAATCCAAACTTAACATCCACTTCGCCAGAACCTGAGGCGGAACAGCCAACTAAACCAACCAGCCTGGGCTGCGACCAACCATCGCAGCCCCCCGCTCATCCCTCCCCTGCCGACCAACTCAGCGCCGAACTGGCGGATTACCAGATCAACTGGAAACGCTACCGCCGCACCCTGTGGTTTGCGTTCTGGCTGTTTGCGCGCATTCTCTTTTGGGAAGTTGCCATGCGGCGACTGGTGGGTGACGCGCCGATCTCCATTGGGCGCACAGGGCGCATGTACAAATGGGCGCGGCAGTTCCGCAAGATCGCCATCGACATGGGCGGCGTGATGATCAAGCTGGGCCAGTTTATATCCAGCCGCGTCGATCTGTTACCTCCCGTCGTGATAGCCGAACTCGCCAGCCTGCAAGACGAAGTGCCAAGCGTGCCATTCGAGCAGATCCGGCAGACCCTTGTCTAAGTACTGGGCGATGTCGATCAGCATTTTGTCGCCTTTAATCCGGTTCCCCTGGCAGCCGCTTCGCTCGGACAAGCACACCGCGCCAAACTGCACAGCGGCGAATGTTCCGTTGTCAAAATTCAGCGCCCTGGTATCCGTAATCTGGTCCACACCGATCTGACCGCGCTTGGTGTTGTGGTTCGCTGGCTGATGAAACTGCCCATGATCGCCCGCCACGTTAATCTGCCCGCCCTGCTCGAAGAATTTAGCGCCGGACTGTGGGAAGAACTGAATTACGAAGAAGAAGCTAACCACGCTGAACGCTTCGCCACCATGTTCGCCGCCGATATGGGCGTCTATATTCCGCGCCTCTACCGCGAACATTCAACGCGGCGTGTGCTGACTCTGGAAGACGTCACCGCGATCAAGATCACGGATTACGAAGGATTGGAAGCAGCGGGCATTGATCCTCGCGACGTCGCACGGCGGCTGATGCATACTTACCTGGGCATGATCTTTGACGAGCGCTTCTTCCACGCCGATCCGCACCCCGGCAACCTGTTTATTTATGCCCTGCCACCCGGCTCTGCCCAACCGCCAGATGCCGATTTACGCGGCGCACCGTTTTACCTGAT
>DATAMF010000454.1:0-2341 GCA_036260665.1 Aggregatilineaceae bacterium | reverse complement strand
TTATAACTTACGGGTGGGGCAAGGGCCAACGAATCAGCGGGATCATCTCATGATACGCCCTCGCTCGTTTTCCGCACGGATCGAAGCCAGTCCGTTTCCAACTGGCGCAAGGTTAGCCCATAAACGGCGGTGAAGTTTGGCAGCGCGGGTGGCTCGCCGCTGCGCCATAACTTTTGTAACTTTTCAAATCCATATACTTCAATCAAATAGCCTGTAAAAGCGCCCCATTCGGTGTACAAAATGTCGCGAACCGTCAGGCAGTCTTCGCCCGTGTAGGCCTGCGAAAGATTCAAATCCTGACCGAGCGGAATGTACACATCCGTGCGCAGATAACGCCGGATGCTGGTCTGAAGCGAGAGCGACTGCTGCCAGACATTCCAGTAATCGCGCGCTATCCAGACGGCAAACCCCTCATTGAGCGCGGTGTAAGGCGAAAGCTGGAAGACCTGCGTATGCAACACATGGACGATCTCGTGGGAGAGCACGCCAAACAGATAAGCCGACGAGACAGGGTTATCCGCATAAATGACCGTTTGTAAACCCGCCGCATAACCGCGTACCGGGCACGGCGATAGGTCCGGCGGACGAAACGAAAGCTGAATTTTTTCGTCCAGAGAACCGCCAACCGCCGCGCGCAGCTCCGCATAGATCGCCTCGGCCCGGAGGCTGAAGCGCCCCACATCCACCGGGAAATAACCGTCCGCTTCGTAAAACTCGAAATGGGCCGTCTCGGCGATCTTTGCGCCGCGCGGCATTTCGAGAATCTCGACCGAGGGTATGGGAGTCGGAGTTGGGACCGGAGTCGCGGCAGGGACGGCTGCCTGGGTAGCGGAGGCCAGATGTTGCAGCGATCCGAATAACAGTATGAGAAATGCGATACCAGGAGCCAGTCGTTTCATCATCATCAATCTCCACCATCCCATTGTAACAGCTTTTCAAGCGGGATCGTTTGCGGTAAAATAGAACATTTGTACCGCCATCCACTGAGGGAAAATCCAATGGCTGAAAATACCTTTACCGAAGCGCAGGTTTTAGCATTTGCCCGACAAGCGTACAACGCGCCGAGCAACCCATCGTTTGAGATCGTGCCAGAGCGCTGCGCCCTGCTGGTGATCGATATGCAGGAAGAATTCGTCAAACCGGGCTGGTCGCCGTGCTGGGTGCCGGAAGCAACCCGCCAGGTGCCGCGCATCCGATCCGTGATGGACTGCTGCCGCGAACGGAACATTCCGGTGATTTTCACCGTCTTCTCACATACCCATGAGCTGTTTGATCGTCCGGCCAGCGGGCCGTATATGCCCAATCGATACCCCGATTTATATACGGAGAGCGACCAATATTATGATGAGGGGCGCGTGTGGCATGAATTAGCGCCGCTGCCGGGTGAAGTCGTCATCCACAAACCGTCGTATGGGGCATTTTATGACACGCCGCTGGAAACGATTCTGAAGCGGATGAACAAGGATACGGTCATCATCTGCGGGACACTGACGAATTACTGCTGCGGCACAACGGCGCGGCAGGCCTATGAGCGCAGCTTTAAGGTGGTGTTTGGCAGCGACATCACCGCGACGGATGACCCGGAGATGCAGGAGCCGGAACTCAAAGTGCTGCGCAAGGGATTTGCGAAGGTGCTGTCGTGTGCGGAGATTCTAACCTTACTTTCGTCCTAATTTTGACGGATTCTAACCATTTTCATATTACAATGCAGAGACCAATGAGATGAGGACCGGACCATGGATTATCGACGCGCAGATCCGATCCGTTTGATCGCCCTGCGGCTCAACCAGGACGAGCTTCGCAACCTCACCCATCGACCTGGCATCAACGAAGCATTCCGGGTGACCATACAATATCATGATGCGCAGCACCCTAATCAGGTGGCAACGCTCACGCGCGGGCATAGTGAATGCAGCCTGAGCATTGTGTATGATAAGCCCGGCAAGCTGCTGGACTTTCGTCACACAATTCCCGCCGAACGGTATAAAGAACTCCTAACCTCGCTGCGCCGGACCAAATTCGATACGCTGGATGATCAGCCCGATGTGCCTTACTTCGGTGTTGATCTGTGGTTGGTCGAACGGGCATCCGGCAGCTTTTATCATGATGTCGTGATGTCGCCGGACAGCGCGCGCGGTCATTACCGCGAACTGCTGCTGGCGATGCGCGAACACCTCAAAGAAGCGCTGCGTTCCATCGATTCTTAGCATTCTTTCGTCGTTTGTGGATCAGTCGTCAGGATCACGATCCGATCTAACAGGTGGCCGTGTTCATCGGCTACTGCGCACACATACTTGGTCCCGCCGCCTTCAATACCCCCTAATAGCATAAGTTATGCTTC
>DATAMF010000451.1:0-15245 GCA_036260665.1 Aggregatilineaceae bacterium | reverse complement strand
AGCGCGCGGGCATCTATGAGCGCCTGCCCCATCATGTGGATACGACGGGCTGCACGCCCGCTGAAGTTGCCGAAAGGGTTATGGAATTATGGAAGCAGCACGCAAACTAACCGTGCGTGGAGCCGACGGATCCTATTCCGTCCATATCGGGCCGCGCGTGTTAGTCGAGGAACTCCCGCGTTTTGTGTCCAGCCGCAGTTTTACCCGTGTAGCGGTTGTGACTAACACTACGCTGGCCCCGCTCTATGGCGAAGCCCTGGCCGCGCGCCTCCCCAACAGCTTTTTGATTCCCGTACCCGACGGCGAAGAATTTAAAACGCTCGACACGGTGAATATGATCTACGCTAATCTGCTCGAAGGCGGCGCGGATCGTTCCAGTGTGGTGATCTGCTTGGGCGGCGGCGTGATCGGAGATATGGCGGGTTTTGCGGCGGCGACCTATATGCGTGGCGTCAGTTTCATCCAGGCTCCCACCAGCCTGCTGGCGATGGTCGATGCCAGCATCGGCGGTAAGGTTGGCGTGGACCTGCCCCAGGGCAAAAATCTGGTCGGCGCGTTCAAAGACCCTCTCGCCGTTTTTGCTGACACGGCGACTCTGCACACCCTGCCCGATGTCGAAAAACGCTGCGGTTTGGCCGAAGCCCTGAAATCTGCCCTGGTCGGCGATCCCGCGCTGTTCGATCAGCTAGTGGAACGCGGCCCCGAACCGCTGGTCGATACCATTGAACGCGCGGCAGCGGTCAAAGTCAAAATCGTCAGCGAAGATCGGCTCGAAAAAGGGACCCGCGCCTTTTTGAATCTGGGCCATACCTTCGGCCACGCGCTCGAACTGGTCAGCAACTACACCTGGCGGCACGGTGAAGCCGTCGCGCTGGGCTTAGCGGCGGCGGTCCGTTTGTCGGCCTATCGCAAACTCTGCGACAGTGGACTGGTGGAAACCGTCGAACTCGCCCTGATGGAACTCAATCTCCCCGTGCATTACCGTGACTTCGCCCCGGCGACCCTGTGGGAAGCGATGGTCTACGACAAGAAATGGCACGGCGGCACCGCCAAATTTGTCCTGATGCAGTCCATCGGCGAGCCGGTGATCGCCGAAGGGGTCACGCGCGAAGAAGTGCTCCGCGTGCTGCACGAACTGCGGGAGTCATGACATGAATGTTCTGGTGCTGAACGGTCCCAACCTGAATCTGCTCGGTCTGCGCGAACCGGATGTCTACGGGCATCTCACCCTGGACGACATCACCGCGCACCTTTCCGACTATGCGCAGTCGCGCGGCGTGACGCTGCGTTTTGTCCAGAGTAATCACGAGGGCGGATTGATCGACGCCCTCCACGAGGCTCGCACCTGGGCGCAGGGCGTGATCATCAATCCCGGCGGTTATACCCATACCAGTGTGGCGCTGCGCGACGCGATCAGCGCGGTAGCCCTGCCCACCATCGAAGTTCACCTCTCCAACATCCACGCCCGCGAATCCTTCCGCCACGTCTCCATGACCGCGCCGGTTTGTATCGGCCAGATTTGCGGCCTGGGCTGGATCGGCTACCGCCTCGCGCTGGAAGCGCTGCTCGAGCGCGGCTAGAGGCTCAATCTGCTGGGGGAGTACGGTGTTCCTGGTACCAGTCGCAGAGGTCGGTCAGTGGACATTGGCCGCAGTGCGGCGTCCCCCACACGCAGATTTTCTGGCCGTGTTTCAGCATGGACACGTGAAAATTGAACAACACATACGGTTCCGGCGGCAGCAGGCCCAACAGAATCGTATGTGCGGCTTCGGCGGAATCTTTCGGGCCGATCAATCCCACCCGCCCGCTGACCCGGTGAACATGCGTGTCCACCGGCAGCACCGGCTGGCTGAAGCAGAACAACAGCACCAATGAGGCCGTTTTGATCCCCACCCCCGGCAGTTCCATCAGCCATTCCAATCCTTCATGGGGCGGTAGATCGCGCAGAAAATCAATGTTCGCTGCCCCGCGTGCCTCGATGATCTGCCGCAGTGCCGCCTGGATGCGTGGCGCTTTGGATTCGGGATAATTGGAAGGCTCAATCGCTTCGACCAGTTCAGCGGTGGGCGCGTCCCGAATCGCCTCCCATGACCCGAAGCGCTTCCACATCCGATCATACGCCAGCGCCTCATTTTGCTGCGTCGTCCGGTGCGATAGCATCGTGGAAATCAGTTCATGCATCGGTTCCCGGCGCGGGACCAGGGGCCGTTCGCCGTGTTTTTTCAGGAGCCGCTCATAGACGATTTGGATACGTTCTTGGTTATCCATCCTGTCCTCCGTTCAGGTTATAGCATAATTCGTAAGCGTCGCATTATTAACCATCCAAGTTCGTATCTCAATGGGGATGGATGACAACCCTGAACGTTTGTGCTATCCTGTATACGGCGCTGCGCACTTTTCAAAACCCAGATCAACAACTCGCGTCGCGAAATCGGTTGGCGCGTCGCCAATTTAACCTTTTTTCCCCTCAAGCCGTCGTCAAGGGGGGAGTATTTTTCTGGCACACGAAGGGAATGTTATGGATAAAAAACACGTTCCAGAGGCTATGAATCAGGAGCAGGTCCAGAATATCCTGAAGTTTATTGATTCCACACAGAGCGAACCCGTCAAGCGCGCGATCTTCAGCCAGTTAGGGCGCGAATGTTTTGCCTGTGGTCACCACGCCGAACATCTCGCCCCCTTTAAGGATAATGTTCAGGCATTTCTCGACATCATCAACGTCGAGCAAAAATCGAAATATTGGGAAAGTTTATCTTTGTCCGAGGATCAAACCGAGCTGGTTTTGACCGGGCGCAAAGTCGAGGGCTGCGCGTGTGCCTTTGCCGATTGCAGTCAGCCCCCGCTGTCCTTGTGCCATTACTGCTGCAAGCTGTTCCAGGAAATGTATTTTAAAACCTTATTCAACCGCGAAGTCGAAGTTGAGATCACTGAAGCCTTTTTGTTAGGCCACGAGCGTTGCAGCACACTTGTCCGGTTTCGCTGACATCCATTTACGACGTCGTGCCCATCACCAGCTCGACAAACGCTGAAATATTGCTCTGAGCCATAAAACAGCGCCTGTCCATGATTCACAGTTCCCAACTGCGCTCAATTCACAAAGTTCAGCGTTTGCATGCCATCCGCAAATATAACCGCCCACCCTTCAATTCCATCTGCGGTCCGAATATTGAGCCAGATATAGACCCCATCATATTCAACGCAAAATGAATCTTCCACGATGTCCACCGTGGTACCCGTCTCTAGTTTGGCAAGTATCTCCCCGTCGAGGCTGGCTGTTGCTCGCACATTGAGTGTATCGTCTTCGAGCACAAATACTTCTGCACGTCCATGACAGCGAGCGAGGTACGGCATCTGCGGAGGCGTATAAACTTCAGCCGGAGAGTGGGGAACAGCGAATATTTGAATAAGGTCATCATAACTGGCATATAGACCGTGAGCTTGAGGGTTTGACCTCAAAAACAAGTATTGTTCATCGGCGCTCCATACCGCATTTCCGCCATCTGTTCCCGCATCCCACAGCATTTCATAGTCCGCCGTATCGTAAATTGTATCACCAATAACGACTAAAGTGCCGTCGGCATTATAAGTGCCCGTGTAGAATGGGCGCTTTTCCTCCACTCCCACCTGTTTTTTTGCATCCAAATCCCAGATTTGCACTTCTTGGGTATCGTCCACAAACAGCAGGGCGTTGTCGTTATCTGGAAGGAACTCTAATCCCGCATTTTCGAATGTTAAATAAGGCTCAGAAGACAACAAATCGCCATCCGTCAGGCTGGTGGTGGGATAGACGTATTCCGTCATAGGGTCAACCCAGTAAGTAAACCAGCGCCCATCCGGGCTAAAATCTGGGGCAAAGGGACGGCCTTCCCTGGTGGATGCGATCAGAGAAAAAGTCTGGGTTTCAAAAACCCGTAACTCACGGTATAGCTCGATTTCCATACCCGTATCGATGCTGTTATCAGTCGTTATCACCAAAAACTTGCCGTCGGGACTGAATTTCAAATCGTATGCCTGCTGAGTACGTGTCAGATCGGTTAATTCGGTGACGGCATAGGGAGCCGCCGGGTTCGAGATATTCCAGAGCGTAGGATGAGTCATTTCTCCATAAAAATAAATGCCTACATTGCCTGCGACGAGCCATTTCCCATCCGGGGATACGGCTATGGGTGCGCCGCTGGGTAAACTTGCAATTGGGTCGCTGGTAGGCAAAGCAGCGATGTCCCAAAAATTGATCCCCTCACGGCTGGCTGCAATAAGCACGGGCTGTGTCGGGTGTAGAAGGAGCTGCCCTGGGCTGCCATATCCCGTTAAAGTCGTTTGGAGTTCTCCTGTAGTTACATCCCAGACGCGCACAACATGACCATCCGCCGCCGCCAACTTTGTCTTATCTGGGCTAAAAGCGAGGGCATAAATTCCTGTTCTGAAGCGTTCTTTGAATTCAAGAAGCATCTGACCGGATGTTACATCAAAAAGTCTGACCCCATTTCGCTGGCAGTACGAAGAAGTTTCATCCAGCCCGGTGCAGCCGGCTGCCGCGAGCAGTAAGCCATCCGAACTGAGATCAATGGCATCGAGTGTCTGATTAGACTCCATCGCCGCTATCGTGAAACCCGGCTTGATCTCACCAATCTGGTTGTCTGCATTATCTCGAATGATCACATGGGAAGCTTGCAGGCTGGAATCAGCGCCCGGCAGCTCGATTTCAGCCGTAACCAGTCCACTGGCTGACACCGCGATGCTGAATTTCAGGCTGAATGGGGTGCCATCTGGCAAGATAGCCACGCGTTGATTAGCCGGATCAGTCGAGATATTAGTTTGGTGAATCACATCCCGAATGCAGAATAAGTCGTCCGCACAGGGATATTTGAAGCTGCCTTCATACATATCCAGCGCCACATAGACCGACCCATCGGCGGTAAAAGCCAGTGGATTATACGTGTTGCGTTGATCCCGGTTTAGAGTTAGCAGTACATTCGACATATCGAGATTGATGTCGGGGACTCGTTCAAATATGCCGTCAACCGATGCCCAGCGAAACAACGCCCCTTGCGCGTGTAGGGTAATCAGTTCGGGCGCGCCAGGACGCCAGACTACGTTAGTTGGTGGGTTTCCATACGAGGGCAGTACCTGTGGAGAAGTTTCCCACTGATCAGTGCCATAAATATATGTTCCATTATCGGCGGCGACAGCTAAGTAAGCGCCATCCGATGACCACGCCAATGCATTGATCCAGCCGCGTCCTAATGTACCAATAAATGCCAATTGTGAAGCGTTTTCGTGGGTAATCTGAGGACGTTCTTCGCCGCCTTGGGCATCCACGACAGCCTTATGACCGCCACTCAGCAGGATTAATCCGAAGGTCAAATTTAATAAAACGCGTAACCTGAGTCTCATATGGCTCATTCCGTGTCAATATCGAGTTGTTACTTCCCAATAACCCGCTCGACAAAATGCGCAATCGCGCTGAAATATTGCTCCGGGCCATAAAACAGCAGATCGTTGTGCCCGGCGTTGGCAATACGCAGAATCTGCTTGGTTTCCGCTGGTGACGCATCATACAGCGCCTGCCCGTGATTGACGTGAATCAAACTGTCTTCTTCGCCGTGAATCACCAGCAGCGGCAGTTTGATTTCTTTGATTTTGTCCAGGTTCCCAATCGGATCGGGCGCACCGGTCAGCGCTTCGGTGGGCAGTCCCAACCGCGCCAACAAGCGCAGCGTGTTCGAAAATCCGCTTTCGATAATCAGCCCTTTAAACTGATCCGGATATTGATACGCCGCCTGAATTGCGCATACGCTGCCCAAAGATCGCCCCATCAGCAGCAGCGGAATGTCATTTTTTAAGATCGTGGGCAGCGCTTTTACCACCGCATCCACATCCGACAGCAGCGCGCTGAAGCTTGGCTCGCCGCTGCTCCATCCATAACCCCGGTAATCCACCACCATTAGCGACACGCCTGCCTGCTGAAAATCGGGCGCAAACCCATCATAGTCGCTGGCAATTTCGCCGTTTCCATGAAAATACAGCAGCACAGGTGCATCCGTCTTTTTCTGGTACAGCCGGTAGCCCAACACCACACCGTCATCCGTGGGAATCGTCCCATCCGTCACATAATCGAGGTGTGAAGTACCGGGCTGTGCCGGGCGCGGATAAAACAGCGTTGAAAGAATCATCGGATGATCAAGGATATTCATATCAAACCTCCACACCTACCCGCCGCAGCAGGGCTTTCAACTCACTGCGCTGCGTGTCGTTCAAGGGTCGAATCGGGCGGCGCGTTGGTCCCGCCGGTAAGCCCATCAGATTCAGCGCTTCCTTCACCGGAACTGGATACGAACCAAAACGCGGCAGTCCGTCGCGCAGCACCGAAATTTTATCCTGCAATTCTCGCGCCCGCGCATGATCACCGGCGCAAAATGCATCATACACGCCCCGGAACAACGCCGGAACGATATTTGCGGACAGGGCGACAGCGCCCGTTGCGCCATAACACAACCCGCCGTAAAACAACGAATCGCGCCCCACAAACACCTGGAATTCAGGCGGACAGGCGCGGATGATCGCGGCGGTTTCGGCCAGATCGCCGCTGGAATCCTTCACACCGATAAAATGTGGAATATCCTTCGCCAGCCGTGCCAGCGTGTCCGGCGTTAGCTTCACGCCCCCCGTCCGGCTTGGATTCGAATACGCCAGAATCGGGATCGCCACCGCCGCCGCGACATCGGCGTAATGTGCATACAGTTCGTCCTGCGAAGGCGTCACAAAATACGGTGTGATAATCGACACCGCGCTTGCACCGCCGCGTTCAGCCTGCTGCGTCAGGATGATCGTGTCCCGCGTGGTAATCGCGCCTGTTCCCGCAATCACGGGCACTCGCCCGTTGACAGCCGCTAATGCCGCGTCGAGCAGCGCCGCTTTTTCAGCCGCCGACAGCGTGAACGATTCGCCCTGACTGCCTGCCACAAAAACGCCATGCACCCCGCCAGCCAGGACATGCTCGACCAGCGCCGGAATTCCGGCGAGGTTCAATGATTCATCAGTATGAAAAGGCGTAACCAGAGGTGGAATGATTCCTTGAAAACGTGTCATAGTGGATCAATCCTGTGGAATGGTTGTGCGTGTGCAGGCAAGTATAACAGAATTCGCGGGAAGTGGATCGCTTGCGGATAATCAGCTTTTTAAAATCTTCAAAGGTGTGCCATGATCGCCATTCCCCAACCAGTCCAGACCATCGCCTCCTATTTTGCCGCTCTTCCCGAAGTTGCCGCCGTCGTCTTGGGCGGCTCACTGACCACCCAGGCCGCCGATTCATTCTCCGACTTTGACATCTACATCTACAGCCACCAGGCACTTCCCCCCGCGATCCGCGCGTCGCTTGCGGCCCAGCTTGCTGATCCCGCTCACCCCGTCGAAATCAATAATCCCTATTGGGGATCGGAAGACGCCTGGATCGAAAAGCAGTCCGGCATCAAAGCCGATTTAGTCTACTGGTCGCCCACCTGGATCGAAGAGCAGTTGAATCAGGTGCTGGTCAACCACCAGGCTTCAACCGGGTACTCCACCTGTTTCTGGTACACCATCCTGCATTCGACCCCGGTTTTTGATCGCACCGGATGGTTTCGCCAACTTCACCAGCAGGCCAACCAACCCTATCCTGACGCCTTGCGCCGCGCCATCATCCGGCAGAATTATCCCGTGCTGCGCCATGCTATTCCTGCGTACCGCAGCCAGATTGCCTTAGCCATCGCCCGCCAGGATTTTATCAGCCTGAACCATCGCATCGCCGCGCTGCTGGCAAGTTATTTTGATGTGCTCTTTGCCGTGAACCGCGTACCCCATCCCGGCGAAAAACGCCTGATTCAGCGCGCCCACCAACTCTGTACACGCCTTCCCCACGCGCTGGACGACCAGATCGACGCCGTGCTGCGCAGCGATCCCCAGACGACCCTCATGCATCTCGACGCACTGCTCGATTCGTTCGACCAGTTTTTGCGCGCCGAAGGGCTGATCTAGTTCGGTGTTTCCACGACCAGTTCTTTGATCACATCCAGGCAGCGGGTCGCCTCTTCGATGCCGGCCAACAGCGGCCCTTCGACATCCTTAAAATCCAGCGAACCGTAATTTTCGACATGTGGGCGCAGCAGCACATCCGGCGGATTGGCTTGCAAGCGTGCTTCGTGGAGATGCCACGTCATGATCCGCACCGAGCGCCAGATCGCGGCCATCATGCTGGGTGGTCGATCCATATTTCCGGTGTTGAAGAACGGCACCCCCATCCCCATAATTGCCCCCAGCGGATCGACCCAGGGGTTCTCGTGTTCCAGCGGCGGGTAAATATCGACGGCGATAATCTTGTCCATCTGCTCTTGGCGCGCCACATGGACACACAGGCTGTCGATCACCCCACCGTCCGCCAATTTCATTTCCTCGTGATCAACCGGCGGAAAAACCGCTGGCATCGCGCTGGTAGCCAGTAATGCGGGCAGCAGCGGCCCGGAACGCAGATAAACCTCGTGCCCGTGCAGCATATCCACCGCCGTGACGATTAGCGGAATCTTCAACTCCTCAAAGGTCTTGTTTTCGCCCAAAAAATGAGCGATCCATTTGCGCATGGTGCGCTGGCGGGCGCGCGAACTAAACAGATGGGTGCTGAAAAGTGACGAAATATTGCGCAGCCGTTCGACATGCCGCGCCATCTCCAACAAATCCACCTCCGACGCAAACAGCGCGCCGATCAACCCACCCATGCTCGTCCCGACGATCAAATCAATCGGAATATGCTCATGGGCCAACACTTCCAAAACGCCAATGTGCGCAATCCCGCGACTTCCCCCGCCACCTAAAACCAGTCCGATCTTGGGCCGCATCTTTACTTATTGCTCCTCGGATTTCTGTTCGACTAATAATCGACGGATCACTTTACCGACAAAGGATTTAGGCAATTCTTCGCGGAACTCAATGTCCCAGGGAATTGCATATTCTTCTAAGCGACGTTTACACAGGTCGAGCAGTTCTTGCTTTGACAGATGGGTGCCTGGTCGCGGCACGACAAAGGCTTTGACCCGCTGGCCCTGTCCCGCGCTTTCGACGCCTACCACAGCGGCTTCGAGCACTTTGGTGTTTTCATACAGCACTTCCTCCACGTCACGCGGATACACGCTGTATTTCCCGGCCATAATCGTATCGCGTTTGCGGCCAATGATCTGCACATACCCATCCGAGTCCATCACCGCGACATCACCCGTATACAACCAGCCATCCTTGAGAATCGATTCCGGTGTGACATCTTCTGGTTCGGGACTCCAGTAACCTTTCATCACCTGCGGACCCTTGACCGCCAGTTCCCCAATCTGACCTACCGGAAGATCGGCTCCTGTCGCCAGATCGATAATTTTGGCGTCCGTGTTCGGAATAGGAACGCCAATCGACCCCACCTTACGCACCCCGAACAGCGGGTTTGCATGCGTGACCGGGCCGCCTTCTGTGAGGCCGTACCCCTCCACCAGCCGCCCGCGTGTCAGCTTTTCGAATTCTTCCTGCACTTCAACCGGAAGTGGAGCCGCACCGCTGATACATGCTTTAATCGACGCCAGTCCATAAACCCGCACGTTCGGGACATGGTTAATGGCATTGTACATCGACGGCACGCCGGGGAAAATCGTCGGGCGATACTTACGAATATGGCTGAGCACGTGATCCAACTCGAATACGGGCAGCAGTACAATCGTCGCGCCCAGCGCAATCGGCATGTTCATTGCACTGGTCATGCCGTAACTGTGCATCAGCGGCAGCACCGATACAAATACTTCTTTTCCATAGTTCAGGCCCGGAATCCAGTGGCGCGTCTGGAGCGCGTTTGCCACCAGATTGCTGTGCGTCAGTGTGACCCCTTTGGGTAAATCACTCGTTCCGCTGGTATAAGCAATCGCCGCAATATCCTGCCATGACACCGAAATTTCTGGCTCGGTGATGGGTTGATCGCGCATTAGATCGTTCATCATCCGCCCCAGTTCGCGGATATGCTGATCATCTTCGTAGACGGGTTCTTCCTGCCCCCAGCGGGCCGCGAGCTTTTTATAGGTGCTTGCGGTAATCACATTCCGCAGATCTGCCAGAACAATCGCCTGAATCTGTGTTTGTTCTTTGACTTCTTGGGCCATCTGGTCGAATGCCGTCAGCGTCACCAACACTCGCGCGTTGGTCTCATGCACCTGCTTCACAATATCGCCCGCGTGCGCATCTGGATTAGGCAGCACCGCAATTGCCCCGACCTTCAGCGTTGCATAATAGGCAATAATCATCTGCGGCACGTTGGGCAGCACAATCATCACCCGATCACCCGGTTTAATCCTCATATCACACAATGCATGGGCGAACTGATTGACTTGAGAATTGAGCTGTGCATAAGTGGTACGTGTACCGTAAAAAATGATAGCGGCGCGCTTTGGCACCCAATCCGCGGCGCTTTCCAAAAACTTATGCAGCGGCTGGCGCGGAATCGGGATCGTGTAGGGTGTTTCGGGGCTGTAGTTGAGCAGCCAGGGCCGCCGCGAAACGAGATCGGACCGGGTGCCGCGATCCCGCCATGACGTGCGGCTGTTTTCTTTGATAAAACGCTCCATCGCCCGGTTCACGGCTTCGTGACGTTCCAACTGCACTTTATGTTTGGCCGACCCCACATCATATATTTCCGCACCGGGGATCATCTGGCCGACTTCTTCATAAACCTTATGCGGAAAATAGTTATCGCTTTCCCCGGTAATCAACAGCGTGTGCGTCGTAATATTGCGCAGCAGCGACCATCCCCGCCAATACCGCATCGTATTTAGCATCATGCGCTTCATGACGTGCAGTTCGGCATTCCAGCGCGGGCGGTAATCCCAGAACGGGCGGTAAACGGTGTTGGGAATCCGGTAGGCCCACTCTACCCAGCGCGGCAGTGGATATTCGCCGGCGGTTGCCACCAGGATCAGCTTTTCCAGGCGCTCAGGATGAACATTAGCATATTCCACACAGATCGATCCGCCAAACGAATGCCCCACCAGCACAAAGCGCTCTGGCAGGTGCAGTTGTTCCACGATTAAATCGAGATCGGCGAGCAGTTCCTGCATCGTGTAGTCGGTATGCGGGGCATCGCTCTGTCCATGCCCGCGCAGATCCGGCACCACCACCCGGTAATCGCGCGCAAAGTAGTTAATCTGGAACTCCCACGTTTCCGCACATCCGGCATAGCCATGGACGAATACAATCGTCTGCTCGACTTCTTCAGGCCATAAATCGATCACGCTGAGTTCTTGGTCTGGCAGCCCAGGAATAGGCACACTGACGCGGTAGAGGTTGAAGTCCAGTTGAATGGCAGTGCGTTTGAGGCCTCGCAGTTTTTTCTTCATCCTGTTATGTCCAGTCTGGGTTCCAGGTTACAATTATTTTAGAGCACGTCAGTTTGGGAGCCAAGCTAACGAACCGCTTGCCTACAACCAGATACCGGATTATATTCATTACTACGTCTACTTTGACGCTACTTAAAATTTCTCTATCTACGATTAGTTCTAGGAGGAATCGCTGTGAAGAAGGTTGTTGTTTTGTCCCTCTTACTAGCACTTGTGCTGCTTGGCTCCTATGCTCCCCGGTCCATTTCCGCCCAAGATGAAGTCACCTTGACGATGGGGTCCTGGCGCGTGGATGACGTCACTCAGATGGAAGCCGTTTTAGCAGCCTTCCATGAAGCTTATCCCAATATTACCGTTCAGTTTGATCCCACGAATCCGCCCGATTATAACGCAACCCTGCAAAGCCAGTTTGAAACCGGTACCGCCCCGGACCTGATGTATGTCCGTTCGTTCGCTACCGGACGCGGCCTGTTTGATCAGGGCTTCATTGCCGACATCACCGATCTGCCCGGCCTGAAGGAAAACTTCACCGCCGATTCGATGGCCGCCTGGACCACCGAAGATGGCAAGACTTATGCGGTCCCGTTCATCGCGGTGTCGCATGGTGTTTACTATAACATCGACCTGTTCAACGAACTGGGCATTGCCATCCCTGAAACCTGGGAAGAAATGCTCGCCGCCGCGCAGACCCTCAAGGACAACGGCTACGATGCGTTTGCGAATGCCGCTGGCGATCCCTGGACCATTGCCGAAATCGTCTTCATGAATATCGCCCCGAACTTTGTCGGCGGACGTGAAGGCCGTATGGCGTACCTGAACGGCGAGCGCTGCTTCAACGACGAAAACATGGTCGCTGCTTTCCAGGGGATGGCCGATCTTGCGCCCTTCTTCCCCGAAGACTTCATGGCCCTGACCTACTACGACAGCCAGCAGCTCTTCCTGTTGGGCGAAGCGGGCATGTGGCTCGGCGGCTCCTGGGACATCCCGGTCTTCGAAGCCGAAGAACCCGAATTTGAGTGGAGCGTCTTCCCCGTTCCCGCCCCCGAAGGCCAGGAAGAAGAATATGTGACCTTCCACGTGGACGCAGGTGTGGGTATGAACGCCAATACCGCCCATCCCGAAGAAGCGCGCCTGTTCCTGGAATGGATGACCACGCAGGAATTTGCCGCCCTGTTCGCCAACGAACTGCCCGGCTTCTTCCCGCTTCACAGCAGCGCCCCCACGCTTGAAAATCCGCACGCCGATGCCTTCTTGAAGATGAACGAAGGGCGCGGCCTGGATGTTCGTTTCGCCTGGGAAAAACTGCTGGACGGCTCACCCAATGCCTACGACCTGATCCAGAATAACTCGATTGCCATCCTCCAGGGCGAAATGACCCCGCAGGAAGCGGCAGACAGCCTGCAAGAAGGGCTGGCGGAGTGGTACGCGCCCGCGCAGACTTGCCCGGCGTCGTAAGTTGTCCTCGTTCCGATAGTTTTGCTGCCATCGCCCGACTCATGCCGGGCGATGGTTTTCTATTCAGCAGTTTTGCGTTATCGTAGTTTAAAATTTTCCGATCCCGATGGCTCCTTTCGGGATCTACTTTCTCGGAGCATTTTATGGCAACCGCCCAAACTACACTTACTCGGTCACTACGGGCACTGGGGCTGACCGGCGACTGGCAGGCTCCGCGCCGTCGCGCCTGGATCATGTTTCTTGTCCCGGCGGTGGTAATTTATACCATTTTCATGGCTTATCCGCTGATCAATTCGATGCGGCTCAGCCTTTATACGGGGGTCGGCTTTCGCCCCGATCATTTTGTGGGCTTCGATAACTATAACGAGTTAGTGACTAATCCCATTTGGAAAGACCGTTTTGTCGGCGCGCTCCGGCATACGTTTATCTTCTTTATGATTCACATGGCCGTACAAAATTCGCTGGGGTTGTTGTTTGCCACCTTGTTATCCCAAACCCGTTTGTTTGGGCGCAACATCTACCGCACGATTATTTTTCTCCCGGCTACAATGTCCGTCCTGCTGACCTCCTTCCTCTGGCGCTTGATCCTGAATCCGCGCTGGGGCATGCTGAAAATCCTGCTGGAAGATGTCGGGCACGGCGACTGGTTTAAGGCGTGGCTGGGCGACGAAAAATACGCCCTCATTGTTGTCTCACTGGTATCCTCCTGGCAGTGGGTTGGTCTCCCGACCATGATGTTTCTGGCCGGACTGATCAACATTTCCGACGAACTGAGCGAAGCCGCCCGTGTCGATGGGGCCAACGGCCTGCAAGTCTGGCTGCGGGTCAAGCTGCCGCTGCTGCGCCCGATCATCGGCATCGTTGCCATCCTCACCTTTATCGGCAACTTCAACGCCTTCGACGTGGTCTATGCCATGATGGGTGCGCAGGGTCCGCCCAATTATTCCACCGACATCCTCGGCACCTTTTTCTACCGTGCCGCCATCGCGGGTGAACACCCTGTCGCGCGGCCTGATATGGGCATCGGCGCAGCCGTCGCCACCGTCACCTTCTTTATCCTGATGACTGGCGTAAGCATCTGGCTGATCCTGTCGCGGCGCGGCGCGGAAGAGGTGGTGAGCTGATGATTGACATCATTCGTTGGATACTCGAACACGCCGAAATCCTCGGCTGGGCCACCATCTGCGCCGCGATTGGCGGGCTGCTGACCCCGTCCTATATTTCGCATTACAACCGTAATGCCGAACTCGACTCCTGGATTGGCGGCTTCATTGGTCTGACAGTGGGTCTCGCCACCAAAATCCTGGGGCTGCTGGACGGCGCGCCCGGTTGGATCGTGTCTTTTGATATGCTGTTTATCGTCCTGTTTTTTTACTGGTTCGGCGTGCTGCCCCGTACCAAAGATGCACCCCGCGTGAGCAACCGGTTCCTGCGGCGCACCTTGCTGCGTTACACCTTCGATAATGTGCTGGGCCAGTTGTTTTCGCATATCGTGTTGTTTACCTGGTCGCTGATCGTCCTGATCCCCATCTGGACCATGCTGGTGAACTCGCTCAAGGACAAACGCGAAATTTACCGCTCCCCCTTTAACTGGCCCACTGCCGATATTCGGACCACCGAAGGTTTTAAAAATGCGTGGGAACAGGGCAACTTTGACACCTATTTTGTCAACAGCCTGACCGTCCTGATCGTCTCGCTGCTGTTGATCCTGCTGTTCGGCGCGCTGGCCGCCTATGCGCTTGCCCACTGGCGTTCGAAAGCCGCCACCTTGATCTATATCTTTTTCATCGGCGGCCTGATGGTCCCGATCCGTCTTGGTACCATCAACATCGTCACGATTGTTCAGGACCTCGACCTCAGCGGCAAATTGCAATCTACCGGAATTTGCAAATCGTCATTTTTGGGCGACTTCGGGCTGGAAAAATTGCTCAACTATGGCGTGTGCGGCAAGCTGCCCGACTTGATTCCGATCTATGTCGCCATGAGTCTGCCCATCACCATCTTTGTGCTGACCACCTTCATGCGCGGCATCCCCCGCGATCTGACCGATGCCGCCCGCATGGATGGCGCATCGGAACTACTGGTTTTCTGGCGTATCATGCTGCCGCTCACCCGGCCTGCCCTCGCCACCGTGACCATTTTTAACATGATCCCCATCTGGAACGATCTCTGGTTCCCGCTGATTCTGACCCGCGACGAGCGAGATCGCACCGTAACCTATGGGGTGTCGCTGCTTTTTGGGCAGTATCAAACCGACTGGAATGCCATTTTAAGTACCCTATCACTCGCCGCTATCCCGGTGTTGATCTTATATTTGTTAATGTCGAAACAGTTTATCAAGGGCCTCACCGCCGGAGCAATCAAGGGATAGAGGGTATCATGACCATTCCACCACTCGCC
>DATAMF010000414.1:0-7911 GCA_036260665.1 Aggregatilineaceae bacterium | reverse complement strand
CTCGAAAAATCATTGCGGAACCCACCTTTAAATCGAATTGGGGTGGACACCCCTATCCGATGTGGGTTGTCTCGGTGCTCTGTTGGGCACACAAGGATTTAGAATGAACCAAAGCGGGGCGATGTCCGAGAGGAGATTGCCCCGCTTGTGTTTGGGCTATAATACTTAAAAAGCGAGGAAAACAGGGTATTGGAAACGGTACTCAGTATCAATCTGATTACATCCAATCCACAGGTACGTGGGGGGCGGCCTTGTATCGTGGGGATGGGATTGCGCGTGACCGATATTGCAATGGTGATGTTGTTTCACACGCAAGACCCCGGCGAAATCGCGGCGTGGTATGGTATCACTCTGGCGCAGGTCCACGCGGCACTGGCTTATTATTATGAGCACAAAGCGGAAATTGACGAGGACATCCGGCAGCAGATCGCCGCAGCGAGAGAATATAAGGAGAAGCGCGTTGGAAGCCAAGGCGATCCGCTTCTACCTGGATGAAAGCGCTCATGCTGTATCATGCGGTTTATACGGCTGAAGATATGAAAAATCGGGTGGAATATTTGTAGCGGAGTGGTGTCAACGACAGCAACGATGCACCCTATCATGATTGATGAGGATGCGCGTTCGGGCCTGGCGAATCAAATGAAACAGGGCGATTCCCCCTCGGAGATCGCCCTGTTTTTCAAAATTTTCTACATTTACAAAGTATATTTCTAAATCAAATTTAGTGATACGATCAGACACATCAAAGCTACTGCAACATGCCAGATCATTGTATTTTAATTATATAAGTACTATATCTTAATTATTTTTAACCTAAAAGTGCTTTTTGTCATCTGGTTGATAACCACAACTCATGCCACTCTTGAAATTGATATAGCCAGGGGGAAAAAGCGATGACGATTGATCGCAGCCGACGCATTATTTTTGATCAGATCGCGGACCTTTATGATCAGGTCCGGCCCCGCTATCCAGAGCAGGTAATCGAGGACGTGATCGCGCTGTCGGGCATCGCTCCCGGCGGGCGGATGCTCGAAGTGGGGTGCGGGCCGGGGATTGCCACCGTCGCGTTTGCGCAGCGCGGCTATGCGATGGTAGCGGTGGAATTGGGCGAGCAACTGGCGACACTGGCGAAAAAGAACTGCGCGCGTTATCCCCAGGTGCAGATTCTCAATATCTCGTTTGAGGAATGGGAACTTCAGCCCCAAGCCTTCGATCTGGTGCTGTCGGCGGAAGCGTTTCACTGGATTCGGCCCGAAATCGGCTATCCTAAAATGGGCCGCGCGCTGAATGACAGCGGATCGGCGGCGCTGATCTGGAATATTTATCAAGAGGCGGGCGGCGAACTGTTCACCGCGCTGGATGCCGTGTACCAAAAACAGGACCCGCCCGTTGAAAATCCGAACCGGGCGGTGACGACGGACTGGTTAATTGACCGGATCACACAGAACTTTGCGGCATCCGAGTGTTTTGGCGCGGTCACGGTGCGGCAGTATCCCTGGTCGAAGATGTATACCGGGGAGGACTATATCAAACTGCTCAGCACCATGTCGGGGTTTCGTGCGATGCAGCAGACGAAACGGACCCGGCTGTTCGATGAAATATTGACCGTGATCCAGCATTTCGATGGCTGGATCGAACAGCGGCTCAACACAGTGCTGTTTCGCGCCCCCGTTAAGCGGTAGGGGGCCGCCGCATCCAAACGACTGCCGCACCAGCCAACAGCACTAAACCCAACCCTAAACCCACGACTCCAACCGCCATGGTGGAATTGTTTTCGCCATCCTGCCCGCTGATCACATGCGGAGTCGCGGCAATCGTCGGTGTGGTGGTGGGCGGCTCCGTCGGCGCAGGGGTCGGTGTGGCGGGAAGAGTCGGCGGGGTGGTCGGAGTCGCCGTATAGGTGATGGACCAGACGACTTTCACGGTGGGTAAGGCGGTGGGGGCACCGGTGGGAGTAAGAGTCGCGGTGGCGGTAGGCGGCGGAGTCTCCGTAGGGGGCAGCGTCGGCGTGGCGTTGGGATCAGGCGTGCGCAGCAGCAGCGTATCGCCGGGTTTGATCACATCGGCGCGGGTGAGACCGTTGATTTCCAGCAGTTGATCGACGGTCAGATCGTGCTGCACGGCAATCAACCAGATTGTTTCACCATCCTGCACGACATAGGAGGCGGGGGGTGTCGGCGGCAGTGGTGTCGGCTGGCCCGGTCCCAACTTGATCAGCACTTCGTCGCCGGGATGCAGGGCATCACTCCGATCCAGGTAATTGAGCGCCAGCAGTTCATCGAGCGCAATGCCGTAACTCGCGGCGATGTCCCAGGCGGTTTGGCCCATCTGCACCACATGCACCACCGATCCGTCTTCGCGAGGGGCGGCCTGGATGATGGGGACCATCACAATGGCGGCGGGGCCTTCGTCGGTGGGTTCGACGGTTGCGCCGGGTTTGTTGGGTTGTACAGGGGTCGGCGGCGAGGGGCTGCCTACCACCAGGACGTAATAACGCTCATCCTCGTTTTCGGCCACGCCTGCGCCCACATCGGTACTATCGGACAGCATCGCCATGCGGTGAACGCTGCTGTTGTGCCACATGTCATTGACGGCCCAATCCATCGTTACATAATTGAGCGTGCCTGCCGCGTAATTTTCCATCACCAGGCCCGCATAGCCCGCCGCATAAGCGCGATCCTGCGGGGTGGAGCCGCCCGCGCCGCTGTGACCATGCGCATGATTGGCGGCTAACCAGTTCGCCTGGCTCTGCGCCGCCGCCATCAGACTGGCGTTCGCAATAAAGGCGGACCGGCCATTGGCCGCACGATAGGCGTTAACCATGTTGACCAGCGCATCCGGCGTTTCGCTTTGGGCGTGGGCCGGTCGCAGGGACAGCATCAGGCTGCACAGACACAGGATCAAGATCAGGATACGACGCATCGGTTGGACTCTCATAGTTATAGTATACAATACACGGAGAAAATGTTGGCAGGGGTATAAAAAGGGGAGGGCCAACGCCCTCCATCAGGAGTCGGGATCGGTGCCCTGGTGTAGTTCCAGCGCCAGATTACGGACTTCGGTATAGGTAACGGGTTTAACCAATACCTTATCGGCTTCTTCCAGTGTTTTGTTGGCAAGATATGGATCGGCACTCGTCACTATCAGATACACATGGGCGAATCGTTCATTGGCCCGAATATACCGCAAAACCTCAAGACCGGACACCTGGGGTAGATGCAAGTCCAAAACTACCACATCCGGCACAAATTCGTCTAACCAGTCGAAGGCGGCGGTACCGCTCCACACCACTTCGACCGCATACTGTGCTTTTTCAAAAGCGACACGGAAAATTTCGGCAATATCCGGCGCATCTTCAACCACTAAAACCCAATGTTTCGTCATTTCTTTCACCTCATTTCCTTTATTTTACTATGGAACCGGACTGAACAGTGTAAAGATTTAACGAAAAAGGGGCGAAGGAAAGTGAAGTCACCGCATAAAGCAACTGCTGGCCTTGCGCATCCCCTCGCTGATCGACCAGCATTCGATATTCCCAAGTGAAAAGTGCAATGGTTTTATCCTGGCGGGTTCGTGGTTTTGATCCAGTTCACAATGGTGTCCAGCGTGGCCGGTTCAGCCGTGAACATTGCCATGCCGTGCCCGGCGGCGGGATACAGGATAAGCTGGTGGGCACCTGTCGCCATCCCATCGAGCGCCACGCTGTCACCTGGATTATTCTCGTCGTTCTGGCTGGCGATGATCAGCACCGGGCGCGCACCAAGCCGGGCCATCGCGTCCGCTGCTGTCAGCCCGCGATAGTCCAGGCCGGGACTGAGCAGCACGACACTGTGACAATAGGACACGTCCGCACAGCCGCGTAAGGCTAAATTAGCGCTGATACTGGACCCCACCAGCGTCAACCGGGCGGGATCAATCCCCGATAATTGTTTGATCAGCTCTAATACGGCCTGGATGTCAGCGGGCGCAAGCGACCAGTCCACACTGCCGCCCGTCTCCCCATACCCGCGCAGATCGACGGTTAACACAGCGTAACCTTCGGCCTGCAACCGGGCGGCTAACGAGTCCCAACTGGACCGATCCAGCCGTTCTTCGGGCAGCAGTACGACGATGGGCGCGGGGCGCGTTGGCGGATTAAACAGGGTTCCGCGCAGCGCTAATCCATCTGAGGCGGTGATCACCATTGGCAGTGTGGCCTGCGGCAGTCCCGGCGTCAGCGTGGGCAGTGGAATATCCGGTTCGCCTTCCGCCGCCAGCCCTGCCTGAGTCGGATTGCTCAAACCCACCGCCGCGCCCGAATAGGGATCATTGGTGGGCAGGATGGGATCGACGGTGGGGCTGGCGGCCAGAATCGGCGGGGTGGGCGTGCGCGTGGGGGTGGATGACGTGTCGTCCTGCTGGCAAGCCACCAGCAGCGCCGCGATAATCCCCAGACTCACGACACGGCGCAGGTTCATGCTTTTTCCGCCAGGACAATCATACGCGGGCAGCCCTCTTCAAACGGCATCTGATCATCGTCGCCATACGTGGTCAGACGGTGGAATCCGGTTAATTCCAGCATCAGATCCATTTCGGCGGTGAACACATAACGCAGGATCAGCGGGGCCAGCGTCCGGTAAACCAATCCGTCGGGGCCGATTTCGTCATAAATCCAGGTCACGTGTAACTGCTGCGTTATCCGTTCGAGCGAACTCACGGAATGCTGCATCACAAAACGCCCGGTTTCCGGCTCGTCAAAGGTGCGTTCCAGCACGACGCTGCCCACGTCGTCGGACCCAAAGGCTTCGCTGGCGTTCGGCAAATCGATCACGAGCATGCCATCCTTATCTAATAACTCGTGAAAACGGCGCAGCGCCGCGATTTGGGTCGCCTGGTCTTCAAAATGCATAAAGGTGTTGTAGGGCACGATGATCAGCTTAAACGGATCGGGCAGGGGTGTCGTCAGGGCATCCCCCTTCACAAATGTCACCAACGGCTTGAGCTGCGGCGTTTGATCCAGGTGGCGCTGGCCCCGGTCGAGCATGGCCTGGGCATTATCGATGCCCACCACACGATGGCCTTCCTGGGCGAGAGCGAGCATCACTCGCCCACTGCCGCAGCCAACATCCAGAATCGGGCCGCCGGTTTCGTCGGCCAGTTCGCTGTACAGGGCTAAATCTTCCACCTTCGTGGCATGTTCGGCGTCATAAATCCGCGCGAGTTTTTCGTAAAATTCCACATTCAGCATACGGTTGTAATCCTACAGTGAATCAAAGAACCGCCCGCAGTGTAGCCCACAATAGGGTGTATCGCCAAAAAAATCAGACACCCGTTTTTTATAAATAGGCGTATAACAATACAGACGTAAACTTGACGTTGCCGCCGTTTCATGCTAAAATATTCTTTAGTTGCGCAATTATGCAATCAAGCAATGAAACAAGTGAGGGCAACCATGCAACGTCAAACGTCTGAAATCATGTTATTTGAAGAACTAACCGCTTGTTATGCGGCGACCCGTTGCCCGGTTCAGGTACTCGTGATTGATCGTGTGAACGGCCCGGCGAACATCCTGATCGATACCATCGGCCTGCTGATGGAACAGGAAATTTCGGTGTTGTCGGTTGAAAACTATGACGATGCGATCCGAGCGATGGACTATTATTATTTTGATGTCGTGGTCGTCGGCCTGGATGGACACCAACCGCGCCAGATGACGGTGCTGCCCGTCGTGCATGCCCACCAACCAGATGCCCCGATTCTGGTGGTGGGGCGCGAACTCTCTCGCGAGCAGCGTAATTACGCCCGCTACTACGGTGCGCGCGACGTATGGACGGTTCCCGAACGCGCCGCCGAGTTGAAAACCCTCCTGTTGAGAATGGCTGAACGCTACTTCGTCAGCGCTCAGGCATCCTAAGCTCCTCCTGATCCCCCTTTCCGTCGGCGCGGAAAGGGGGAGGAGTGGGGGAGCCGCCCAGAATCCCCCCAAACACGTACAAGATCATTTAGTTATCAGGAGAACTGCCCATGAAACCCGAAGATATCCAGGTCTTATTCCCCGAAGCCCAACGCGCCATTGGCGCACCGATTGGCCCCGCCATGCAGGAAAAAATAGAAGCATCTCATCTGCAAGATGGTTTATGGGGGGCGCTCGCTGTCGCGCTCGATTTTGAACCCGAACCTACTACCGTCGAAAAGTTTTTAGCCCATAACCCGTATACTAACCCTCAAAATTTTGCTGAACGATTCCAAACATTGACCGAACAAGGATTATTTGAAGAAAGCAGCGCGGGAGAATACCGGATTACGACGCAGGGGCATGCCGCAGCGAACACCGTGCTGGACGTGATGACTGAGAAACTGCGTGAGACGAATCCGCTGCCCGCCGCTGACATCCACCGGATCGCGGATTTGCTGCTGCGGCTGATTGCTGCCGCGTTGGACGCACCCGAACCGGCGGACAAGTCGGGACTGGTGTACAACCGCCATTCTGATCTGGGAGAGGCTGCGCCGCCGATGCTGCGTGTGCTGCAATATCTGGCTGATATGGGAACGTTTCGCGACGATGCGCATTTGAACGCGTGGCGGAAACATGCCATCAGCGGGCCAGCCTGGGAAGCGCTCACTTTGGTGTGGCGGGGCGAGGCGCATCACGCGGCAGAACTGGTTGAAAAATTACCGTTCCGACGGTGGACCGCTGCGGATTACCAGGCGGCACTGGATGAACTGGCGCGCCGGGGGTGGATCGAAGCGGACGGCGATCAGGTTCGCGTGACCGAGGCGGGCCAACGGATGCGGGAAGCAGCGGAAGCCGAAACGGATCGCGTGTATTATGCGCCCTGGTCGGTGCTCAGTGCAGCGGAACTGAACGAACTGGGCGAAGGGCTGATCCGGCTGCGCGATCAGCTTCAGGAAGTCGCTTAACGGATGAAAACGGGGCGATCTCGAATGAGGTCGCCTTTTTATACACGATAGTGAACCAAAAATTTAGGTTTTAGTTGACAGTCACATTATTTATAGTTAACATCTTAACCAATAGCGCAATTATATCATTCAGGATAAAGCCCATGCCGCTCCAAGTCATCGATACGACTGATTCACTCACCGCCCTGATGCGTTTCCAGACGTCTGCCGTCTACGAAATGATGATCAGTATGCATACCCTGTTCCAATCCGTGCATCATCAGGACTGGGTGACTCAGACCCGGAAAACGATGCCGCCGGGGATGTGGAATGAGATTGTGGCGGTGTATGAACCATATGGCAAAGGCGCGCTGTTTTTTGAGCTGGCGGTGGATTATGCGAATCACGATGATGTGATCGGGTTTACGGAGTATGTGCGCCAGATGGACCCAGTGAGCTTCATCTTTTATCTGGTGGGGCGGATCATCTCGCTCGACGAGATCAACAAAACCCAACTTGATTACGAGGCGCTGCGGCATGCGCTGGAACATTTGGGATTTGACTATCACTGCGTGTGTATGGATGTGCCGCTGGATCTCATCGTGGCGGATATTCCGGCGTTTCAAAACCGGCTGGCGGATGTGTGGCGGTGGTATTGGGATGTGATCCTCTGCCCACAGATCGAGGAACTGCGAGATCACTGGATGCGCGCGCTGGCCGAAAAAGAGAATATTCTGGCGCAGAACGGCGGCGAGGTGTTGTATGAGCACATCACCGGGCACAAACAGCCGCCCAACCCGCTGCCCGCCGAATACCCGGTGTCCGATATTACCCTGGTTCCCCTGTATTTAACCCCCAAATCGGCCTACGTGTTTTACGGCTATGGTAATGTGACGGCGTTGTTCGACAGCGAACGCAGCGAAGCGCGGGCGGTGGAAATTGCGCGCAATAAAGAGCAGGCGCTCGAAGCGTTCAAAGCGCTGGGTGACAATTCGCGGCTGGATATTCTGCGGCTGATCGCACGCGATGAAA
>DATAMF010000386.1:0-16336 GCA_036260665.1 Aggregatilineaceae bacterium | reverse complement strand
CCCCTTGAACCCTGACCTGGCAGGAGAGCTGCTGCCGAACTCGGGCCTGCTGCATCTGAACCCCTCTCTGTGAAGTGGGGAGGGACTTGGCCGGGATTGCTGTTCAAAGTGTCGAACAAGCCCTGACCTTCTCTCCAAACGCCGAGTAAGGGGAGTCAGTGCCAATCATGAATTAGGGTAGCACGAATGTGCGGCGCTGTCACCTCTTTCAGTGACTAACTTCAGTGACTAACTTCAGTGGCTAACTTGAGTGACTAACTTCGATGGTGATCATGGGCGCATCAACCGCCCGAAATTGGTCAGGTTGATCTGCTCGGAGGCGACACACTCGCGCGTGGCCTGATGAGTCAGATGTTTGATTTCTTCCTCACGATGCGTCGAATAATCGCTGGTGCGGAGGGCGTCATCGAGATAACCGGGATGACACATGATCTCGGTCACGCTGTCCGCGGGCAGGGTGGTCAGGATCACCAGCAGATCGCCCAACGTGGCATGGGAGCCGAAGAAGTCCATCGAGAGGCGTGCGGGAAAGATGGGAGCGATGGGGCGGGCGGCGACGATGGCGCGCAGTTCGGTAGCTAACGTTTCCACTTCGCTGGCGGGCAGAATGCCCAGCATGTCACTGGGAGAACGGTCAAAGCCGCTGTCACGCATGGGCAGGTGATGTTGATCCGCGAGATCGAGCAAAATAGGCAGCGCCAGCGGATGGAGATAGACGGAATGGTGATGCGCGTCGAAGTGATCGGGGAGCCTCCCGGCGAGGCTGACAAACCGATCTAACTGGGCGGTCATCTCGCGGCGGAAATCGTCGGCCTGGAAGGGCTGGGTGGTCCATTGGCTGATGGGGTAAAACCAGCCGTCGGCATTGACCAGCGAGGGAATGGCAGCGGGCAGCGAGACGGGTTTGAAGGTGGTCAGATTGAAGTGCAGACCCAGACCGAGGGCGGGCGCATCCTTCAGGACGGCTTCGATTCCGGCGGGCGCATCGGGATAGTTGATCATGACGGTGGTGGAGGTGACAATGCCTTGGTGATGGGCGTCCAGAATGCCGCGATTGACACCAGGCGAACGGCCCAGGTCATCGGCGTTGACGATCAGTTGTTTCATACGTTATTCCCCTTGTGAGAAGAATCCAAACAGATTAAAGGCGTCGGCGGTGGGATGGTAGCCGAATAGTTCGCGCGTGGCGGTGAGATCGAGGCGCTTAAAACGATTGTCCGAGAGCGCGTGGGCGATGGCGAACGTAATGTCGGGCGTTTCCAGGCACTGGATCAGGAGCTGGTTGAAATCGTCGGGACTTAAAAAGGCGTCCAGTTCGTCACGGGAGAATGCCGCGTATTCTTCAGGGAAAATGTACGCGCCGATGCGTAAGACGATGGTGGGCAGGCCGACGGTATAAGCATAATAGGCGGCGAGCGCTTCGCCAAAACATTTCGAGACGCCGTAGAGGTTTCGCGGGCGAATGGGCATGCTGGCGTTGATCTGAATATCCGGCGGGTAAGCCGAAACGACGTGCGCGCTGCTGGCGTAGATGAACCGCTGGCAGCCCGCTTCGTGCGCGGCGCGGAACATGTTGTAGGTGGCGATGATGTTGTTGGGCAGCAGGGACGTTAGAAAATCGGCGTCGGGGTCGGCGTCGGCGGCGAGGTGGATCACCATATCCATATCCTGGCAGGCGGCGCGGCAGATGTCGAGATTTTGGAGATCGGCGATCAGGGTTTCGCCGGGCAGCGGCTCGCGGGGCTGTGCCCGGTCTACGAGTCGAATTGTGTATTTGTCGGCGGCGAAACGAGCGAAACAGGAGCCAATTTTGCCAGTGCCGCCCGTGATCAGAATGCTGGGTTTTTCCACCACGTGTTGACCTCGACAGGGTGTGGTATACGTGAGGGTAAGTGTACTTTTGATCAGGGGGCGATGCAAGACGCCGCGCTTTCACAGGAAAAAATCAGCCTTCGCGGTTGTGGTTGCCGAAGAACCCGGCGATGGTGCCCAGGACGAAGGAAATCAAACCGGCGACGGCGACGTTCACCGCGGTGCGACCCGGCTGGGATGGGGACGGCGTGACGAGGGCTTGCCGGTTTTCGGCGTACGAAATGTCGCGCTCAAAGCGGTCATGGGCGGGCAGGGCCATGGCGTACTCGGTGGGACGGATGCGCTTGCCGTAACGGGTAGCATAGACCTGTGTAAACTCCGCGCCGAAAAAGACGATCTGCGCCGAGTAGTAAATCCAGAGCAGGATGACGATCAGCGATCCGGCGGCCCCATAGGCGGAAGCCGCGCTGCTGCGCCCGATGTAGAGGCCGATGCCCAAGCGCCCGATGCTAAAAAGAAGGGCGGTTACGGCGGAACCGACCCAGACATCACTCCAGGCGATGTGAGCATCGGGCAGGATGCGGAAGATGAGCATAAACAGGAAGGTGATCACGACAAATGATACCCCGATACTGACCAGTTGGAGCGCTGTCACCGAAAAATTGTTGGGCAGGATGTCCTGAAAGTAGCCGGATACAAGAGCCAACCCCGCATCTACGATTAACGATACGAGCAGCAAAAAGCCAATCGCCGGGATCATGGCAAAAGAGAGCAGCCGGTGCCGGATGGTCATGATGAGGCCCTGGCCGGGTTTGGGGGTGACTTCCCAGATGGTGTTGAGCGCATTCTGCAACTGGCCGAACACCCCTGTCGCGCCGAGAAGCAGCGTCACAATTCCGATGACGGTGGCAATGGTGCCTTTTTCGCCATCATCCAGATTGTCGAGCATGGTCTGAAGCGTGTTGGAGCCATCGTCCCCCGCGAGACTCTCCACCTGGGAATGAATTTCCTGCTCGATCTCGTTCCGGTCAAAAATGATGCTGACCAAACCAACCGTTACGAGGACCAGGGGGGCCAGCGAAAAGATGGTGTAATAAGCCAGCGCTGCCGCCAGCAGTGACGCCTTGTCTTCTTTCCATTCGGAAAAGGTTTCCTTCAGCAGACTGAAGGTTTCCTTGAGAATTTTCACGCGTGTTACTCCCTTACGATTACTCTTAGTATGTAGATTATGGAAATAAACTCGCGCGGCGCAAAACTTCGATTTTTGGCAGGGATCATGGTATAAGTTGCATTTTGTCGATTTTTTTAGGGAGAGGTTTTGATGGACGTTCAACAGGCGGTGGAGCAGGTTACGGCACAAATACGGGATTTGTCGATTGCAGCGAATCTGGCCGAGTGGGACGCGGCGACGACAGGCTCGGTGGACGCGCTGGAAAGAGCTGAGGAAGCACGCGGCGCGATGATGCGCTTCTGGGCGGACGAGGGAACCTATCGCCAGTGGAAAGCATGGGATGAGAACGGCGCGGCGGGGGATGATGCGGCGTTGAAACGGATCGTGCATCTGCTGCATTTGTCATTTGCCCAGGGGCAGCGCGATCTGGCGACGATTGACGAAGTGACCAAGCTGGAAACGGCGCTGGTGTCGGCCTATACGAATTTCCGCGCGGAAGTGGAAGGCAAAAAACTGTCCGCCAACGCGATTGATGAGATTCTGGCGAAAGAGGATGACTCTGAACTGCGGCGCGAAGCGTGGGAAGCCAGCAAGCAGATCGGGCCGGTGGTGGCGGAATCGATCCGGCGGCTGGCGGAACTGCGCAACGCGGCGGCGCAGCGGATGGGGTATGCGAATTTTCACCGGATGAGCCTCGAACTGAACGAACTCGATCCTGACTGGCTGTATGGGATGCTGGATGATCTGGCGCGGAAAACGGAAAGGCCATTCCGCGCGGTCAAGGCGGAGATGGACGCGGAACTGAGCCAGCGCTTCGGCGTGCCGGTGGATGAACTGATGCCCTGGCATTATGCCGATCCGTTTTTTCAGCGCGCGCCGATGCTCGGTGATCTGAATTTTGACGCGCTGTTCGAGGGCAAAGACCTGGTGGAACTGGCGCTGCGGACGTATGACGGGATGGGCATGGAAGCGCGCGATATTCTGGAGCGCAGCGATTTGTACCCGCGCGATGGCAAGGATCAGCACGCGTTCTGCACGCATATTGACCGTGAAGGCGACGTGCGGACGCTGTGCAATTTGCAGCCATCGCTGCGCTGGATGGAAACGCTGCTGCACGAATTGGGGCACGGCGTGTATGACAAATACATCCCGAAGAATCTGCCCTGGATGCTGCGCTCGTTCCCGCATATCCTGACCACGGAAGCGATGGCGATGCTGATGGGCGCGATCACACTTGATCCTGAGTGGCACCAGCAGGTGTTGGGCCGGACGCCCGACCAGGCGAAACAGGCCGGGGACGTGGGAGTTAAACGCTTCCGGCTGGAAGAATTGATCTTCGCGCGGTGGGTGATGGTGGTGGTGAATTTTGAAAAAGCCATGTACGAAGACCCGAACCGCGATCTGAATAACCTATGGTGGGAACTGGTGGAGAAATTCCAACTGCTCAAAAAGCCCGAAGGCCGCGCCGATATGCCCGACTGGGCGACGAAATATCATGTCGCGCTGGCTCCGGCGTATTACCAGAATTATCTGCTGGGGCGCATGATGTCGCTGCAATGGACGGGTTGGCTGTTCCAGCACGAAGGCGGGATCGTCGGGCGCAAGGGGGCAGGCGATTTCTTCCGGCAGCGGATTTATAATCCGGGGAACACGATGCACTGGAATGATGCGCTGGAATATGCGACGGGCGAAAAACTGAACGTGGATTATTTCGTGCAGAAGTTTGCGGGGTAGGTTGGCGTAGGGGCGATCCACGAATCGCCCCTACATGTCAGGTTGGCTCAGGCGGCGAGACGCGTGATCAGAGATTCCGTGTGGCGGCGGAAGGCGGCGCGCGTCGCTTGGTCTAGCGACAGCTCATTTTTCCGCAGACCTACCTCATAAAAGCCGCCGGGCAGATCACCTGTCAGCAGGCCGACAATGTCGTTGGCGGCTTGATCGGGGGTTCGGGAAAACAGCCGCCCGACGGTATTCAGCATCAGGCGGATTGGCAGCGGCGAGCGGGCGATCATGCCCGTGCGCACAAAGCCCGGTCCATAATTGTAAAAGGTGATGCCGGGGTAATGCTCGATCCAGTCCAGCGTGAGCAGGTTATTCGTCACGGAACTGATCTGAACCGCCCCCATTATGCTGTAGCGTTTTTCGCCCATGAGATTATCCATGTCCAGCGGCTTATGGGCTGCGCCGCCGCCTGCTAAACAAAGCACCTGCGGCCTGGGGCTGGCACACAGCCGGTCTAACAAGGTCTGCGTCAGGACATGGCGGGCCAGATACTGCACCGCAAAAGACAGTTCGACGCTTTCACTGGTCAGGGTGCGGCGGGGTGGAAAAACACCGCCCGCGCAGTGAATCAAGCCATCCAATTGATCAAACCGCTGGCGGATCTGTTCGGCGAGCGGCGGCAGGTTGTGAACGAGTGACAGATCAGCCTGCAAATAGGCGACGCTGGAATTACCGCTGGCCTGGATAATCTCGGCGGCGGCGGCTTCACCTTTGGTCTGGTTACGACCAATCAACAGCAGATTTGCCCCAAGTTTGGCAAGTTGGTGGGCTGTCGCTTTGCCCATGCCATCGGTGCCACCTGTGATCAATATGTTTTTGTCGTGCATGATATTTATCCTCCGAGTTGGACGCGCAAGGGGTATTGAGCTATGGTTATGGTGTGGGGTGTGATGTTTACGTTGTCAACATTATGAAGTCTACCATGCGATGTTTACGTTGTCAACATGAGGGGGAAAATGGGTAATCGCTATCACCATGGGGACTTGCGCGCGGCGCTGTTGGATGCAGCAGCGGCGATGATTGCCGAAAGTGGGGTGGAGCAGGTTACAATTCGGGGGTTGGCGCAGCGGGTGGGAGTTTCCCACACGGCCCCTTACCGCCATTTTGCCAACAAAAACGCGCTGCTGGCGGCGGTTGCCGAAGATGGTTTTGACCGGCTGGTGGTCCGGCTGCGCGAAATTCGAGAGGCGCATCCAGCCGAGCCGGAGCTGTGCTTGCGCCAGCTCTTTGTCGTGTATGTGGAGTTTGCGCTGGGCAACCCGACGCATTACCGCCTGATGTATGGCGAGGAAGTTTTTAATCGGAAGGAATATCCCGAATTATCCGTGATTGCGCACCAGGTCTTCAATGAATTTTTTGCCGTTGTGCAGCAGGGCCAGCAGGCGCATCTCTACAGGGCGAATCTGGGCGTTAAAATCACCTGTTCGATCTGGGCGCTGGCGCATGGGTTATCCCTGCTGGTTCTGGATGGGATGCTGCCCGTAGCGGATGACTTTGAAAATGCGGTAGGGTCACTTCTGATTCTGGCTTCGGATGGTTTTCGGGAGAAATAAGGGGCAGCGATCCGGTATGGCGGAACAGGCACAAATTCAGCGGGTGGTGGTGAATGGGGCGGAGTTAGCGTATGTGGACGTGGGGCGGGGCGAACCCGTCTTTTTGATTCATGGCAGTCTGGACGACTGGCGGACGTGGCGCTACCAGATCGAGCCGCTGGCGGAACAGTACCGGGTGATCGCGTACAGCCGGCGGTGGCATTATCCGAACGTGTGGACGGAGGCCGGACTGCCGTACAGCGCGAAAATCCATGCGGCGGATTTGGGCGCGCTCATGACGGCGCTGGGGGTCGAAGCGGCGCGGGTGGTGGCGTCGTCGTATGGGGGCGTGATCGCGCTGTATTTTACGTATCTGAATCCCGGCAGGGTGAGCCGTCTGGTGTTGGGTGAGCCGCCGCTGTTACACTGGCTGCCCGCGCTGCCGGAAGGACAGGCGCTGCTGGATGGATTTCTGAACGGGTACTGGAATCCGGCGGGCGAGGCGTTCCGGCGGGGGAATGAGGAACGCGGCGTCGGGCTGTTTCTGGATGGCGTGTTGGGGGCGGGGACGTTTGCGCAGCTCCCGGCACGGGCGCGGGCGACGCTGCTGCAAAACGCGCCGGAGATGGCGGCGGAAACCCGTACGACTGAATTCGCGCCGCCGCTGCAACCGGACGATGTGCGCGGCATTGATGTGCCGGTGCTGCTGTTGACGGGCGAACACAGCCCGCGCATGTTCCATGTGATCACGGATGAATTGGCGCGGTGTCTGCCGCAGGTCCGGCGGGCGAGCATCGCACGGGCAACACACGTGATGCACCAGGGCAACGCAGCGGATTATAATAGAATTGTGCTTCAATTTCTGGCAGGCAACTCACACGATGCAGCATTTGTATATCAGTTATCCTCCGAATGATAAAGATCTGGCGCACCAACTGGTGGATGATCTCCAGGGGGGCCGGGTATGCGGTATTTATTGATCCAGTGAGCGAAACGGCAACCATGTCGTGGGCGGTGGAAACGCGGCGCGCGATTCGGACCTGCGGCGCACTGGTGATGATCCTTGCGCCGGACGAACGGCGGTTGGGGATGCGGCATGAGGGGATTCTGGCGCGGCGGCGTGGTAAACCCGTGTATGTGCTGGCGCGCTCCAAAGGCGATCTGCCGCGTTATATGGCCGAGGCGACGGTGATCGATTTTACGAGCGACTATGCGGCGGCAGTTGCTCAACTGCTGGGAGCGCTGCCCTCGGCGGCGGCACTGATGGCGGCCCCCGCGCTGCCCGCCCGGTACCGCGCACCGCGCCGTCCACCGCTTAACCGCGAGGCGGCCCGGTTCCGGCGGCAGATGGTGCGTTTGGCGCTGCTGATCATGGTGGCGGCGGTGTGTGTGGCGTTGGGGATTGTGATTATATAAGTTAACCCCTCCCTAAATCCCTCCCCGCTGACGCAGAGAGGGACTTATGGGCAGTTCTTTGGCGGAACAAGGAGCCGTGTGGTAGGCGAGGCTTACCACACGCGAGAAACTCCTTGGCTTAATGTATATGGGAGCAGCGCCCTTACGAATGGCGGCAAGCGCGGGGCGTATCGCAATACGCCCCTACGAACTGTGTGGGGGTGGGGGAAAACGATAGTGGAACGGTGGTATTTAGAAAAGTGAGGCGATATGGACCGGACTGTGCCTAAGACGGGCAGCGAAGAAATTGAACTGTATATTCGCACGATTTATTCTCTGCTGCGGTCGAGCCATGCCGTGCAGTTGGACGCGCTGGTTGAAACCCACGAGACAATGAATTCGTCGCTGCACCTGAACGCGCGCGCGCTGACCCCGGAGATTTCGGCGCTGTTCTACGCGATTATGCGGCTGCCGTCGTGCATTGCCGATGTGAATCTGGTGGTGATGGGGCAGACGGATCGCGTGTTTCGCGAGGACGGGTATACCGATGTGCAGAACTGGCAGCGGGTGACGGCTCCGGCGCGGCGGCGGCGCATGGCCTATGATGGGCAAAATACAATGGCGGCGTATATTGCCAGCCGTTCGGATATTGACGACCTGATCCCGATTCTGGTGGCGTACCAGATCGAGTGGAACAAGCTGTACCCGGTGCTGCAATCGGTGAGCGTGCAGGCGAGTCTGGCGGCGTACAGCGCGGATGCGTCCCTGTCGCGCACGGCGGACCTAGCGCGGGCGCTGGATATTGCGCCGGAAGAAATCAGCCGTTTGCAAGAAGCCTGGGGTCCGGCGATGCTGCCGACGCTGCAACGGATGGCAAAAGGACCGAAACATTTTGCGGTGCGGCTGCTGGCCGGTACGTATATCAATTACCAGCGGGCTACGTCGGACTGGTGGCTGAATGTGCGCGAAAAGGTCGAGCCGGTGACGTTTGAAGATCGCCCGGTGTATTTCGTGTCGAGCAATGTCCACGCGATTCCCAACCTGGTGAGCGGCTTCGCGCTGCGTGAAGAGCAGAATATTTTCGATTTCGTCGAACGGGCGGGGAATCCGGGATTGAAGGCGGAATATGATTATGTGCGCGTGCGCGACGAACTGAATAACAAAAATAACTTCCTGTACTACGCGCTGCGCTACTATAACTCGAAGGTGGACGAGCGCCGCCAACAGGCCGAAGCGGAGATCGGAATCCGGCGGGTGCAGTCGGTGCATGGCTTCGATATTGAAACGCAGGTGCTCGAACTGAACCGCATCAAGCCGGAGAACATGGACCCGCGTTTGTGCGTGGGCAGCGCGGACGAGATGCAGCGGCTGGCGCAGAGTGACGCGCTGATCGTGAATATCGACTATCCGCTGGGGATGGCGGCGTATCATGTGCTGGCGAAGATCAGCCAGTATGTCACCCACATGCGCGGCATTTATATCATCGGGAAGGCGGCGACACTCAACGCACGGGTTGGGGATGTGATGGTGGCGAATGTGGTCTATGACGAACACAGTGAAAATTCGTATCTGTTTGGGAACTGCTTCACCGCCGCCGATGTGATTCCGTATCTGACGCTGAGCACGGTGCTGGATAACCAGAAGGTCGTCACGGTGCGCGGGACGTTTTTGCAAAACGCGCGGTATATGGATGTGTTTTACCGCGAGGGGTATACGATTGTCGAGATGGAAGCGGGGCCGTACCTGTCCGCGATCTACGAGATGATCCGGGCGCAGCGGCATCCGGTGAATGAGATCGTGAATCTGTATATCGCGCCGTTCGACCTGGGGCTGCTGTATTACGCGAGTGATACGCCGATGAGCAAGGGGCGCAACCTGGGGGCGGGGCGGCTGAGTTATATGGGCGCGGAACCGACCTACGGTACGGCGATTGCCGTGCTGCGGCGCATTTTTACGATGGAACTGGACCGGATGCGCGGCCTCAAACCTGCACAGCATCCGGTTGAAAATTCAGCGGTGATGGGAGAGGGCAATGGAAGTTTACCAAGCCATCCAGTCTAACCGCTCGGTGCGGCAGTTCAGCGATCAACCCGTGCCGCAGGCGGATATGGAGCGGATCGTCAACGCGGGGCGGCTGTCGGGGTCGGCCAAAAACCGCCAGCCGTGGACCTTTGTGGTGATGCGGGATCGGGCGAAGCTGCAAGCGCTGAGTGAATGCGGTCCCTGGTGTACGCATCTGGCCGGGGCTGCGTTCGCGGTGGTGATGGTGGTGGACGATCTGCACGAGCCGCCGACGCTCACCACGCCGTTCGGTCTGGGGCGGGCCAGCCAGAATATGATCCTGGCGGCGTGGGAGATGGGGATCGGGTCGTGCATGGCGACGGTGTACGAGATGGACCAGGCCCGCACCGTGCTGAACGTTCCCAACACACAAGCGGTGCCGTGGGCGATCTCGTTCGGGTATCCGGCCCCGGAAGCTGATCCGCGCCAGCGCCCGGCGCGCAAAGAAGGGCGCAAGGGGTTGGATGAGGTCGTGCGGTGGGAGTAGGTGAGCAACGCGGCCAACTCGCAGTGTATAACTGGCGTAGGGGTTGTTATTGGGCGCGAGGTTCACATGAAAAATGAAACAAAGTCGCAGTGGTCGCTGGTAATTATCCTGGCTGGCTTGGTGCTGGGAACACTGGCCGACCTGTTTTTTTATCGCTACCCACCGGGCATCAATATTCTCCTTTATTGGCTGATCTTTCTGGTAGTCGCCGCCATTTTGATCGAAGCATCCAAACAACGGTGGGGGCTGTCGAACGCCCTGTTTGTGATTCCGCTGCTGTTTTTCGCGGGGATGCTTGGTGTGATCTGCTGGGAGCAGTTTCTCATGATCAATTTGCTGCTGATGGGCGGGTTCGGGCTGATCGTGGTGTATTTTCTGACCGAACCCCGGTTTCTGGGCGGTAACATCGTGCAGGCGATCCGTGATTTGATCACGGGCGCGATCACGCTGTGGTTTGAGCCGCTCTGGATGGTGGGGGATGTCGCCCGGCTGTCACAGACGGTTGAGTTCAAAAGTGAAAAAAGCCAGCGCACAAGCGCGGTGCTGCGCGGATGTTTGCTGGCGCTGCCTATCGTGCTGGTCTTCGCCGCTTTGCTCAGTTCCGCCGATATGGTTTTCAGCGATCTGATCAGTGGGCTGGTGTCGTGGATCGATGTGGACAGCGTGTTTGAACCGTTTGCCCATCTGGTATTCATACTGATCTTTGCGTGGGGAACAGCGGCGGCGCTGAAAGTGATGATCCAGAAACCGGATTATAAACCATCCCGTATTCCGTCCTTTGAAGCGGTGAGCAATTCTTCTCAATCATCGGTGCTGCCCAAACCGTTGCGGCTGGGCATGATCGAGAGCGGGATTGTGTTGGGGAGCGTGGATGCGCTGTTTCTGGTGTTTGTGATCATTCAGGGCGCGTATTTGTTTGGCGGCAAGAGCAACATCACCCGGCAGGGCTATACTTTCGCGGAGTACGCGCGGCGCGGATTCTTTGAGCTGCTGGCGGTATCGGTGTTTACGCTGCTGCTGGTGCTGGCGCTGGATTTTGTCACGGAGCGCAAACCGCACCATGAACGCTGGTTTCGCGGGGCATCGATGGGGCTGATTGTGATGGCGCTGGTGATTCTGGCGTCGGCCTTCCAACGACTGCGTCTGTATGAAGATGCGTATGGATTCACCCGGCTGCGCGTGATCAGCCATGTGTTTATGGTATGGCTGGCGGTGTTGTTCGCGGTGCTGGCGCTCAACCTGTACCGCATTCGGCCTAACCTGTTCTGGTACGGGAGCGCGGCGGTTGCATTGGGCTTTTGTGTGACGCTCAACGTGATGAATGTGGATGCGTTTATCGCCGGGCGCAACGTGGATCGCTACCGCGACACCGGCAAAATCGATGTGGGTTATCTGATCACGCTGTCGGATGACGCCGTGCCCGCGCTGGTCGATCTGTTGGATGAACTGGATGTAGACAGCGCCGAATGGCACGCGCTGCGGATTGAACTCAACGGGCGTTATGCTATTCTGAACAGCGATCATGAGCAGCGATCCCGGAGCTTTTTGGCGTTTCATTATGGCAAATGGCGTGCCTGGAAAGCGTTGGATGATCTGGGCGCGGTGCTGTGGGTGGAATAAGCATCCCCCCTCTAACCGGGGGGACGAAATTAGCAGTCGGCCAGCGGCGGGTGTTGGCCGTTGCGCCAGTTTTGTTCGCTCTCCTGCATAAAACGGGCGGGCCAGCCTTCGGCGGGTTGGGGCCACGCGGTAAAGTTCAGCACGAGTTCACAAAAACGATCCGAGTTGGTTTTGTTCGGCTGGGATAACAACACATCGATGGCATCCAGCAGCCCGGCGGGTTGGTCGGGGGCGCGGCGCAATTCCTGCATAAACCATTTGTGATAGGGGTACAGAATCTGGTTGTGCGCCAGGATCATCCGCCCGCCGAACAGCACCAGATCGGCAGCGGTGTGGGTCGCCAGATAGCGGTTATCGCGCTTTTCCGCTTCGCCCATATACCACTGTAGGGCTTGCATCTGCGCATAAAATGATTCGAGTTTGCGGCGCTGATCCTGGATCGGGTAGGCGGGAATCTGGTCGAGCAGGGCCGGAATTTCCGGATCGCGGGAAAAGATCAGCCTGGCACCCACAAAGGCGGCACGGGCCGGTTCGCTGCCCTGCTGAAAAACTTCATGTAGAAATGCCTTATTCATAAACTTGCCATCGACATAACCGCCGGGGTAGTCGCAGAAGTCAGGGCTGGAAAAGGTCAGATCGTTGTGCGGTTCGCGGCGGGCGAATTCGTCGTCGGTAATGACTACCATATAATCGACATCGGAATCTTCGCGGTTCCAGCCGCGCGCCACTGATCCGCTAATGAGCAGGGCGAGGATAGTGGGATCATTCTGGTAGTGATCGGTCAGGCGGGTAATGGCGCGTTCGTGGTGTGGATACATAAAAATTTCCCCTTATAGGCGATGAAAAAAAGAAAAGAACAATCCCCTCTCAGGCGTCGAGAGGGGAGGTATGTTGGGTTATTTGGGTGTTTGATGGGCGAGTTTGTCCAGTAGGAGGGAAGCGGTGAGGCGGACGGTTTTATCTTTGTCAGAGCGGGCGACTTTGGACATGACATCAGGTATACGGCGGTCCTCAATGTGGGAGAGGGCACCGATCACGGCGGCGCGGAGATAGCGGTTTTCGCTTTTCAGCGCGTCGATCAGGGCATCTGTGGCGCGCGGATCGCCAATGTTGCCCAGGGCGCTGACGGCACATTCGCGCACATGATCATCGGGGTCTTGCAGCACCGCTTCGATCAGCGGTTCAACTGCCAGCGGATCGCCCAATTTACCCAGCGAATCAGCGGCGGCCTGACGCACGCTGTCATTTTCATCTTTCAGCAGTTCGAGCAGCGCATCGACAGCCCGCGTCGCATTCAGTTTGCCCAAGGCTTCCGCCGCCGCAAGGCGTGTGCCGTAATGGGAATCGGAGAGACGGGCTAACAGCGGCTCGACCGCCTGAACATCGCCTAAATTGCCGAGGGCTTCCGCGACATCCCGCCGGACGTGATTTTCGACGTGTTCGAGGTTGGGGAGCAGCGCACCAGTGGCGCGGTAATCACCCAATTCGCCCAGCGCCAGCGCTGCCACACGAATGACATACTGGTTGGGGTGGCTCAGATGGGCGATGAGCGGCTCGACGGCGCTCATATCGCCAATTTGAGCGATGCTCGTTCCGGCGGCCTCTCGAATTTGACGATCTTCGTTTTCAACAAGAGGTAACAGTTGGGGAATCGCGCGGGCATCACCGATGCGGCCCAGGGCTTCAATCGCAGCCATGCGAACACGGTGGCTCGAATCATTCAGGGTGTCGATCAGGACATCTACGGCCTGGGGTTCGGCCATCCGTCCCAGGACGCGCGCGGCACTCTGGCGAATAATTTTATCCGGTTGGTAGCCAAGGGCTTTGATCAGCCCTTTGACATCACCGGAATCCCGCATTTTGTCGATGTTAGGGGGGCCAAAGATGGGCATAAAACCGACTCCTTCAAAGGTTGACACATGGCTAAAAGTTATTAATGCCGTTAACCTAGTGTACTACTAAAGAAGTCGGGAGCGCCATTCAGAAAGCTGGCCGCATCCGTTACCTGCCGCCCGGCAAGCTGCAAATGGGTGGGCACATACACACCGCGCCCGGTGCCGATGACAAACGGCGCGGCCTGCGCCAGATCTGCCCCGCGCACATCCGCGACCTGACCCGGCTGCAAGCTCCACTTGGCCGCCATCGGATACCCGCTGATAATTTTGAGGCGCTGGCCGTTCCAATAGGTGAAGGTGCCCGGCCAGGGGGTGAAGGCGCGCACATGGCGGTCAATCGCGGCAGCGCTATCGTTCCACTGGATCAGCCCATCTTCCTTTTTGATGATCGGCGCGGTGCTGATCAGCGCGGGATCGGTGGTCTGGGGGTGGGGAACAATACTGCCGCTGTACAACCAGCGCAGCGTATGCACCAGCAGCATCGCGCCCAGGGGGGCCAGTTTGTTGTGCAGACTTTGCCCGGTTTCGTCGGGCGAGATCAGAATCGAGTCTTGCAGCAGGATCGGCCCGGTATCCAGCCCGGCTTCCATGACCATCGTGGTCACACCTGTGAAGTTATCCCCGGCGCGGATGGCGGCTTGCATGGGGGACGCGCCGCGCCAGCGGGGCAGCAGCGAGGCATGGACGTTGATCGGGGCGATACGCGGGATGTCGAGCAGATTCTGGCGCAGGATTTGACCGAATGCGACGACGACCAGATAATCTGGCTCCCAGGCGCTGATCTGCTCCATCGCGGCGGGTTCACGCACTTTTTCCGGTTGGATCACCGGGATATTGGCCTGGAGTGCCGCCTGTTTGACGGGCGGGATTTCGATTTTTTGTCCCCGTCCGGCGGGGCGATCCGGTTGGGTCACGACGCCAACCACCTTGAGATCGGGCGCGGCGACCAGTTCATGCAGCGCGGGAACGGCAAAATCGGGAGTGCCTAAGAAGACAATTCGGCAGGGGGACATAGCGCACCTTACATTCTTATTCAGCCTAAATTCGGTCTAGCATCATGCCTAGAACGATGTTATAATGCCCTCAACACGGTGACTGTGGTGCAGTGGTTAGCACGTCTGACTGTGGATCAGAAGGTCGAGGGTTCAAATCCCTCCAGTCACCCCAACCGGCCAACTTCGCCGGTTTTTTATTTATGGTGCAGCCGGACACGTACCGCGGCCAGCGCCAAACGCACACGTAACCCCAACGCCTGGGGCAGGCGGCGCACCGGCACCCCGCGCTGAAAACCCCGGTACAGGCTATGTTCGCCTGTTTTGTGCTTGCGCACTTCCACCGTTTTGATCAAATCATCTAACGCATCCTGATCGGCCTCACTCGGACGACGCAGCCCAAAGACTTCCCAAATGCTGACTTCGCCCGTGTCGGTTTTCGGTGTGGGCGGCGGCAGGTTCGGGTGCGGAGCATCCAGTTCGACGGCGGGCAGCGCACGCGGCGGCGTCTTGGGAGCCGGTGGTTCCGGCGGCGGCAGCGGAATCCCATGCGGCGGCGTGTTTAACTCCGGGGCGATGGGCACTGCCGGGATTTCCTGAGTCTGCGTGGGACGCGTAAAGGGACGGTGTTCCAACGGCACAACCGGCGGCGTTGGTTCCTCAGACTGCGCGGCAAGCGCTTCACGCAGGCCCACAGGCGGCTTGGGTTGGGTGTCAGCCGCGCTGGTTTCTTCCTCGATGACCTGTTCCAGATCGGCCACAAAGGAAGGCACCGCCGGCATATCCACTACTGGGAGCGCAACGGGCGCGTCGTCGGTGGATTCGACAGCCGGTTCGGTCGGAACATGGCGGCGCTGGTAGGTGGCGCGTTCCTCGGCATTCAGCCGCCCGCGAATGGCGACCTTGGCACGTTCGATCTCATCCATGCGCTTGCCCTGGGCATCAACGGCACGGCGGAGCTGGCGCAGACTGTTGGCGACCATCTCTTCCATCTGGCGGCGGCCTCCGAACTGGCTGCGCACCATGCCCATAACCCCTTTGGGCTTATAGTAGATCGTCCACTGGACGCTGGTCCCGTCTGGCCCGGCTTGCAGGCGAATACGGCCTTGCAGTTTGCGATAACGACTGCCGCTGATGATGGTATATTCGTACCCCATGCCTTCGACCCAGGCGGTGATCTCCTCGATGAGGTCTTTGCCTGCTTTGGTGGTACAGCGCCGCCGCGATCCGACTTTGGCGCTTTGGACCGTGAGGACCGATACCTTTTTGTACCCGGTATGCCACTCGGCCAGCCTGGATGAGTCTGCAATAACTTGCCACACCATGTCTGTGGGAGCGTCGATCAAGATACGCTGGTCAATCAGCGCCACGATAAACCGTCCTTACATGCCAACTGTACACCACCATTCTATCCTAATCGGCGTTGTACACCAATTGCATGGTTGGCATTGGTGCAGAAAAGGATTGGAACGGTGTTTCGTCGGCTGGGGAAGTCTATGCTAAACTTAGGGCTGTGTGCTTGCAACAACTGGTGGTGTTATGCCTGGACCCGCATTGGTATTTAGTTTTGTGCTGGCAACGCTGTATGG
>DATAMF010000384.1:0-1678 GCA_036260665.1 Aggregatilineaceae bacterium | reverse complement strand
CAGCCTGCAGAAGTTCGACAAAAAGGCCATTTTTCATCCCCATCTCTCCCTCAAAACGCATCCCAAGGGGGGTAACTTTTCCGGCCTAGTTGTACATTCTACCCACTTGAGGGAGAGAAGTTTGATCTAAGATCTACCTTAGATCAAACTTAGGCCCGCCGAAAAACAGATGCTCGCTCCGAAGAAATTTCCCTTATACTGATATCAACACGACCGTCCTCACATAGCAGGCGTGCTTTAGGAGGGCATTATGGAAAATTATCATCGCATCGGCATCGTGCTCCACTACTTTGACCGCATCCACGTTGCCGTGATTCGTCTTGAAGACAAACTCTATACTGATGACTGGATTTTGCTTTATGGTCCGCGTACCGAATTCACCCAGCAGGTTTATTCCATGCAGGTGAATCACGAACCCGTTGGCGAAGGTGAACCGGGTGAAGACATCGCCCTCAAAGTGGACGATGTGGTGCGTGAGGGCGACGAAGTGTATTTGGTAAGCCAGGAAAGCTAGCGAATTTCCCGCGCCCCCGCCAATTGTTCGATCACCCGTCGCGGGCTGGTTCCCTCGGTGTCAGAGAGCGGTTCTTTCGCAAATCGGTGATCGTGCTTGCGGATAAATTCTTCCAGGTCGGCCTGCAACCGTGTCCAGATCTCATGCTGCATCGCCAGCAGCAGCGCTTTGCGGTTCGGATCGCCTTGCAGTTCCAGCACTTGCCGCAAATGCGGCAAACACAGCCCCGCCGACTGCCGGTAGCCTTCGGCAAATTCGGCCTGATCGAAATGCTCTAGCAAATTCCGCAGCAGATGCTCTTCCACTGTGCGCTGGTGAACACACGCCGGACATTCGCCTTGCGGTTTAAAGGCGTTTTGCGCCTGCGCGACTTGTTTCTTTCCCCCCTGCGGATTCGGACTCCCCATGTCGCGTGTGAGATGCCGCAGCACACCCTCATACAATACCGCGATCCCAAATGCGCCTGCGTTCAGTTGCTCCTGAATATGCCAGGCATGGTTCGGGCAGAATCCGCGTGCCGCCCGCAGTGCTTCATGCGTCGGCGGCTTGGTGATGTATTCATACACTGTGCTGTCCAGATGCCCGTGTACGCTTTCCAGCGTCATCCGGCACACCGCACACCCCGGTTTAGAAAAGTTCTGATACAAGTCATAAGCGCGCGACGAAAGTTTCATTGGCATACACTTGCTCCCTCAAAGAAGATTATAACCCGCTCCCTTGCGCGTCAAGCCACTATTGTCAACTGCGCCCGATTCGTGTAAGATACTAGTGATCAGCGCGGGCATGGTGTAGCGGTAACACAACAGCCTTCCAAGCTTTTGTCACGGGTTCGAGTCCCGTTGCCCGCTCCTTTACACAAGCGCCCAGTCTTGATCTGGGCGTTTCTGTAGAAAAAGGGTCCATAGCTCAGCGGTTAGAGCAGCCGGCTCAATTGGGCGGCCTGAAGAGTAATCCTCAGGTGTTAACCTGTCAAATTCGGGGAAGCCTAAGCCTATTTGGTTGGTAATCCCGAGCCAAGCCCCTTACGGGGAAGGTGTAGAGACTGGCTGGCAGGCCCCCATTTTGGGGTGAAGGGACAGTCCAGCCCACAAACCTCATCGGGCAGTGAAAGCTGTAGTGGGATGCATAACCGGTCGGTCGCAGGTTCGAATCCTGCTGGACCCA
>DATAMF010000382.1:0-2847 GCA_036260665.1 Aggregatilineaceae bacterium | reverse complement strand
GCGCCATCACTCACGCGGTGATCCACGCTGATCGTCGCCTTCATGCGCATACTCACGCCCAGCGTGCCATCCTCCAGCACCACCGGCACCTTTTTCGCCGCACCTATCGCGATGATCCCTGCTTCCGGCGGGTTGATAATCGCCGCGAAGAAGTCCACGTCATACGGTCCCAGGTTGCTCACCGTGAACGTGCTGCCGTCCACATCGTCGGGCTTCACCTTGCCATCCCGCGCACGGGCGATCATTTCGCGGTTCACCACCGCCATCGTGCCGAGCGACGTTTTATCTGCGTCCTTCGCCACGACATTCATCAGCCCACCGCCAACCAGCGCCACCGCCATACCAATATGAATCCGCTTGTGGCGCACCAGCTTATCGCCGTAGTAATGCGTATTCAGATTCGGGAACTGGCGCAGTGTCAGCGCGGTGGCTTTGACGATCAGATCGTTAACGCTGATCTTGGCGTTGTCGTCAGAGATCGTCGCGTTCAACTGCTTGCGCAAGTCCATCAGTGCCGACACGTCCATATCCATCGTAACGTAAAAATGCGGCACCTGCTGCTGGCTCTCGACCATGCGCTGCGCGATCCGGCGGCGCAGTTTGCTGATGTCGATCACTTCCACATCCGGCCCGCTCGGAAGCTCGCCCAGACTCGGCGCGGGCATCGGAGCCGCTGCGGGTTGGGCGGTGGGACGCGCCGCCGGTTGTTGGATCGGAGCCGCTGGCGCTTCCTCCACCGGGAAGTCTTCCACGTCTTTTTTAACAATCCGTCCGCCGGGGCCGCTGCCCTGAACGCGGCTCAGATCGACACCTTTTTCTTCCGCGATCCGCCGCGCAATTGGGCTGGCTTTGAGTCCGCTGGGGAATCCGCCATTGCCGCTCACTTCCGCGCCCTGCTGCATCGGCAGCGGGGGCTTGGTGCCGCTTACCTCTTCAGGCGTCTTCGGCGGAGTCGGGCCGGGTTGGCCGCCGCGTTCCGCTTCAGCTACCGCTTCGGGATGTTTGGTATCGCCCTCCGTGGCTGCCGGTGCTGACTTTGGCGCTGACGCCGTTTCGCCTTCCGCCCCCACCACCGCAATCGCCGCGCCCACCGGGACGACATCGCCCGGCTGGACCAGAAATTCGAGCAGTTTACCGCCCGTTTGGGCCTCAATTTCAATCGTTGCTTTGTCGGTTTCAATATCAGCGATCACGTCGCCCTTATTGACCATCTCACCGATCTGTTTTTTCCAGGAGATCAGTGTCCCCTCCGCCATGTCGAAGCCCAATTTGGGCATCGTGAGATTCTCAGCCACCCATAACCTCCTTCACGGCTTTGACGATCTTCTCCGCGCTGGGCAGCGCCGCCAGTTCGATCTCGCGCGAGTACGGCAGCGGAATATCCATCGCGCTGACCCGCTTCACCGGCGCGTCCATATAATCGAACATCTGGTCCTGAAGCTGCGCCGAGATTTCCGCGCCCACGTTGAAATGCGGCAGACTCTCTTCGACCACCACGCAGCGATTCGTCTTCTTAAAGCTTTCGAATACCGGCTCCAGATCGAGCGGGCGCAGCCAGCGCAGGTCCACGATTTCCGCTTCAATGCCATCTTTGGCAAGCAAGTCCGCCGCGCCCAGCGACCATTCCAGCCCCTTGCCATAGGTCACAATCGTGACATCATCGCCCTTGCGCTTGACATCGCTCTTGCCAATCGGCAGCACAAAATCGGTGTCTTCGGGCACATTACTGCGGCGCTGAAGCATGGTGCTGTGTTCGACAAACAACACCGGGTTATCATCCCGAATCGCCGCCTTGAGCATGCCCTTCGCATCATATGCTGTTCCCGGCACCGCCACGTAGAGACCGGGGAAATGCGCGAAGATCACTTCGGGCGCGTGCGAATGGGTGGCACCCAACTGCTTGCCGCCGCCTGTGGTCGTGCGTACCACCAGTGGTACCGTGAACTGCCCATTGAACATATAGCGCACCTTGGCCGCATGGTTGACAATCGCATCCAGCGCCAGGAACGCAAAGTTAATCGTCATGATTTCCGCAATCGGGCGCAGTCCGGCCATCGCCGCGCCGACTGCCGCGCCCGCGATCACCATTTCCGAAATAGGCGTGTCGCGCACGCGTTTTTCACCGAATTCATCGATGAATCCGCGTGTCACGGCGTAGGTGCCGCCCCAGACGCCGACTTCCTCGCCCATAATAAACACGCGCTCATCCCGCTGCATTTCCTCGCGTAAGGCCGCGCTCAAAGCCTCACGAATCGTAATCGGTTTATCTGCCATTCCTGCGCCTCTCAGTCAACGTACACGTGGCTGATTAAATCTTCATAGGTCGGATCCGGGCTGTTCTTGGCGAACTCTACCGCTTCATCGACCTTGCCCAGCACTTCTTGGTCAATCGCATCGAGCTTCGACCCGATGCCCTTATATTTATCCGTCAGCAGATCGTGGAACCGTCCAATCGGGCCTTTCGCCACGTAGCTTTCGACTTCATCCTTGGTGCGGTAGCGCTGCGGATCGCCCATACTGTGCCCTTCCAGGCGATACGTCAGTGATTCAACCAGAATCGGGCCGTTCTTGCGCGCATATTCCACCGCTTCGCTAATGCCCTCATACACTTCCATCACGTTCATACCATCCAGGCGTGGGCCTTCCTTCATGCCGCGCCCATCAGGACCGCAGCAGTACGCCATCGCCTTCTGGACGATCTCCACTGCGCCGCTGGCCCGCGCGACGGCGGTGCCCATGCCGTACTGGTTATTTTCGACCAGCCACACCACCGGCAGACCCCATACCGAACTGAGATTCAGCGACTCATGGAAGTACCCAATATTTGTTGCGCCGTCGCCCATGAAG
>DATAMF010000362.1:0-4862 GCA_036260665.1 Aggregatilineaceae bacterium | reverse complement strand
TATTTATATCGTGATGCAGTTGGTACGCGGGGGGAGTCTGGATGACCGGCTGCGTAAAGGGCCGCTGTCACTCAACGGTGCCAGCCGGATGCTGTCGCAGATCGCCAGCGCGCTGACCTTTGCGCACGAACAAGGCATCGTCCACCGCGATCTCAAGCCGAATAATGTCTTGCTGGACGAAAAAGATAACGCCTATCTGACGGACTTCGGCATTGCGAAGATGCTGGCCGGAACCAGCAAACTCACCGCGACGGGGAATATCCTGGGCACACCCGCGTATATGGCACCGGAACAGTGGCGCGGGGAACCTGTGGACGCGCGCACGGATATTTACTCGTTGGGCGTGATGTTGTACGAGATGGTGTTGGGGCGGCTGCCGTTCTCTGGCGAGACGCCGTACACGCTGATGTACAAACATTTCAATGATGCGCCGCCGCCGCCCCGCGAATTGAATCCCAACCTGAACCCGGCAATTGAAGCGGTGATTCTGCGGGCGCTGTCCAAGGATAAGGATGCGCGCTTCCAGTCTGGCGATGAGATGGCGGAGGCGTTCGATAATGCGGTGCGCGGTCTGCCGCAAACCGCCCGGCAGACACCTGCTTCCCTGGTGATGGATAAAACACTCATCGGAGATGAGGTTCCAGCCGGGTATGCGCGCACGCCAACGCCCGGCGGGATGGCGATGGGCACGCAGATGCCGACTATGCCCCCGGTGTCTTCAACCGGCATGACACCGCCCGGCGCGTATACCCCGACTCCCGCAGCGGTGATGCCCGCCAAACGCGGCCTCAGCCCGGTGGTGATCGGGATCGTGGCGCTGGTGGCCCTGGCGATTATCGGCGGGGGCGCGTTTGTGCTGTTTGGCGGCGGGGATGATGACAAGGACGAGGGCACGAAAGTCGCCCAGGCGACGGATACGGCGGAGCCAAGCATCACACCGAGTCCAGAGCCGAGCGAAGAACCCTCGGCTACCGCCACCGAACGACTGACGATGGCCGTGATTCTCACGGAGCAGTCTACCGTGCGCAGCGGGCCGGGGTCGGATTATGCGACGTTGGGCGTGCTGCCGCGCGATGAAGAGGTCGTGATTAACGCGATCAGTGAAAACGGCGAATGGTACCAGATCGTATTCCAGGGGGATTTAGGCTGGATTTGGGGCGAAACAGTCCGCATTACGGGCAACCCGAATATCCCGGTTAAACCCTGGCCGACGGCGACGCAGGTGCCGACCAATACGCCCGAACCGACCTCGACCAATACGCCGGAGCCGACACCGACCAATACACCCGAACCGACGAATACGCCGCAGCCGCCATCACCCACGCCGCCCGAAGTAAGCGCGGTGACGGACCCTGAAATTTTTGTGCCGGCTGAATTCCAAACGGTGGAACTGGAAGGGAAAAATGTCACGTTGGATTATCCGACCACGTGGCAAACTCCCACCCGGATCGGCGTGATGTTTACCATGTTCCCGCTGTTGAGCGGCGATCAATCGTCCAGCCTGTATCCGCAGATGATTGTGGCACGCGGCACGCCGCAGGAACTGCAAAGCGGCGGCATGACCAGCGATATTACCAACTCGCTCACCGCCGTCGAACATACCCTGGGCGCGGATTTCACAGGGCTGGCCGAGCCGGTCAGCAACTTCGCTTATCCGGCCTACCAAATTGATCAGGTGGCTGCCGACTCGCATACGTGGATCTGGCTGATCGAGGTCAGCGGTGAGGATTGGCTGTCGATTGTGGCACTGGCTCCCGCCGGGGAGTATGACGACGAATTCGCGACAAGCGTGCTGGATCGCATGTTAAACAGTATGCAAATTGACGGCAATCCGATGGTGATCAGCGCTGACTCGACACTCTTGAACACCATTCCCGTCGAGTTAGGGACACCCGTGTTGGATCGGTTTGATGACAACACGAATGATTGGCGCTTTGGATCGGTGGTGGGCGGTGAAGTGATGCTCGACGCGCCAGAATTTGACCGCGTGTTCTGGACCTTCCCGGCGACGATTGAAGAGGGTGGTCCGGCGTACTACTTCCAGGTGACGGGCGAACTGCGGCGCGTGCCGACCTCGTGGGAATATGGCGTCGTGTTCCGCGTCAAGGATGAGTCGAACTTCTACTACTATGTGATCAACAGCAGCCGCCAGTATACGCTGTTTTCGGTCACAGATGGCACATTTAATGAATTGGTTGGACAGAACTACAGCGATATGATTGTGACCGATGGGGGTGCGCGGAATACGATCGGCGTGCTGGTGCTCGTTGATTACATCGAATTGTATGTGAACAACCAGCGCGTTAATACGGTGGTCGATCACAGCCAACCGACAGGGAATATCCGGCTGGCGGGGTATACATTCCCGGACGCAGATCAGACAATTCAAGTGGCATTTGATGACTTTGCGTATCTGCCGCTGAATATTCTGGAGAATGACACCCTGACTACGGATCGCACCGCGACGATTGTTAACGTGATCAATCCGGTGGATGTGCGCGAACTGCCGCAGGCGGACGCAACCGTGCTGACGACGGTCAATTCAGGCGCGACGATGGCCGCGTTTGGACGCACACCCGATAACCAGTACCTCATGGTGTATGGCAACAATACCATCGGATGGGCTGAGGCGAGCGGACTGGATCTGGTGGTGAACGGCAGCGCGGTGACGATTGAGTCGCTGCCCGCTGTGGCTCCGTCGCTGTCCGGCCTGCTGATCCAGGTGTGGCCGGTGGTTTGGCCGGATGAAACCACGACGACTCCGGCGGGCGATGCCACTCCACTGCCGACGGTATCCCTGGTTTATGGCGGAACGGTGACGGGTGAACTGAGCGGTATAGCAGAATCCGAAACCTGGGCGTTCTCCGGCATGAAGGGCGATGTGGTGACGATTGTGACGAACGCGGCGGACGACAGCCCGACGTTGGATGTGATGGCGTCACTGTATGACGAAACGGGTATGCTCCTGACATCGGATGATGACAGCGGAACGGGCGTGAATGCGCTGATCACGGCGTATACGCTGCCCAGCAACGGCATCTACACCATCGAGGTGTACAGCATTTCGGGAAGCGGATCGTACTCCGTCGAACTGACGAAAAACTAACGCGAACTGGTCGAAACCCCAAAAGGCTGAGATCCATGTGACCTCAGCCTTTTTGTTTTTCGCCGGGGCAGATACACGTATAATTAAGAGACAGACTCTACCCACAGCAAAGGATGTTGTGTGATGTATGATGATGATTTGAACGATCCGGGCGGAGAGAATCAGAATCTGCCAGAGAAGAACAATGAAGAGACACCCGAACTCCCGGCGCTCGATTTTTCGATTGGGAGTCTTGAAGAAGAGGACGATGAAACGGCGGCGTTGCCAGCGGTCCCGCAGGTTGAAAGTGTGACGCCTGACCTGGCGGACGATCTCGTGAGTGAATCCCCGGTGGATGGTGAAGAAGGCGAAGCGGACGATGAAACGGCAATCCTGCCGCACGTGAGCCTGGCTGATCAATCGACCGAGGCGCAGGAACCCGATACGGCTCCAGTTCAGGATGAAACCATGATTGATTTTACGCCGCCGCGCATTGTAGCGGAAACGCCGCTGGGCGGTGTGGCCCGGCCTTCGTTTGTGCCGCCACCCGCGCCTGTCGAGCGTCCGCCCGATCCGTTAATTATGGCTCCGGCAGCAATTGAACCGCCCACTGCTGACCAGATTCCGACCTGGGAGGAGCCGCCCACTTTGGCGGAAGAAAAAAACGCGATGTCGCTGGCGGAAAGTGAAGCGCCGACCCAGCTCGAAATGCCCGCTGTGCCGTCCGCCGCCGAACCGCTGACGCCTCAAACACAGCGGGTTACGTCCTCATCACCGACCCCTGTGCCACCGCCGCCGCCCAAGGCGCTAGGCACACCACAGCCGGAGATGCTCAACCGGGAAACGCTGAAAGATTGGGGCGAGGATCTATCGCCGGAACTGGCTGCGATTCTGCTCAAACCGTCGGGGGCCGCGCCCACGCCGAGTGCGGGCCGCGCCGCCCCACCGCCACCCGCTGCATCTGTCGCGCCACCTGCACCTCGTATGACCGGCGCTGCACCGCTTGCCGCGCCCGGACAGGCGCAGACGGGGCCGATTCCGACGCCTGCCGCGCTGCCGCCCGCCGAACCGATTTTTCTGACGGAAGTCGGACAGACGCAGCGGCTACCGATCACGGCGGAAGGGGTCAATTCACCTGCGCCGGATGTCCCGCTGGTGGGGCAGGGGCGACATGTGCGCGTGGAAGAGCCGATCACGCAGGCGCAGCGTAATACGGATACCTGGGAATATCTCAAAACGTCGTATCCGCCGCTGGAAGGGCGGCTGGTAAAGTCGGTGCGCATCGTGGAGACGAACTACAGCGACGGATCGTGGGCGTGGAGTTACGAGCGGCGCTATACAGACGGCGGATTCGATGTCCGCAAGGTGCGGGCCAGCATTGACCGGATGTATATCGAACGGCATGATGAACTCAAAAAACGCGATCCGCTGACTGGGAAAATGGTGAAACACGTCGAAGGCGCGGCGATGATCTATGCACCGCCGATGCAGGAAGAAAAACGCGGCTTGTTTGGCCGCCGTCATGACGCGCCGCCGAGCGGTCCCCAAGCGTGGCGGGCTGCGACGAAAAACGAGATCAAGCAGCTACGGAAGGTCGGCGGGTTGGCGTGGTAGGATGAACCCCTATCCTCCCGGCCCTTTTCCTCACTCGTGATGCCGTTTTTGTAGGGGCAATTCATGAATGGCCCCTACAACTTTTCCGGTGCCTTTCCATTTAGCCTGAATCCCCGCCCATTTAGCCTGAATCTGGACGCATTCAGGTTAAATCTGCCCCCTT
>DATAMF010000347.1:0-5952 GCA_036260665.1 Aggregatilineaceae bacterium | reverse complement strand
TGGCTTCCTCGGCGCTGCGATACGTTACAACCTCCTTATCCGGCTCGAACAAGGAGGGTAAATTGTCTTTCCAGTCTGTCAACAAACAGGTGCCAACGCCAGTTGCTTCATAAAGGCGCTGGTTGGAGGCATATTCGGATGGACCGTGCGCATTGAGGCAGATTTTAAAGTTTGCCATGGTACGGTACATCGCCAGGCCAAAAATGGGAGGATGTGCCTGCGCATGCAGGAAATTAAAGGCAGAGACCCGATGATGGCCTGCTTCTTGCCGAGCTAACAGAGGATAGCGGGGGAAGTGCTGGGCAAGTGATGTGAAGCCCCAATCACGCATGATTCGCAAGGATTTATAGTAGTTTCGGCTAAGCCGACTTTTTAGATCGGTGGGCTGAGGAAATGAAGGGACATATCCATAAAGCGCTATATCGACCTGTCGGGCAATACGCGCGAAGGACAGGGCGCGGTTATTGTGAAAATCGGCTCCTGATAAAATCTGGCCGATGAAACCCACATCAGAACGGGGCGTATTAGCGTTATATCCTGATATGTACTCCAAAATTTGAGGTTCAAAAGCGTGATTTAAATGCGCCGCATGGATACCGTTTGATTGCAAATAAGTCAGGGTATCGGGCGCACAGGTAAAGACCAGATCATGCTCCTGGAAAAAATCAGCCGAGGGGTGTGCTTCACCGCACCACCCAAACACTAATTTTATGGACGGGCATAACGCGCGGCATTGGCGAATGAAATGGGGGCCGAAGACACTTGACCAGGGTTGGAGAAACAAAATATCGGGTTTAAAAGTGCTTATTTGGGCCAACATGATTTCTGACATCCAGTTGGTATCAGAATATTTTACGTTGTTTTCAGCGGCCCACTGCTTCTGCATGGATTCGGCATTGGCAATTACTACCGGAGTTGTTTCGTAGCCAAGCCTTTCGAGTGATGCTTCCCAAAAGTCTGACCAGCCAAAGCGGTCCTGGATCAGTGTGTGATGCTGAACCGCATAGGGTTGAGCCGGTAGACCTCTATTTTGCACATTAAATTGATCCAAATAGGCGTCGTAATAGGTGGTAATTCGCTGGAACCGGAAACCCATTTACCTATGATCTTTCGTCTGATGGGAAACAGCAAAAAATAAAAATAGATCATCTGCCCTGAAACTCAAAATTTTCGTACAGCAAAAAAGGGCTGGGATGCCCTTTTTCGGTTACTGTTCGGTGGACTACTTTATGCACCATTGCTCCCATTTTGTCCCATGAGCACCGGGATGGGCACCTGGGGCTGGCGAAGGTGACAGGCACAGTAGTGTTGAGGACTTATCTCAACCAGATCTGGTATCTCCTGGGAACACATTTCCACAACTTCGCGGCAGCGCGTATGGAAGCGGCAACCAGAAGGCGGACGCAAGGGGCTAGGCGGATCACCCTGGAGGATGATTCGTTCCCGTTTCAGTTTGGGGTCGGCAACCGGAATAGCCGACATCAAAGCCTGGGTATAGGGATGCTGCGGGTTGCTAAACAGCTCATCGCGCGGCGCTATTTCAGCGATTTTCCCTAAATACATAACGGCTACTCGATTGCAGATATGTTCTACCACGCTGAGGTCATGGGCAATAAAAAGCAGCGTCAAGTTGAGTTCTTTTTGTAAATCTTTCAGCAGATTTAAGACCTGGGATTGAATGGACACATCCAAAGCCGAAACGGGTTCGTCGCACACAATGAAACTAGGACGCAGGACAAGCGCGCGTGCAATGCCGATGCGCTGACGCTGCCCACCCGAAAATTCGTGGGGGAAACGGCGCATGTGGTGTTCCTTCAAACCGACCATCTGAAGGGCTTCCAGGGAACGCTTATAACGTTCTTTGGGATCATTTACGCCATGAACACGCAGTCCTTCGCCGACAATATCGCCCACTTTGCTGCGAGGATCGAGGGACGAGTAGGGGTCTTGAAAGACAAGCTGCATATCACGCCGGATGGCTTTCATCTCTTGCCGGTTGAGGTCGAAGATGTTCTGTCCCTTAAAATAAACTGCGCCGGAAGTCGCTTCGACTAAACGCAGCAGCGCCCGTCCGGTGGTCGTTTTGCCACAGCCAGATTCGCCGACTAAGCCTAAAATTTCACCCGGATGGATATTAAGATTGACGCCATCAACGGCTTTCACGACATCAACTGTACGCTTGAGGATGCCTGCTTTGACATCAAAATAGACTTTGAGATCCTGAATCTCCAATAAGTTTTCCATTATGACAGGCTATCCTTTTCGTACAGCCAACAGCGAACCAGATGCCCCGCTTTGGCCTCGATCATCCCTGGCTCGTCATGCCAGCACTTGTCTAACTGGTGCTCGATCCGAGCGCGACAGCGTGGGGCAAACCGGCAGCCGGACGGCATATTGATCAGGTCGGGCACCATACCCGGAATGACATCCAGGCGCTCTTTCACCTTACCCATCACCGGAATAGAGGCGATCAGACCCTGGGTGTAGGGGTGCAGCGGCTCTTCAAAGAGTTCTTCGGTGGTCGCTTCTTCGACGGTTGTACCGCAATACATCACCGTCACGTTGTCGGTCATTTCCGCGACGATGCCCATATCGTGGGTAATCAGAATCACCGCCATCTCATGTTCATCACGCAGTTTGCGAATGAGATCAAGTACCTGCGCCTGAATGGTGACATCCAGCGCGGTTGTCGGCTCGTCCGCAATTAGCAGATCGGGAGCACAGGCCATGCCCATAGCGATCATGACACGCTGCGCCATACCACCTGACATTTGGTGGGGATAGTTGTCAATCCGCTGTTCGGGATCGGGGATGCCGACTTCTTTCAGCAAACTGATCGAGCGGGCGTCTTCGTCGCGGTGTTTGATGCTGTCGTGAATTCGGAGAACTTCCAGGATTTGGTTTCCCACTTTTAAAACGGGATTCAAGGAAGATTTGGGTTCCTGAAAGATCACTGAAATCTGTTTACCCCGAATTTGGGTCATCTCGCGACGCGATTTATCGAGTAAATTGTTACCCTTAAAACGAACCTGCCCGGAGACGATTTTGCCCGGTTTATCCACTAAGCGCAGGATCGACATCGCGGTCATACTTTTGCCACAGCCGGATTCGCCGACGATTCCACGAATCTCGCCACGCTGTACGGTGAGATTGACACCATCAACTGCTTTGACAGTTCCTTCACGGGTAAAAAAATAGGTGCAGAGATCGGTGATCTCCAACAACGGAGGAGGTTCAGTTGCCTGTTTTTTCGTTTTCTCGCTCTGTTTTTCGTTTAACATTCGACTACCTTCTAACGATCCAAACGGGGATCGAGCGCATCACGCAACCCATCACCCAATAAATTAAAGGCCAAGACTGTGATCATAATCGCGATACCAGGGAAAAAAACCAGATGGGGTGCAGTGAGAATTTGACTGCGTTCCGCCCCTAACATAGCACCCCATTCGGGGGTAGGAGGTTGAGCGCCCAAGCCTAAAAAGGAAAGGGCCGCCGCATCCAAAATGGCGGTGCCGATGCCCAGCGTCGCCTGTACGATCAGCGGCGCAAGCGCATTCGGCAGAATACGGCGGAACAAAATTCGACTGGGACGCACCCCTAACACGCGGTCAGCGGTCACGAAGTCTTCTTCACGAACCGCTAACACGCCGGATCGGGCTACACGGGCGTAAGCCGGGATGAATACGATGGAGATCGCAAGCAGCGCATTGATCAGCCCTGGACCGAGTACGGACACAACCGCAATCGCCAAGATGAGAGATGGGAAAGCGAGCATCACATCCATAATGCGCATGATCAGGTTATCGATCCAGCCGCCTGCATACCCTGCGATAGCGCCCAGAATGGTGCCGATAATGACAGCGAGGGTTACGGTCGTCAGACCGACCATGAGCGAAAGCCGTGTTCCATAGATGACCCGGCTAAACAGGTCGCGCATGTTCCCATCGACGCCCATAATATACTGGTAGTTAGACGTTTTGATCACCGCTAAATCGGCTCCGCTGGCAATAAATACGCCGCCACCAGCGCTTTGCCATGCTGTTGCTGTGATGGGATGGTCGCGCTTGACTGACAGAATTTCTTCACCGTTGGATAGATCCCAAACGCGGATCCGGTCTTCACTTTGCGTAAAAATCCGAGTGGCTAACGGACTGCCGGCTAAGGACAAGATCGGCGTGCCGTGCTGGAGTTCGCGGATCAATTCTCCGGTTTTAGCGTTCCAGACCAAAGCTGTATTTTCACTGATTGCCAGGATATATTGCACCCCGCGAACGGCATCCTCACTCCAAATGGCATCAGTCAGTTGGCTGCCTTCATAGGTAATCGTCTGGAGGTTCTCGTAGGGAAGGCCAGCTTCCCAAACATACAGTTTATTGTTGCTCACGGTGAGAATACGGGAGCGATCTTTACTGAAACGGGCGCTTAAGACAGGGGCATCATGTTGGATCGGTGTGGTGTCTTCGCCCGTCCGCTTGAGCATCCGCAGCCCATACTGCGTGGGGGACCATAACTGGACATTGTTGCCACTTGCCGTCATCAGCACCGTGCCGTTGATATTCCAGCCCGCGCCGACGAGTTCACCCTCCAGCTTGTTTGGGGCGTCAGGCGCATCTGAGATGGTAAATGCTTCCGTCCAAGTGGCCGTGTCCCAGATGCGTGCCGTGTGCTGATCCGCGCTCAAAAGATACTGCTGGCCCTGCCAATCGAGGAAAGTGGCACCACCCGCATGTATTAGCGGGGTTTCAGTGGGAATACGCTCCCAACTGTTGGCATCCCAAATATACAATTCATCGCCACTGGCCGAGATAACATGATTATCCGTGGGACTCCAGATCACCGCGGTGACAGGGGCATCATGTTCCAAGACGGCCTGTTTTTGACCATTTTCAGCATTAAAAACCGTAATGATAGTTCCACTGGCCGCCAAGAGCCGGGTATTGGTGCTGTTGAACGCTATCATGCTGATTGTTTCAGGCGTTGAAACATTCAATATTTCATCACCTGCGCCGGGGCATCCAAAAAGGTGGATGCAGGGAGACATACGCCGCACAATACCTTCCTGCGGATTTTGGCCGATATCGAGTACTTTGAGCGGATCATAAGGCGCGAGCAGCGGCGCGACCAAGGCGACTAATACTAAGAAGCTGAGAATCGACAAGCCGACAAGGGCCGACGGTTTGCGGAGCAGGCGTTCAAACGTCTCACGCCACAGACCTTTAGCGGGGCGCTGGGGTACTGCCGGCTCTGCGATCCCTTCCAGTTCAGAAGTCGTATTTACAGGTAACATAGCTTGCTACTCAAGTCGAATGCGCGGATCAAGATAAGCATAGAGGGTATCCACTATTAAATTTACAAACACAAAGATAACAGCAATGATCAATGTGAACGCCTGAATCACAGTGTAGTCACGGCCCGTGATCGCCTCGTAGAGAATGCGCCCTACGCCGGATAATCCGAAGACCGATTCGGTCAGCACCGCGCCACCCATAAGCGAGCCAAAAGAAAGGCCGATGATGGTGACGACGGGCAGCAGCGCATTGCGGAAGCCGTGTTTCAGGACCACGCCGATTTCACGAACACCTTTGGCGCGTGCCGTACGAACATAATTGAGGCCCAAAACTTCCAACAGGCTCGACCGGGTCATGCGGGCAATGATGGACAGGGGAATCGTTCCCAGGGCGATGGCCGGCAGGATCATATGTTTTAGAGCGTCTCTAAAGCCGCTCCAGTTACCGGCCAACACGGCATTAAGCACGTTCATGTTTGAGATAAAAGTCGGCAACGAAAACGAGTCCTTGCTAAAGTTCAGACCCCAGACTTCGTAGAAGGGCGTTACATTCACCATGCCAGCGGTTTCTGAACCCGATGGAGGCAGCCAGAAGGGGGTGCCTTTGAGCACGACACCGAAGAAATAGGACAACATCAACCCTAACCAGAAGACAGGCAATGAAA
>DATAMF010000337.1:0-2055 GCA_036260665.1 Aggregatilineaceae bacterium | reverse complement strand
AAATAATCTGCACCGATTGGACATTTGGATATTCAATGGCTTTAAGCGCTTCTTCAACCTTTTCCACGCTTACGCCGTAGAACTGAATTTTCCCTGCCTGTACGAGATCATCCAGCGCGGCAAAAACTTCTGGCCTGTAATACACTTCAGTTGGTGGACAGTGAAGCTGCACCAGATCGATGCAGTCCGTCTTCAGGTTGTGCAGGCTGCGCTCAATAAACCGGGTCAGATTTTCGGCGGTATATCCGGCAGCAACATGCGGATCAAGGCGGCGTCCGGCTTTGGTGGCTACATAAACTTTGTCGCGGCGATCTTTAAGTACACTGGCGATTAATTGTTCGCTGTGGCCATCCCCATATACATCAGCTGTATCGATGCAGATTATTTTTAATATGTTCCGCCATCGCCCAACAGAATTGTTTTTTAGTGAAGCCAAACGCCGCAAAGTGGGTATTTTGGCCCGCGTACCGCTGGCGAGTGGAATGCTTACCGGAAAGATGACCCACCAAACCACCTTTTCAAGCGACGATCACCGTAATTTCAACCGTGAAGGACAGTCATTCGATAAAGGCGAGACGTTCTCCGGCGTCGATTATGAAACCGGGTTGCAGGCAGTTGAAGAACTGCGTGCTCTCGTGCCAGAAAACGCGACTATGGCGCAATTCGCGTTACGCTGGATTTTGATGTTTGACGCTGTGTCCTGTGTGATTCCTGGCGCAAAACGGCCCTCACAAGCGGATGACAATTTGCGTGCTGCTGAACTGCCCCCGCTCACCGAGGCGCAAATGGAGAAGGTTCGCGACATATACAACAGCTATATTCGCGAACAGGTTCATCATCGCTGGTAGAAAATTAAAAGGAACGGGCGCGGACAGCTTCCAGAATCGCCAGCCGGAGAAATCCAGTTACAGGATCAATGTATGATCGGACTTCGACTCCATAAGCCGCCCGGATGGCATCGGGATTAAGCACCTGTTCCGGCGATCCATCGGCAATCACCGCGCCTTCATGCAGCAGCACCAGACGATCACAAAAACGTGCCGCCAGTTCGAGATCATGAACGGCGGCCACTGCACCAAGACCATCTTCCTGGATCAAATCACGCACCAGCCCCAAAATACCAATCTGGTGCTGAATGTCCAGATTAGCGGTTGGCTCATCCAGCAGCAACAAGCGCGGCTCCTGGGCCAGTGCCCGCGCGATTAGCACCCGCTGACGCTCACCGCCGCTCAATGTCCCAATCAGACGATCCGCTAATTGATGGGTCTGGGTGCGGCGCATGGTGCTGTTGACAATCTGGCGGTCATGCTCCGTTTCCAGTTGAAAACGGCTCAAATGCGGATTCCGTCCCATCAACACGATTTCCTTCACCGCAAACGGAAAATCAAGAGCCGTGATCTGCGGCACATGGGCGATCACCTGCGCGATATGACGGGGTGAATAACGGGCCAAAGGTTTCCCATCCAGCAGAACATCCCCCTTACCGCCGGACCACAAGCCGCTCACCACTTTGAGCAGCGTGGATTTTCCTGCCCCATTTGGGCCAATCAATCCGACCAATTCACCGGAAGACACCGCAAACGAAACATCCTGTAAAATATCGCGCCCATCGCGGCGGTAGCTGATGGAGTTGGTAGTGAGCAGCGGGTTAGTCATCAGGAGCATCCTCGAAAGCATCCGGGTAGAGAGCGTGCGCAACATCTTCTACACCGAGCGCGATATAGTGGCTGACGTTAGTCATGTGAGCATCATTGATTGGTATAACGCGCCCATCCAACACAGCCCGCAGCGTTTCAAATGCCGGATCGTTGGTAAATGTAGCGATTGGATCGGACTGCCCGGCAAACCACCCACCCAACAAAATTACATCGGGATCAGCAGCTAAAACATATTCGGCATCCACCAGAGGATAAGCGCCTAAATCAGATTCGGCAACGACATTTACGCCGCCTGCCAGCGTGATGATCTCATCTACCGTGCTCCCTGGCCCGTAGGTTATCCCGCCCGGCTCATAATACAACACTCGCACCGACTCCTGCCCGGCGACAGCTTCTT
>DATAMF010000318.1:0-2534 GCA_036260665.1 Aggregatilineaceae bacterium | reverse complement strand
GTTCCAATATTTCCGTGATTGTCATCGCTACCATCTCCACACACCTTACACCAATTATACCTGTGAGGGTTAGTTAGTGCATCCGAATCAGTTCTCCCTTTAAGCAACATAACGACAATTATAGGGCAGGCTACCAAGCATGAGTAAAACCTAATGACCTGACCAGGAATGTTTTCAGGCTAACGGGCACCCTGTCACCCTTATGAGGGCTGCATAACGTATCTGTGTCGTTTTTCTGGTCAGAGAAAGTAGCTCTCAGGGCCGCTTGTTCCCGTGATTTACGGGAAGATCAATTAGCCCCACAGGTTGTTGGCTCAACATGGCCGAGTCGATCCAACGCATTCTTAAGCGTCGGGCGTTGGACGGCTTTTATCCGCAAGAAGCGCAAACCATTATTGATCGGTTGGGAACCATCGCCCGAGGGTGGAATATCCGTCCTACTCCCTTTGTGTGGAATGGTAAACGGCAGATGTGACGTCAACGCACACGTGAAAAACAACTTCATCGTGTGGGCGGTTCGGGTGCGGCTACACCACGTCTGATTGAAAGTCTCAGCCATTGGCGATGCGCACGTCAATTGACCCACTAGGTGATTGGAATTCCCCTTCTGCTTTTAACTACATTCGATATAGCCTCGGTCATTTCAATGGTTTTGCGTGCTTAGCTTCAATCAGCGATGCACCCGTTTTCTTGGTCTTCAGCAGTCAGTAAAAACAGGTGCGTTATCGTACCGTTTTGCCGCCTTGAGAATTCATTTAAAATACTTCTGTTTCTGACCTTTTCTCCATATGTGGAGGGAAGAAGACAGCTTCTCTTCGGTAGAATACGTACATCTTTCTTATGGTGTAGCAAAAAATGTGAGGTGTGATGATGGCAATCTTAAAGCTCCGGCACGAAGCCGTTTCGACCCAGGTGATTGCGGTGATCCTGATGACGGCTGGCGCAATAGTTGGCGCATTTCAGATGGTGGTGTTTATGATTCCGGCAGAGGTTGTACCCGGTGGGGTATCTTCGCTGGCGATCCTGTTGAACAAACTGATCGATTCGCCGGTAGGTGTGGTGATCCTGCTGGCAAACATCCCGATCCTGTTCCTGGGCTATCGGCTGTTGGGTGGTTGGCAAGTGGTGGCGAGGACGCTGTACGTCATCCTGATCTACTCGGTGACCGTGGACCTGCTGCCGTCGTTTGGAGTCGAACCGGTGAGTGGGGATCGGTTGTTAAATGCGTTGTTTGGTGGGGCGATGGGTGGGATTGCGAGCGGCTTGGCCTATCGTGGCGGCGGCACAGATGGGGGAACTGCGATGCTGGCTCGGATCATTCGGGAGCGGACGGGTACTCCAATCTCGACCACCATGTTATATACCGAAGCGGGCTTGATCTCGGCGGCAGGATTAGTATTCGGTTGGGAAGCAGTGTTATACGCTGTGATAGCGATGGTCGTCTATGGGCTGGCAACTGACTATGTATTGGAAGGGCCGAGCGTCATTCGCACGGCTATGATCGTAACCAACCACCCGCGTGCCATCGCTGACCAAGTCATTCACGGGTTGGATCGCACAGTTACCGCCTGGGAAGCCCAGGGTATGTACACTGGAGAACCGCGCTCTGTACTGTATGTGACAATATCACGTTCTGAGGCCAACCGGCTGCGCGAACTGGTTTTGGACATCGACCCATATGCTTTTTTGGTGATCGGGCAGGGACACGCCGCGTATGGAGAGGGCTTTCGGCAGCCGAAGATGCGCCCACCACGCGCAGAATCGTCCGAACCCATTGAATAATGAGCGTTTGGTTGTCACGGTGGTGGCTCCTTTTTCACTCAATCAGATAAGAGAAAAAACATTGGGGATGGGACAGGTAGCCACCACAGACCTCGCACACGCTGAACGCATCGACTGAACTGAATCGGGCTTGTGAAGCGCTCGCCTTCAGCCCGGATGGCAGTCTGCTGGCGTTTAATCTTGGTTACGATGGGATCATGATCTGGAATATCGCTACCGGAGCCGAAAAAAGCCGGATTACAGCCACGATGCAGAGTAATGCATCCATTGTCTTCAGCCCGGATGGATCGTTAATCGCAGGCGGCACATCCGATTATCAGGTGCATCTGTGGCGCGTTGCTGATTCGAGTGAGGTCGCTGTGCTCAGTGGTCACACGGGTTATGTATATGACCTGGCCTTTAGTCCGGACGGAGCGCTGCTTGCCAGTGCCAGTTACGACTCCACCATCCGGCTGTGGGATGCAGCCAGCAGCAGCGAGGTTCGCCGGTTAACTGATTGCAACGGCTCGTTGGTCAATTTCACGTTCAGCCCTGACAGCACGCTGCTGGCGGTGGCAGCGAGTGAAGGACTGTGTGTATTCAATGTCGCCACTGGCGAACTTGGCGCTTTTTTCGCCAGCAACGATTGGTTAAACGGCGCTGTCTTCAGCCCTGATCAAACCATAATCGCAACGGCAGGTAAAGATTATACGGCGCGTGTGTACGGCCTGCCGTAGCCTCACGGAAAGTAAGTCAAATTTGACAAGAGACAG
>DATAMF010000279.1:0-13846 GCA_036260665.1 Aggregatilineaceae bacterium | reverse complement strand
CCCCCCCCTTTGAAGTTATTGGCTGTTCGTTTTTAGTGATTGGTAACGTGCAATGTCAGGCGATACGAACAGGATAGCACGGATGTTCGATTTTGTCATCACCATCGGATGGTGAACTTCAGTGACTAACTTGGATGGTGGTTCACCCCTCCATCAAGAAAAACCCTACCCCCGCCCTTTCCCGCAAGCAGGAAGGGGAAAAAAGCGGGGCAGCAAACCGCGCCCCTACGAACCTCACCCCCTCAGTCCCCCCTCTCCAACCGAGTTGGCGCGGGGGAAGTTGGGTGGGGCAAACATTCACCCCTCGTCTATAGCGGCTCAGCGGGACGGCGGGAGGGGCAGATCGATCAGGCCGGGGCTGTCCTTCCAGAGCAGGTAGCCCTGGCGCAGCAGTTTGGGACGTCGATCAAGGGGGTAGCCGCGCTGGGCGAGGGCATGGACGCTGGCAACAAACCACTGGCGCAGTCCCCAATCGCGGCTGGCACTCGTTTCACGGATGGCCTGATGCCAGTCCGTCATAAAGGTATTGATCGTCTCACCGGGGATCATGCGGTGGATGCAGTTCTTGGGCAGCACGGGCTGAAAGAGTCCCGGCTCAAAGCCCCAGCCAAAATTGGTGCTGAACAGCAAACCTTCATAGTGCAGATGGTCCGCATGACGGCGGAGCAGATTCGTTACCGAGAGCCGCCCAAATGGATCGGATGTACCCTCGACCAGCAAGCCACCGGGCAGCAGATAACGGCCCATCGTCTGCCACGCATCCGGCACCTCGGATTCCTCGTATTGACGCAGGACATTAAAGGCACGGATCAGGCGCACGGTTTCGCCTTCGAGCAGCGGCAGATTGAAGCCGCCCAGCCGGAACTGGGTGAGCGAATCGGCATACGGTTCAGCCCTGGTCACGCGCTCCGGGTCAATTTCTACACCCAGGACGGGCAGCGCTGGATTCAGACGGCGCAGGCGTTCGGCGCTTTCCAGGGTGGTGAACGGCTCGGCACCATAACCCAGATCGACATACCAGCCGCTCGACTGGCGAATCAGGGCGGATGCGGTCATCGACAGGAAATTATCGATGCGGCGAAGACGGTTGCGGGCGGTTTTCCCGCGCGTGGGTTGGCCTACAGGTCGTTCTTTGCGGCGCGGCATGGATCGATCATCAATCGGTTGAATGAAAATCCTCATTTTAGCGGGCGGGATGCGGCTGTCGAGGGTGAAAGTCCCAGAGGCATGAAGTGAAATCCCTCCCCGCTGGCGCAGGGAGGGACTTGAGGGCGACAGGCGCAGCGCCCACTATGCGTCAAGATAAGGGTGTTAACCCCTATCCCCCAACCCCCTTTCCCCACTATCGTAGAGAAAGGGGGCTTCGGGCGCAGCAAGCAGCGCTCCTACCAAAAGCCTGCATTTTGAGCGCTGCGCGAGCGAAAGAGGGCTTATTAGTATTCGGCAAGGAAAGGAATCAGCCGGTAGATGGCGAGGCTGGCGGTCAGATCCTGCACGCTGGGGATGCTGCTTTTGGTCAGGTGGCAGCGATCATTGGCGGCTTGCAGATTAGCGTGCAACTGCTCCGGCTGGCTGGCGGCCAATTTTTCGAGTGTATCCGCGCCCGCCTCATAAAACAGGCGCGCCCAGACCGCCCCCACATACGGCGCACGGACGAGATCGCACAGTTTGACCAGCTCCAACAGCACGTCTTCTGGCACATGGGCGGCGGCTGATAGCTCCGCGCGCGATGGGAGGGAACACGCCCGCTCAAAAAGCTGGCGAGAGTCCTTGATGCCCAGCGCGGCGAGGGATTGGATATGTTCGGGCGCGAAACCTGGGAACTTGTCCAGGGCGACGGGATCGGGGGTGTAGATTCCGGCACGACGGCGCAAAATCGTGAGATAGGCGGGAGATAGACCGGAGCGCTGGGCGAACTGCTCGATTTTCTTTTTGGTGCTCAGGGCGGTAAGCAGGTCTTTGAGGTTGTAAAGCCCCCGCGAGGCTAAGATTGCAAAGCGTGCCTCGACATCCTCTTTCAGGACTTTCTGACTGGGCAGCAGCGGCTCGGTTTGCAAAATATGGGCGAAGGACTCCAGACTGAAACCTTCCAAATCGAGATGATAGGTCATGATTTCTCCCCAAAAGTTAACCCGACACGCGGACAATAGTATACGGCAAATCGCACAAATGTTCCATTCCCAATGTTTCCCCGGTTGTTATTCTTTGCTACAATCAAACGCATGACTATTAATCAGGATTTCGAAGTTCAACTCAATTTTTTGTTTCAAACAGCAGCCGAAGGAATTTTGCTGACGGACAGCGACGGGTATCTGCGACGGCTTAACCCGGCGGCGGCGGCCATGTTAGAGTTAACACCGAACGCCCGCGACCAACACAGCCTGACCTTGTTCAAACGACAGCCGGAATTGATCCGGCTGTTGAACGCTAAGGGCGAACAACAAGCGGAAGTCAACCTGCCCCACCATCGCGTTGCAACTGGCGTGGGAGTGGATCGGGTGGATGGCGGGCGAATCGTGCTGCTGCACGACATCACCGAACGACATGCCATCGATTCGCGGCGGGAATCACTGATCCGCGCAGTGGCCCATGACTTTCGAAACCCCCTGAATGGCCTGTTGGGATACGCGGATCTGGTGGCGGTCTATGGGCCGCTGAACGCTGATCAATCCAAGTTTTTGCTGCGAATTCGACAGACAGCCCAGAAATTATATGACCTGGCGGAAACGCTGGTTGATCTGGCGTGGGTCGAGGCGGGGATGGCGCTCGAACACAAACCGATTGAAATTGGTGGGCTGATCAAAGACTGCGTGGATGACTTGGTGGCAGAGGCCAGCCAGCACGATGTGACACTGGTGATCAGCCTCCAACACCCGATCCCCACCGTCATCGGTGATCCGCGCCGGATCAAACAGACCGTTTTGTATCTGCTGCAAAACGCGATCCGGTATTCGTATCCCGATTCAAATGTAGCGATACACGCGTGGCAGGATGGGCCGCGCGTTTTTTGTTCGGTAGGCGATCAGGGCCTGGGAATTAGTGAGGAGGATCAACACCATATCTGGGACCGGTTGTGGCGGTCCAGCGATGAGCGCGTACGCGCCATTCCAGGAGGAGGGATTGGGTTAACGTTTGCACGCGCGATTATCGAACGGCACGGTGGGCAGATTTCGATCGAGAGTGAACTAGACAAAGGCACAACGGTGACGTTTGTGCTGCCACTTGCAGAGGGATGGTGAGATGGTTATTGTCACAGACCGATATCTTGAATTAGCACTCGACTGTATCAATGCCTTCTATGCACGTATGTTCCGGGACTGGCCGACGGCGGTCAGTTATTCATCAGAACACGCTATTATGAGCTACAGCGGCAGCACGCGGCTGACCGGCGCGAATCATCTCTGGCTGAACTCGCTGGATGGACTCACCAGCGAAACCCTGGAAGAAGCCAGCCAGTTTTTTAACCAGTACCATGCCGCGTGGAGCGTGGTGATCACGGATTCAGCGATGCCGAGCGGGTTGGACTTTCTGCGCGAAGAAGGCTACTTTACACGCTGGACCTCACCGCTGATGGTCCTGGACCGCCCGCCGAACCCGCTGCCAGCACGGGATGATGTTAAGGTGATTCGAGCCAGCACCCCCGAACACCTGCGCGATATGGCGCTGATCATGTCGGAGGCATTTGCCACCGGGGACGACGTGAATCGACGCGTAACCCGGCAAACGCATCTGCGGGCGAAAGATGTGGTGCATTACCTGATCTACGCGGGGCCGCATCCGGCAGCGTGCGCAACGGCGGTATTGAGCGGGAAAATGGGCGGAATCTGGAACGTGGGGACACGGTACCGCTTCCGGCGGCAGCGGTATGCTACGACGGTGATGAATGCCATGCTGGCGGACCTGAAAGAACGCGGCGCGGACGCGACGATGCTGATGGCGTCGGAAGCGGGGTATCCGCTGTATGAGCAGTTGGGGTACCGCCAGATCGGGACTACGCACTATATGGGGCCGCCGTATACCCCCCGGTTTAATTAAGAGAAATGAGCGGGGCAATTCGTGAATTGCCCCTACGAACCTCCCCCCCTCTTATCTCCCTCTCCAACCGAGTTGGCGAGGGGGAAAGCGAGGCATAGGAAACGTTGTCTGAAACGCCAGCGCTGAATACACTAGAGAGGGATCGGGTGATCCCTCTGTTATTTCTAGTTTTAGCCAAGTGAGCAGCCTAATTATGCCGGATGATCCACTGCACTTTTACCAGCAACTAGCGCGAGATTATCACCTGATTTTTACGGATTGGCTGGCCGCGATTGACCGGCAGGGGGCGGCACTGAACCGGCTGATTCAGGCGCGGCGGGGCGCGCCACCGCTTGATTTATTGGACTGCTCGTGCGGGATCGGGACGCAGTCGCTGGGGCTGGCGAAACTCGGCTACCGGGTGCATGCGACAGACTTGAGTCCCGCCGCCGTAGAACGCGCTCAGCAGGAAGCGAATAAGTTGGGGGTGGCGATCACCGTGGGCGTGGCGGATTTTCGGAAACTGGTGCGGCAGGTCGCGGGAACGTATGACGTGGTGCTGTCGTGCGATAACTCGCTGCCGCACCTGTTGACGGACCAGGATTTGCTTCTGGCAGCGCAAAATATGCGGGAAAAACTGCGCGATGATGGCCTGCTGCTGGTCAGCATACGGGATTATGATCACATTACGCTCGACCGACCGCGCGCCACTGAGCCACAGGTGATCGATGATGAGGCGGGGCGGCGGATCGTGTTTCAGGTGTGGGACTGGAGCGAAGACGGCACGTGTTACACGATCAACATGTTTATTCTGCGCGAAGCGGAGAGTGGATGGAGCACGAACCACTACCGCACGACTTACCGGGCATTACAACGCAGCGAACTAAGCGCGATATTGGATGAGGCGGGATTTAGCGACATCCGGTGGCATGTGCCGCAGGATACAGGCTATTACCAGCCTATCGTGACGGCGAAACGCTAGCCGCTTGCGCGGGACGAGTGCCCCGACTACTATACAAAGCATGAATACTTCTTTCCAATCAGGCGGCGACACCATGTATAAAGTGAGCGTTTCCGTTCCGGCAGTGTGTACCAACGTTGGCCCCGGTTATGATACCTTGGGTCTGGCGCTCAACATGCGCAATGTGATCGAAATGAGCCTGACAGCGGATGATAAGCTGACCGTGCAGGTTCGCGGCGAAGGGGCGGATGTGCTGCCGCAGAATTACTATAACCCAGTGATGGAAGCGGCGATCACCCTGTTCCAACACCTGGAACAAGCGCCGGTGGGGCTGAACGTTGCCAGTACGAACCATATTCCGCTGGATGTGGGCCTGAGCGCGCGCGATGCGATGATCGTCGGCGGACTGGTCGGGGCGAATGTGCTGCTGGGCAGCCCCTACCAGCGCGAGGATTTGATCGGGCTGGCGACGGAGATCGGCGGGCGGCCTGAAGCAGTGGTCACAGCCATGCGCGGCGGGCTGGGCATCTGCACGACAACCCGCGACGGGCTGATCTACCGGGCGATTGAGATCACGCCGCTGCGGGTGGTGATCGCGGTGCCGACTCTGCCGGATTACAAGGCGATGCTGCGGGATGATCTGCCGGGGGTCGTGCCGATGGGCGACGCGGTATTCAATATGGGGCACACCGCCCTGCTGATCGAGGCGCTGCGGAGCGGCGATTTCAAACTGCTGCGACAGGTGATTCAGGATCATCTGCACGAACCCTACCGGATCGAACACATCCCCGGATACAAAAAAGTGGTCACGGCGGCGGAAGAAGCGGGGGCGATAGCGACCACCCTCTGCGGGGCGGGTCCAGCACTGATGACCTTCGCCACCTTCAATCACCAGCATATCGAAAGCGCGATTCAGGCCGCCTTCCGCGCGGTGGATGTCGAGGCGAAAACGTGGTCGGTAGGCGTGGATATGCAGGGCGTGGTGATCAGCGTGGTGCAATGACCCCCTCCCGTTACGGTATTCAATTTGCATGATCATTCCATAAGGAGAACAGAATGGCGCAGTTTCTCGCCGTGTTGTTGATGCTGCTTGGTTATGGATTCCTACCGACTGCGACGGCAAGTCCCGGCGTGATCAATGATCTGGAATGGTCGCCGGATGGAAATACGCTGGCGGTGGCAGCGTCGCGCGGGGTGTGGCTGGTCGATCCCGATGACCTGAGTTCCCGGTTGATCAGCGACGACGGGAATCAAATGTGGGATGTGGCGTACAGTCCCGATGGGAAACTGATCGCCGGGGCGGGACAGGATGGCAAAACACGCGTCTGGGATACAGGGACGCTCGAACTGGTCGCTACCTTGGGCGGGCATCCCTGGCGGGTGGACAGCGTGCTGTTCAGCCCGGATGGGACAATGTTACTGTCAGGCAGCGGCGGGGGCGATGGCTTGATCCAGGTGTGGGATACCCGCACGTATGAACATATCACCACACTCGAAGGCCACAACGGGACTATTGCAGAGATGCGGTTCAGCGGCACCCGACTCGCCACTGCCAGCCATGATTCAACGGCGCGGGTGTGGGATGTCGCGACGTGGGAACCCCTGGTCGATGTGACGGATCCAAGCGCGGAACTCACCAGCCTGCGCTTCCTGCCGGACCAGGCGGCTTTTATCACGGGCGGCACGGAAGGGCGCGTGCGCATCTGGGACGCGACAACGGGCGAGATCCGCGCGGTGCTGGATGACCAGATGGATCATGTCCTGAGCCTGGACCTGACCGCGGATGGTCGCTATCTGGCGACGGGAAGCAAAGACAAAACGGTGCGTATCTGGGATATCAACAGCGGCGACGGGCTGGATAAGCTGCCGGATCAACCGCACTGGATCAACGCGGTGGCGTTCAGTCCCGATGATACGCGGCTGGCGATTGGAAACGCGAACGGCGTGATCCAGATCATCCAGAATCCGGTGAAAGACGCGCAGACGATCACGGCGGATCGCGGGACGATCAACCGGATCGCGCTGTCGCCGGATGGATCGATGCTGGTGGCGGCGGGATCGCGGGGGGTGTGGGTGTACGATACAGACGATCTGGCGCAAGAACCGCGACACTATTATACGGGCCAATCATACAGTGCGGCGTTCAGCCCCGATGGATCGAAACTCGCGTATGATGTCAAAGGGCCGGTTGTGATCTGCGAAGCGGCAACGGGCGAAACGATCCTGACGATTGCGGGTACGCGGTATAACGAAAGTCTGGCGTTCAGCCCGGATGGAAGCCAGATTGTGTCGGGCGGACATGATTTTCGGATTCGGGTATGGGATGCCCGCACAGGGGAACCATTGGCGGTGATGCGGGCGCGGGGAGAATTGATGAGTCTGGTCTTTACGCCTGACGGCCAACAGTTGATCTCCGCGTCGAACCATGACCGGAATCTGCATGTGTGGGATGTGACCAGCGGCGAAACCGTACAATTGTTAGCGGGGCACACGCACCAGCGGCTCATGGGGGTGGCATTCAGCCCGGTTGGGCATACGCTGGCGTCGGTGAGCTACGATGGGACGGTACGGCTGTGGGATGTCGCTGGTTGGGAAAATACCGCCGTGCTGGAAGGACACACGGACTGGGTGATGAGTGTGGCGTACAGCCCCGATGGGCGGTTGATCGCATCGGGGAGCCGGGACGGGACGGTGCGATTATGGGATGCGACCAGCGGGGAACCTGTCGCGGTGTTGGGCAGTCATGCGCATTGGGTGATCGGCGTGGCGTTCAGTCCTGATGGACACACGCTGTACACGGCGTGTGCGGATGGGAGTCTGCGGCGGTGGGAGATGCCGGTTAAGAACCTCACCCCCTCAAATCCCCCTCTCCAACCGAGTTGGCGAGGGGGAAGTCAGGAACAAATGACAGTAAACGCAAAGGAGCAAAACATGGCAGATGTAATCAATATGGCAGAGAAGTTCGGTCTGATACAGGAATACTGGTCGCCGCGCATCGCCGGGGAACTGAACGATTCGTATGTGAAGCTCGCGAAGATCAAAGGGGAATTTGTCTGGCATCACCACGAAAACGAGGATGAACTCTTCCTGGTGATCAAAGGGCGGCTGGTGATCCAACTGCGGGATCGGGAACTGGTGATCAACGAAGGCGAATTTGTGATCATTCCACGCGGGGTGGAACACCGCCCGGTGGCGGAAGAGGAAGTCCAGATTATGCTGCTGGAACCCAAAACGACGGTCAACACGGGGAATGTGCAGAACGAACGCACGGTTGATAACCAGTGGATTTAGGCGGTATAATTTACGAGGCATAGGGGCACATGAATGCCCCTACGGTTCATTCATAACAGGAGAACACTATGCTTAAATCATTCTATTGACCCCGCGTCCGTTATCTTACCCCGTTTGTCCTCACCCTACTCCTGATCGAATTCCTCGACGAGTTTGCATTCGGCGCGGTTAATGCGGCATGGCCGTCGATTCGGCGTGATCTGAATTTGACGTATGTCGAGATCGGGCTGCTGCTCAGCGTTCCCGGCGTGCTTTCTAACTTCATTGAACCTGTTTTCGGCATTCTGTCGGATGTCTGGAATCGACGCGCGTTGATTCTGGGCGGCGGGATCATGTTCGGAGTGTCGATCATGCTGGCCGCACTCAGCCAGAGCTTTCTGCCCATGATGGTATCGTTTATCCTGCTGTTCCCGGCGTCGGGCGCGTTTGTCAGCCTGTCGCAGGCGGCGCTGATGGATTACGATCCCAAGCGGCACGAGCAAAATATGGCCCGCTGGACGCTGGCCGGATCGCTGGGCGTGGTCGCGGGACCGCTGGGGCTGGGTGCGGTGGTGGCGCTGGGGAGCGGCTGGCGCGGGGTGTTCCTGGTGCTGGCCGGACTGGCAGCCCTGTTCACGGCAGCCGCATGGCGCTTCCCCTTCACGAACAATAACGGACATGATGAGGAAGAAGCGCCACTAACGTTCATCGATGGGCTGAAAAACGCGGCGCGGGCGCTGCGACGACGTGACGTGGCCCGGTGGCTGATTCTGCTGCAATTCTCCGATCTGATGCTCGACATCCTGTACAGCTTTTTGGCGCTGTATTTCGTGGATGTCGTCGGTGTAAGCATCGAAGAAGCTACCGTTGCCGTCGCGGTGTGGACGGGAGTCGGGCTGGTTGGGGATGCGCTGCTGATCCCGCTGCTGGAACGGATGCGCGGCCTGGATTATCTGCGCCTGAGCGCAGGAATCCAGATGGCGCTGTTCCCGGCGTTTCTGATCGTCGAGCCGTTCGGGGTAAAACTGATCCTGTTGGGATTGTTGGGACTGTTGAACTCCGGCTGGTATGCGATTCTGCAAGCGCAGCTTTATTCGGCCCTACCCGGACAGAGTGGGGTTGCGCTGGCGATGAATAACGTCGGCGGACTGGCGGGCAGTCTGATCCCGGTGATCATTGGGGCGGTGGCACAAGCCGCCGGGCTGGACGTGGCAATCTGGCTGCTGCTGGCGGGGCCGGTGGCGCTGCTGGTTGGGCTGCCACGCCGTCCGGCAGACTCGGCAAGCCGGTCAGACTTGTGAATTCCAGGGACAGGTTGGCGAATCTGTCCCTCCCGCGCACGTCAGTTATAAACTTTCATAAATTATTCGTTTTATTTTTATTTCATTTTAATTTGATTGAGTGTAAGATGAAAAAGGATTAAGTAACTGTACCGAACGCAAGGTTCTATCTATTCAGAGGGGGATTGTCATGAAACGGTTCATCAAGTTGTTCGTTGTTGTTGCTATGTTAGCGCTGTTTGTATCGGTTGCGTCAGCCGCCACGAATGTCTACACCGGAACCTTTGACGGTGAGAGCAACATAGAAGATGTCTACACTGAAGCAGGGATCAATGTTGGTGATGAATTTGGGGCCTCCTGTACAGAAGAGGGCGAGGGCCATACCCATCTCACCATCACGTCGCCCAGCGGCGCTGAAGTGTTTGATACATGCTGCGAATCTGTAAATGATTTCACGGCGGAAGAGGCTGGCACCTACACGTTCCGCGTATGGGACTATTATCAGGAAGGGGAAACCGTTGACTACACACTGACCATCACGCGTCCTGATGTAGCAGAAGAACCTGAAGAAGAAGCAGCGCCTGTGCCCGGCTGCGATATGAGCATGGCGATCAACTCGACTTCCGTCATGGGCCAGTTTGTGGGCGACACGCAACTGTACTGGGGACCGGACTTCAGCAAAACTACCGGCGTCGTGATGAAGGGCGGCCAGACAGCCTGGGTGTTGTCACTGGATAAGGGCGGCAAATTCTACAAACTGGCGTACCAATGCGATTACCTGTACGCACCTGTCGAAGCGATGGCTCCTACCGACAGCGGCCCCTGGAACTTCAACGCCCTGCCCCATTAAGTCTACCAATCGACTATCTCAAGCCCTGGAGCGCATCCGGGGCTTTTTTGTACGCCCCATTCACGATATTTTGTCAGTCACGCTTTGGTCACGCTTTGGTCACGCACTCAAGGTAATCTTATGATGTATTAAGTTTTGGGTAATCGTGATCCAGCGACTGATAAATCGTTATCAACCAACTCATTCATCATTCTCCGCCCTCCATCGAACTCGACAACGCAACAGTCATCAGTCCTAGATACTACCCTCGCCTCGTGAGAGGTATTCAACCGCGTGTCTTACTTAAGGGAGGAAAGCATGAAACGCAGTATCAAGTTGTTGGTCATTGTTGCCTTGTTCGCTCTAACCGCCTCGGCGGCATCGGCAGCTACCCATGTCTACAGTGGGAGTTTTAACGGGACAAGCAATACTGAAGACACCTACACTGAGGCCAATATCAATGTCGGTGATGCATTCGCAGTGAGCTGCACTGAATCCGGTGAAGGCCATACCCATCTCACCATCACCTCGCCGGGCGGCGCAGAAGTATACAATTGGTGCTGTGAGGACGTAGAGGATTTCACCGCCACAGAAGCAGGCACCTATACCTTCCGCGTCTGGCAGTGGGAGCCAAGCGAAGGGGAAACTGTTAGCTATTCGCTGAGCGTCAGCCGTCCGAATGAAGAAGTAGCCGAGTCGATCCCCGGCTGCGACATGAAAATGGCGATCACCTCGACCTCTGTCGTGGGGCGCTTCGTGAGCGACACCCAACTGTATTGGGGTCCTGACCTGAGCAAAGGAACCAATATTGTGATGACGGCGGGCAAGACGGCCTGGGTGCTCGGCACAGACAAAAGCGGCGAATTCTACAAGCTGGCGTATGAATGCTCGTATGTGTACGTCCCGGTGGGAACGATGGGACCCAACGGCGACAATGTGTGGAACAATACCCCGCTGCCTCACTAAATCCATTGCATTAATATTCTCAAGCCCTGGAGCGTATCCAGGGCTTTTTTGTGTAAGTCTCACAAACCCAATTTAATAGATAAACCTCTGACAAATTGACGAAAGTCGATAAACGCGCTAAACTAGGGCTTAATATGGATTATGCGCTTTAGAGGAGCCTTGTGTGATGGAACAAATTCAGCAGATTGAAACTATAGAAACATCTGAGCTTGATGACGTGATCCTGTCGGTCACACCGGCGGCGCTTGATAAAATCCGCGAGCTGTTGGTCGCGCGTAATATGCCCGACAAGGCGCTGCGCGTCTTCGTACAAGGCGGCGGCTGCTCCGGTTTGAGCTATGGCATGGCATTTGAAGATCAGTTTTACCCTCAGGACAATGTGGTCGAAGTCGAAGGGGTCAAACTGGTGATCGATCCGATGAGCCTGAATTATATGGCCGGGTCGGAAATTGATTTTGTGGACAGCCTGATGGGCGGCGGATTTGCGATCAACAATCCCAACGCTGTTTCCGCCTGCGGGTGCGGCCATTCGTTCAAAACAAAAGACGGCGGAGCGGATGAGGCAGAGGGCGCGGGCTGCTCCTGCGGGCACCACTAAGGCTGCGCCAATATTTTCTTTACCCCATCCCCCCTTGCCCCTTCCCTAAGGGAAGAGGAGTCAAACCCACGGGATGTGGGGAATTATTTTCTTGGAGCGGCCTAACCTCCCTCATCACGACACCAACTTTGAAGGCCGGGTCAATCACTACCCGGTCTTTTTTATGCTAACATCTAGCTGGGTATCAACAGACAAGGAGAAAACCATGTCAGTTCGAGCAGCCGTGAATGGGTATGGGGTCATCGGGAAGCGGGTGGCCGATGCGATTGCCGCACAGTCCGATATGGAACTGGTCGGCGTGAGCGATGTGGTAAGTGATTACCGAATCAAGGCGGGGGTCCGGCTGGGCATTCCGATTTATGCCTCGCTGGGAGATAAGGCAGCGGAAATGAAAGCCGCCGGGGTTCCTGTGGAAGGCACGCTTGATGATCTGCTGGGTAAAATCGATGTCATCGTGGACTGCACGCCCAAAGGTATCGGCGCGAAGAACCTGGAAAAATACCGCGCTGTCGGGGTTAAGGCGATTTTTCAGGGCGGGGAAAAACACAGCCTGACCGGGCATTCGTTCGTAGCCCAGGCGAACTATGAAACGGCGCTCGGACGCGATGCGACACGGGTTGTCTCGTGTAACACCACCAGCACGGTACGGACACTGATGGCGCTGCGCAATGCCGGGCTGCTCAAAAAGGCACGCGGTGTGCTGATCCGCCGGGCTACCGATCCGTGGGAATCGGATCACAGCGGGATCATGAATACGCTGGTGCCCGAACAGCACATTCCGAGCCACCAGGGACCGGACGCCCAAACCGTTGTACCGGACCTGGATGTGGTAACGATTGCTGCCCAGGCCGCGCATACGCAGAATCACAACCATTTCTGGATTGTGGAACTCACCCGCCCCGCCAGCCGGGAAGAAGTCGTGGCAGCCTTCCGCGCGGCTCCGCGTATCGCGCTGCTGCGGATGAGCGATGGCGTTGTGGCGCTGAACAGCAGCGTCGAACTGATGAAAGACCTGGGACGGCGGCGCGGCGACATGTGGGAAGTCGGGCTGTGGGAAGACGTGGTTGCCGTCAACGGCAATGAAGCGTATTACACCTACGAAGTCGATAACCAGGCGATTGTGGTGCCCGAAAGCGTTGATGCGATCCGGGCACTGACGGGAGCCGCGAAAACAGCTCAGGAATCGATGAGTCTCACCGATAGCTGCATGGGTATTGAACGCGACTTTCTAGCCTAAAACGGCAGCGCGGCGACGGTTCCAGAAACGGGACTGTCACCCGCAACTGTTACGGGCGTACCCGGTTCATGATGGGGGCGGCGGATCACCGCAAGGGCCACCGCTCCCCAACGCGGCGACTCCGCTGCCGATGTAACCTGCCCCACTGTGCGCCCCTCCACCTGCACCGACGATCCCAAACTTACCGGATGATCCAAACGCAAACCGACCAGCCGCCGCGTGATTTTGTCGTAGTTCACCTGTCGCGCGATCACTTCCTGCCCGGTGTAACAGCCTTTGTGATCCGAAATCGCGGCATCGAGATTCGCTTCCAGCGGGGTAAAGTCGTCGGTCAATTCGTGGCCGGATACGGGAAGGCCGGCTTCGATGCGCAGGAGATCGTAGAGTTCGGGCGAGAGGGGCGCGACATCCGACAGGCGCGCGGAAAACGAATCGGCTTGGTCGGCGGGCACGATCAGGTGATAGCCGAGAGACACGGCGGGATGCGGTCCCAGGACGCGGATCGGGATACCATCCACGTCTACAGCGATCAGGGCATCGGGTCCGGGCGGATCGGCGATTCTGAGGGTGCGCAATACGTCCGGCGCAGTGGGGCCAAAAAACTGGAACTGAGCAAAATCAGCGCTGCGATGCTGTACGGTGACGCGATCCATGAAAAAGATGCGGCTCTGCAAATATTTCGCAGTGGAAG
>DATAMF010000275.1:0-5211 GCA_036260665.1 Aggregatilineaceae bacterium | reverse complement strand
CTTGACCAGCAGCACGCCGCCGATGTTCAGCGTTTCATTCATCATCGCGTTCATCTGCGCGTTGTAGCCCATCGCTTCCCGCGCGATAGTGCGCAGTTGTTTTCCGGCCCGCCGCGCAATCGGCACAAACAGCGGAACAAGCACCAGTCCCATCAGCGTCAGCCGCCAATCGAGCGAGAACATTACGATCAGAATCGCTACCGCCTGGATCACGCTCGTTACAATATCGACCACCGTATTGCTGATCGCCCGTTGAGCGCCGATCACGTCGTTATTCAACCGGCTCATCAGCTCGCCCGTTTTGGTGTTGGTGAAAAATCGGATCGACATATGCTGCAAATGGCTGTACAGCCGCACCCGCAGATCGAAGATCACCCCCTCGCCCACCATCGCATTCACCCGCCGCTGCAAAACGGTGACCCCGCCCCGCACAACCGGCAGCAGCACCAGTCCCAGCGCCAGCCAGTTCAGCCGCCCATAATCTTTTCCCGGCAGCGTGCGGTCAATCAAATCACGCAAAATCAGCGGTTGCAGCAAATCCAATCCGGTGCTGATCAAAATGGTGACCAGCAGAATGCCGATATGCACTTGGTACGGTCGCGCAAACCCAAACACGCGTTTGAGCAGCGTCCGGCTGACGTGTGGTTTCACATTGTCATTCTGGATATACGCCCACATGCCATGAAAACCCATAGCGTTTTCCTTCCACGATCAATACTCTATTTCTCAATCCTACCGGGTAAGTTCAGCGCTGCCTACTACCCATTCAGGCAGGTAGAACTGGACGATCTTCCGGGCCGTCTCAATGATATTCTCGCGCAGTTCGAGCGGTTCCAGCACCTCGGCCTGCGCCCCAAATCCCAGCATGTAATGCTGCGCGACGTGAAAGTTCTCAAACGTCAGCGGCATGGTAATCCAACCCTGCTTATCCGCTGGTCCAGCGCGTTCGATTGTCCGCTCAATGCTCTCCCCGAATATCTCCGGCAGCACCTCGACAATCACTGGTGCAATCCGCGCCAGCACCACATACTGCATCCGTGTATTTTCAAACTCCGTCGAACTTTCGCGCCAGAACGTCGCCAGATCGAAGTCATTCGGACGCGTAAATCCGTCCTCACTAATCACCGCCTTCAGAATCCGCGACACCCGGTAAATGCGCAGCCCTTCCGCCGACGCCCCCACCAGATACCAGATGCTGGTTTTCGCCACCAGTCCATACGGTTCAATCGTCCGCTCATACTGCACGCCATCCGCCCGCCGGTACTCGATCCGCAGCTTGCGTTCGGTCCATACCGCTTCCTGTACCGTCGCCAGGTGCGTCACGTCTTCGCGGTGCTGAAACCACCCAATCGGATCCAGCAGAATCCGCTCACGGGCATGTTCGGCATGCTGCTGCTGCACCGACGGCAGCGCCGCCAGCAGTTTAAGCAGCGCATCTTCCAGCGCCTTGCCCAATCCCAGGTCGCCCATCGGCCCCGCCAACGTCGAGATAAACAGCGTCCGCGCTTCAGCCTCGGTCAGCCCAGTCAAATTCGTACGGTAGCCTTCGGTCAGTGTGCATCCGCCGCCTGGACCCCGCTCCGCATACACCGGGATTCCCGCCGCGCTCAACGCATCCAGATCGCGGTAAATCGTCCGCTCCGACACTTCCAGCATATCGGCCAGTTTGCTGGCCGTCACCCGTCCACGTGTTTGCAGCAGCAGCAAAATGGATAACAACCGGTCCGCGCGCATCCCATTTTCTCCCAATAAAAATTCCTGACACTCAATTTCAAGAATAGCACGAATACCTGACAGAGGGTGTCAGCTATGAATGTTATGCTGGTAAATGGTTCACGATGAGGAGACAGTTATGCCCAAAGCAACATCCAAAATTGATCTGTTAAACCAGATCGAATCCGAGCGTGTGAAGCTCGAAAAAACGTTATCTGAAGTCAGTGATAATCAGATGAACATACCCGGAGCCTGCGGTGAATGGGCCGTGAAAGATATTCTCACCCACCTGTTTGATTGGGAATGCCGCTTCCGTACCTGGTACGCCGCCGGGTTGCGCGGCGAAAAACCCAAAACGCCCGATGAGAACTTCAACTGGCGTGAACTGCCCGCGCTCAATCACCAGATCTATCTGAAGCATCATGCCCGCTCCCTGGATGATATTCGCGCGGAGTTTGCCCGGTCCTACACCTTGACCCTGGACATCCTGCGCAATTTGCCCGAAGATCAACTCTTCGCGCCCGGCCTCTATTCCTGGTTGGGCAAATGGTCGCTCGCGCAGTATGCCACCTCCGCTACCAGCAGTCATTACCGCTGGGCCAGAACTGAAATCCGCAAATGGTTAAAAGGAGTCAATCATGGCTGAAACATCGGCTAATCCGCTCGTCTACTATTCCTATCCGGGTCTGATGACCGATCCCGGTGAGCATGTCGGCCTGCTCAAGGGTCTGCCCGCCGAAATTCCGGCGCTGGCCCGCATCGTGCATACCAATCTCTTGCACATCTTCTGGGCGCAGGCCTACAACCAGGAACTCTCTGATGAGCGTAAAGCAGGCGTCCAGCTTCGCCGCGTCTCGACCAAGCTGGCGCAGATCAAAGCGGTTGATGATCGCCTGTTGACGGTGCCCCGTTCGCCCGAAAAACGGCTGGTAGGCAACTGCCGCGACTTCTCCGTGTTGATGGTTGCTCTCTTACAGCATCAAGGGATTCCCGCCCGTGCCCGCTGCGGTTTCGGCGCATATTTCACGCCCGACCATTTCGAAGATCACTGGGTCGCCGAGTATTGGAACGCCGACGAACGGCGCTGGGTGCTGGTCGATACCCAGTTGGATGAACTTCAATGCAAAGCATTAAACATTACCTTTGATCCCTGCGATGTCCCGCGCGACCAGTTCATCACGGGTGGCAAAGCGTGGCAGATGTGCCGCAGCGGGCAGGCCGATCCCGACAAATTTGGCATCTTCGACATGCACGGCCTGTGGTTCGTGCGCGGCGACATGCTGCGCGATCTCGCCGCCCTCAACAAAATGGCACTGCTGCCCTGGGACTCGTGGGGTGTCATGGATGCCGCCGACGCCGATTCCGACGCGAATATGACCTTGCTGGATCGCGCCGCTGAACTGACCTTAGTCGGGAATGAAGACTTCGCCGATATGCGCGCCTTCTATGAAGGACAGCCATCCCTGCGCGTGCCCGAAGTCATCCACACTTATCCCAACGGCCCCACGCCGCTCCAGTTCAACGTTCTCGCTGACGAAATCGTGTCCATCCCTACCCCCTAAGACATTCATCCGGGGCGATCACGCGAACTGATCGCCCCTCTACCAAAACATCCCCATAATTCCATAGTACCCGGCCCCAATCATCACCACCGCCGGAATCGTGATCAACCACGACAGCACAATCCGTGTGACCGCTTCCCAGCGTACCATCTGCACCCGATCCGCGCTGCCCGCGCCAATAATCGATGAACTCATAACATGCGTCGGGCTGACCGGGCCACCCAACAGTCCAACCGCCAGCAGCACCACGCTCGATGCCAGTTGGGAGCCAAAGCCATGTACCGGACGCACGCGGAAAAACTTCGCGCCTAACGTTCGGATAATTCGCCGCCCTCCCAGCAGCGATCCAAGAGCCGTCGCCCCCGCCGTCGCCAGCATCACCCACAGCGGAACCTCAAATTCCTTGATTGAACCGGCAGCAATCAGCCCCAGCATGATAATTCCAATCGTTTTTTGAACGTCATTATTGGCCTGGGTAACAGCCAACAGAAAAGCAGTGATCACTTGTCCCCGCCGGAACCAGTTGTTGATCCGTGGCGATGCCCCTCGCGCCAGAAAATAGCACAGCTTGACCATATAAAATCCGGCAATCAGCCCAACAAAGGGTGACACAAAAAGTGTCAGTCCAATTTTTAGCAGTCCATCGGCCAGAATCGCATCCAGTCCGGCCCCGGCCCATGTTGCGCCCACCAGCCCGCCGATGAGCGCGTGTGTGGTGCTGTTCGGAATGCCCAACAGTGAAGTAATCCCAATCCAGGTGATCGCCGCCAACAGTCCTGCATAGATAATGGGGCTGGTAATGGCGTATTCGGCAATCACGCCCCGCCCAATCGTGGAGGCAACGGCCAATCCAAGCAAAAACGGGCTGATCATCGTCGCCGCTGCGGTCATCCATACCGCTTTCCGCAGGCTGAGCGCGTGTGTTGAAATAACCGTCGCCAAAATATTCGCGGCAGCGGTGCGCCCATTCAAAAAGCCAAACGTCAAAGCGCTTAAGACAACAAATCCCGCTTCTAATGTCATCGTATCCCTTTTTAAGCCTGTCTATCCTCAATTATGGCAGTGCCGTATTCTCTCTGCCGACTGTATAATTAACCTCTAACTCTTGGGGAGGTCTATCGTGCTTCGAACTATCGCTCTTGCGCTCTTTGTCTGTACCGTGCTGGTGTTCACGCTGGCCCACACCGGCAGCGCCGCCTACAATCCCACGCCTACGCCCTTTGTCGAGCCAGAAGGCTGTTGGGAACCGCCCGCCGACTACACACGTGAATGGGTCAACGGCCAGCAGTTGAACAAGCGAACCTTGGCAATGCTCGATCACGCCCAAGCGCTTTACTCTGCGCAAGGTGGCGTCCTCGATTTCCGCTTGGGCCTGACGCAGGGTAGTTACACCGGAGCCTTAGCCGCCAGCTTTGGTACGCACGATGGCGGCGGCGCAGTTGATTTATCCGTCCGCAGTCTGGGCGATTTCTCGATCATGACAGCCGAGATCGAACCCATGCTTCACGCGCTCCGGTTGGCTGGTTTTGCCGCCTGGCTGCGCGACACCGGCGATCTCTATCCCAACTCACCTATTCACATCCATGCCATCGCCATTGGCGATCTGGACCTCTCCGCAATGGCTCGCGCGCAAATCGACGGCACATTCGGCTATCTGCGCGGCTTCGATGGCCTGCCCCAGGTCGATGGCATCCCGCAGGTTGATCGGCACGGTGGCCCTATTCTCTGCCAGTGGATGCTCAACCAGAGCTTCTACGATCTACGCGGCCAGCCGGTACCCTTTGCTACCGTCGGCGGCACCACCCAGCCCTTACCCAAACTGCCTTAACCTTGGTCAATTTGCTGAGAGTAATGCTACAATCCGCCGGGCAGTATGATAAGATCGTCTAATCATCTAAAAAATTTTCCCAAACCTACATGAATCTAGAAAACACAC
>DATAMF010000274.1:0-8892 GCA_036260665.1 Aggregatilineaceae bacterium | reverse complement strand
TCCAAAGGGAAGAAACTATCGGCAGCGGATTATTATAACCGAGGAATTGAGCTGAGCGATAACAGCGATGAAGAGCTGGCGGCCTATACAGAGGCCATCCGGCTCAACCCGCGTTTAGGGGTGGCGTACACGAACCGGGGGAGCATCCGCGAAACGCGCGGCGATCTAGACGGGGCGCTGGCGGATTTTAATGAAGCGATCCGGCTTGATCCGGGTGATGCAGAGGCGTACAACAATCGGGGGAATGTGCGCAAGGCGCAAGGCGATCTGGACGGCGCGCTGGTCGATTATGACGAGGCGATCCGGCTGGGACCCAACGCAACCCGGTATTTCAACCGGGGGATCGCACGCAAGGTGCAAGGCGATTTGGATGGCGCGCTGGCGGATTACAACGAGGCGATCCGGCTCAACCCGCGCGATGCGATGGCGTACTACAACCGGGGGCTTGTGCGTGTCGCTCAAAGGGATAAGGCGGGAGCACTGGCGGATTACAGTGAGGCGATTCGTCTCAACCCTAACTATGTTGAGGCGTATTGTAACCGGGGAAACTTGCGAAGAGATAGAAGGGATTTTGACAGAGCATTAGCAGATTACAACGAAGCGATCCGTCTCAATCCTCAGTTTACGGAAGCATTCTTAGGGCGGGGTAGCACGCACTATATTCTAGGAAATTGGGAAGGAGCGCTGGCGGATTCCAGCGAGGTGATCCGTCTCAATCCGCTGGACGGGTATAATTGGCGGGGAGATATGTATAAGCGAATGGGAAGGATACAGGAAGCGATTGCGGATTATCAGAAATATGTGGAGTTGGGCGGAACGAGTGAATGGGTGAAAAAGACGCTGGCAGAGTTGAAGGCGCAGCAGCGGAAAAAGTAAAGCGGTGGGGCGGCGTCACGTAATCATTGAGTGGGCGTGTGGGGGTGGGGCGCGGGGCGATCTATACTCGTGTTATCCCAGTACATGCAAAGGATAACGCTGTGTCTTCCCTGACTTCGAAAAACAATTCTATACGCCGGATCACCGGCCTGGGTCTGCTGTTCATGACGCTGGCGGCGAGTCTGTTCGCGCTGGCGGGAACGGGAGGCGTTTCGAATGCGGGGGCGGATGTCGATCTGCCGCCGACGATGAACGCGATGGAGGAACCTATTGGGACGCCGGGGCCAACCTGGACGCCCGCACCGACGATCACGCCGACGTATGTGATCCAGGGCACGTATACCCCGCCCGCCCAGCCGCCCGCTTTTCCGATTCCTGAGATGGTGCCGCTGATGGAAGACGATGATCAGATCGTGAATATCCTGCTGTTGGGCAGCGATTCGAACGATAACATGGTGCGGCGGACGGATGTGATTATCCTGCTGTCGATCAACAAGGCGGCGGGTACGGCGGCGATGTGGCATGTGCCGCGCGATCTGTTCGTGTATATCCCGAATTATACGATGGACCGGATCAACGTGGCGTATGGGTGGGGCGTCACGAATGGGTACGCCGGGTCGAATGTGATCAAGGATGTGTTCCGGTATAACTTCGGGATTCAGGTGGATTTTTTCGCGCGGGTGGATTACAACGATTTTAAGGAAATCGTGGATTATCTGGGCGGGCTGGTGGTCAGCGTGGACTGCGCGCTGAAGGATTGGCGGCTGAAAGAACCAGAGCTTGATCCGGCGGTGGAAGAGAACTGGGAACAGTATACGCTGGAAATTGGGCGGCAGCGGCTGGATGCAGATACGGCGCTGTGGTACGTGCGGAGCCGCCAGAGTACGAGCGACCTGGATCGCGGGCGGCGGCAGATGGACGTGCTGCGGGCGATGTGGGTCCAGGCGCGGGAGATGGGCATTTTTGCGCAGGTGACGCAGCTCTGGCCGATGGTGACGGGCGTGGTGGAGACGGACCTGACGCTGACGGATGTGATCGAACTGGCTCCGCTGGCGATGAATATGGATATGGCGCAGGTGGCACGCTACAGCGGGGAAGTGGGCGTGCATTATATCCGCACGTATACGCCGGACGATGGGCGGGATGTGCAGATTCCGAATAACGATGAACTGCTGCCGATGGTCCGCGATCTGCTCACGCCGCCGACGGAAAACCGATTGGCACGGCAGGTGGCGAGTGTCGATGTGGTGGATGGATCGTGGTACGGGATCGGATTCGAGCGGGTGGCGGCGGACCGGTTGGCGTGGGAAGGATTCGCGGCGACTCCGGTGGAGGGGTTGGGTCCGATCAACCGGGAACTGACGGTGATCTACGATTACACAGGGCAGATGAAGGGCGGTGTGCTGGCGGATTTGCAGCGGATTCTGCGGGTGGAAGATGCCCAGGTGATGATCGAGCCGGACCCGAATCGCACGGTGGATTACCGGGTGGAGATCGGGACGGCGTACCGGTCCTGCATTTATTCGTTCGCTGAGGATGAGATTCCGGGGGAGTGAAAGCTCCTACCTCACCCCTAACCCCTCTCCAAAATCCTTGGAGAGGGGAAAAAACGGTGCAGCAAGCCGACAGGATCGATCAGGGCGTGGTGCAGATGATCACGGTTGGATCGCCGGTGGAGTTGAAGCAGCCGCTGACCGGGTGGAGTACCTGCGGGATGGCGGCCTGACCAGAATCGGGATCGAGCATGAGCGCGGAGACGTCTACCGCTTCAAAGTCGGCCCCGGTGAGGACATCCAGTTCGTGGAGTACGTCGTTATCCCAGCGATCATCAGGCGCACCGGAGACATACCAGGGCGAGCCGTTGTCCGCGAGGATGATGCCGTATTCCTGCATGGCGCGGGCGATCACCTGGGCATCGGGCGAAAGGCCGGAAAGGTCGTAACCGGCTTTCAGGCGGAAACGCTGGCCCATCGGCGGGTATTCGTCGTCCGTGAGGGACGAGGCGTAATGGCGGGCGGGCCAGATATAGGCGCGGCGGGTGTCGGGTACAGTGAACCGCAGGGCATGGGTGATCCGCCCACTGGCGACTTCATCGTAACGCACCAGGCCGGGCAGAATGGGCAGTCCGGCAGCGTCGGCAGAGGTCCAGGTGTCGGGGCGGAGATCGTAAGAATCGAGGGGAAAGATCGCGCCTGCGTCGGCTTCCCACGAGCCGTCGGGCTGGGGCCAGGCATTGTATAACTCATAGAGAATGCAGTTGTCCTGATCCAGCACGATCACATGGCGATCTCCATCGGAATCCGGTCCACCTTCAATAAGCGCATCCGCCGGGATGGGATAGGGGCCGGGATCACTTTCTTCGGGCCAGGAAAATTCCACATCGACCAGCGGCTGTGAGTCATCGACCACCACAAAGGGAATGCCGATGGGCGCGCCGTCCCATTCACCCGAACCGAAATCCATGTGAAATGATTCGTCCGCGCCGATGGTGTCGATATAGGCATCCGAATTGGGATCGAGGGGGAGCGTGTCTACACGGACATTCCAGATATGATCCGCTGGGTAGATGGTGCAGTTGTCAAACTGGGGCGCGGCCTGAAGCGCTGAACCGTTCAGCGCGATCAGGCTGAGGAGGCAAAGCAAGCCGACGAAAACTCGTTTCATATCTCACCGCCTGATGATTATGCTATTTTTTTCATTAAAACATCAGGCGGCGGCGGGTTCAATCACCTGATGGTCATGAAATGAGGCGCTCGATTTCGGATACGAGCAGCTTCGGATCAAAAGGCTTGGAGAGATAGGAGTCAAAGCCGACACGGTGCGCATCCTGGGCGACATTGACCGAATGATAGGCGGTCATGGCGATGACCGGGATGGGGGCGGTGATGGGATCGGTGCGCATTTCGGAGAGGGTGCGCCACCCGTCGAGTTCGGGCATGCTGAGATCCATGATTACAATATCGGGATGGATGTCTTGCAGCAGATTCAGACAATGGCGACCATTACGGGCGACGGAAACCTGATAGCCGAAATGTTCCAGGATGTGGGCGACCATTTGGGCGCTGTCGGGTTCGTCTTCGACCACGAGCGCCAGCCAGCTTTTGAGGTTCATTCATGCTCCTTCGCGTTGATCAAGGGTTTTTCTAACTGAGATAAACAGCGTTCGATCTCTTGCCAAAAGCTCACAATAAAAAACGGTTTCACAATATACCCATTAAAACCAGCGGCCAACGCGCGTTCCTGGTCACTTTTCATGGCATAAGCGGTGAGGGCGATCACGGGGATGGAGGCAAGCCGGGGATTCGAGCGGATGGCGGCCAGCGTTTGCCAGCCGTCCATCTGGGGCATGGACAGGTCCAACAGAATAAAAGTCGGCATTTCGGTGTCCAAAATTTTCAGGGCTTCGATGCCGTTTTCCGCCGTGAGCACCCTGGTGCCATGAAAAGACAGGATGGTTTCGGGCACACCGAGATTATCCGGCTCGTCTTCCACGATGAGGACGGTCCAATGCGCTGCTTCAGCTTGCAGTCCCATGATGGTTATCTCCTTCGATCAACGGCAGTAAGACAGTAAACGTGCTGCCCTGGCCGAGTTCGCTTTGGACGCGGATGGTGCCCCCCATAAGCAGCGACAGATGGCGCACGATGGATAAGCCCAACCCGGTGCCGCCGTATTCGCGCCGGGAGGAACCATCGACCTGACGGAACGAGTCAAAAATGTATTCCTGGGCGGTGGCAGGGATGCCGATGCCAGTATCGGATACGATCAGTTCCCACAAGTTTTTTTCGCGGCGCTGAAGGGTGAGATCGATGTGGCCTTCGGGCGTGAATTTGACGGCATTGCTCAACAGATTGAGCGCGATCTGCTTCAGGCGATCCGGATCACCGATGATGCGATCCGGTAGCTGGGCATCGATCACCATATTCAGCGTCAGGTTTTTGGCTTTGAGCTGCGGCTCAACCTGGGTGCAGAGGTTTTGAACCCAGGGGCGAACCTCAAAGGGTAATTTGACCAATTCCATCCGCCCGGCCTCGACTTTGGAGAGGTCGAGGATGTCATCGATGAGATGAAGCAGGTCGTTGCCGTTGGTAAACACGCGTTTGAGGAATTTGGTCTGCTGCTCGGTGGGCTGCCCGGCCATACCTTCCATCATGATCTGGGTGTAGCCGATGATGGCGTTGAGCGGGGTACGCAGTTCATGGGACATGGTGGCGAGGAACTGGCTTTTGAGCATGTTCGATTCTTCGGCGCGGGTGCGGGCGGCGGCGAGTTCGATGTTGTTTTGGGAAAGCTTATCGGCCTGATCGCGCATTTCGGCATCCCGCTTATAAACGGCTTCGGCCATATCATTAAAGGCATGCGCCAGATCACCCACTTCATCGGCTTTTTGGGCTGTGATGCGCTGATCATATGCGCCGTCGGCGATGCGGTGGGAGGCCTGGATCAGGTCGTGAATGGGCCGGGCGATGCTGCGATAGGTGAGGAAGAGGGTCAGCGCGGTGGCAAAAAAGATAAAACTCTGGATCAGCATATTATAGGTGTTGCGGGTGTCTTCGGCTTTAGCCAGGACCGCTTCTGCCTGCCGCGCATCGTCGAGTTCCGCCTGGATAATGGCCTGCATGGTGGTATCAATGCGATTGACGATCTCCTGGTTGTCGAAGGTGAGCGTCACCATCGCCCCATCGGAAAAGGTCAGCGCGGTGAAACCGTTCTGGATGGTGGACAGAAGGTCAAGCAGATCGTTTTTTTCGTCTTCCGCCAGCGGCAGATCGGGCAGCAGGGCTTCCAGCGCGTTGATGCCGCCGGTGAAGCCGCCAACCGAGTCGAGGGAGGGTGTCACCAGATAACTGCTGATGGCGCGCTGGACGTCTGCCGTAATCAACTCGGCCTCGATCAGGTCGCGGTCGATAAAACTCTGGCGAAGCTGTTCAATATTGGCGACAAGTTCACCGGCCTGGCCCGACTGGGCATCGCCGCGTTGGGGAATCAATTCGAGGATCATTTCATCCAACGCCGTGCGGAAGGCCTGGAGATCGGCTTCAATACTTTCAATATTGCGCAGTTCCTCGGCGTCTGGATTCTGATGTTTGAGTTGTTCGAGCAACTGAACTGCCGCCTCGATATGCGGCGAGAAGTTGGCATAGGGGCTAAGCGAGGCTTGATAACCCTGCGCCAAACGCACCGCTAACGTGGTGCGCTCGATAAAACGGGCGCTCATGATTTCGGCCCGCAAGTTTTGGACCAGGGTAATTTCTTTCTGCGAACTGGACACTTCATCGCGATATTTTTGATCGCGGTTGTTGAGCATAATGTTGATCGCGGAATTCAGGATCAGATAAATCACCACTAGCCCGAAGGCAATCAGCAGACGATGACGAATCCGCAACCGATTGTTGATTCGTTGGAACACACGGCCCCCTTGTAAAGATAACGGGCAGCAAGACCCCGTTAAAACTTACCCTGATCCTAATCATAATCGGTTATAGAATGCAGTGCTAGGAAACTTTTGTGAAATTTGTGTAAGGCTATTGTTGTACGCGACGATTTGCATCCATGCCGGGCTGGACTAAAATTCAGGCATCCAGGAGAGGAAACCAGGAAACTATGATGTTGGATTTACGCCCGGCAACTGGACCACGAATTTGTCTACAACTGCACGGACTCGATGAAGGGCTGGAAGTGCGCGTCGTGGATTCGCCGGTGGGCGAAGACGCGGCGTCGATTGTCTTGCAGCGGATTGAAGATCTGCTGCGGATGGTGAGCCAGCCGACGTTTCACGAGGATGTGGGGCAGGGATTGTTCCGGGCGCTGTTCCCCGGACGGCTGGCGGAACTGTACCGCGCGGCGTTTGCGCAGGCGGCGAGCAGCGGGCAGCCGCTGACGATTGAATTACGCTTTGACCGCGAACTGGTGCGCATCGCGCGGTATCCGTGGGAACTGCTGCACGACGGGACGCGCTTTCTGCTGCAAGCGGGGGCGGTCAACCTGGCGCGGTATATGACGTTTCCTGAACCGCCGCGCCCGCTGACGCCGCACGGCCCGCTGGATATTCTGGTGGTGTCGGCGCGTCCGAAAGATCAACCGCCGCTGGTATCGGAATTTGAGGCGCTGCAAAAAGCGTTCGATAAGCTGATCAGCGAGGACAAGCTCGATCTGGCGTTTCTGATGCCGCCGACGTGGGATTCGCTGATGGATTGGTTGTTGGCGGGCGCACCGAGCATTCTGCATTTTGAGGGGCACGGGGCTTTCACCCGCACGGGATTGTTGATCTTTGAGGATGCGGACGGCGCATCGGACCCGGTGGAAGCATCGACCCTCGGCGGGGCGTTTTATGGCACGGATTTGCGGCTGGCGGTGTTGAGCGCGTGCGATTCGGCTAAAACGGCGGGTGACAGCCTGCTGTCGAGCGTGGCCCCGGCGCTGATTCTGGCGGGGGTTCCGGCGGTGGTCGCCATGCAGCAGCGGATTCCTGACGAGGCGGCGACCCGGTTTTCACGCGGGTTCTACACGGCGCTGATGGAAGGGCAAGACCTGGAAAGCGCGGTGGCGGCGGGACGCAAACAATTGATGCGCTCCACGTACTGGTATGTGCCGACGCTGTACCTGCGGACGCGGCGTGTGCCAGAGATTACACGGGCATTTATCGAACGGCGGGTGGACTCGGCGGGACCGCGCCGCGCCCCGGTGAATATGCCGCTGCGGTTTGGGGCATGGGTGCGGCGGCTGGATTCGCCTGTGCCGGACGATGAAGAATTACGGCGGCTGTTGGGACTCGAACCGAAGGAAGACGTGACGCGGGATGCCACGCGGGCGCGGATTGAGTTTCCGGTGGCGGGCGGGCAGTTTTTGCCGGGAGAAGCAGAAGTGCGGATCACGGCGACGAACTGCGAGATACACGGCCCAGCGCTGAAGCCGATCACGATTTTTGCGGATTTCGACACGCCGCCGATCTGGTTCCCGCTGACGCCGCGTAAGGTCGGGCGGTGTGAAGTGATGTTCGAGGTGTCGCAGAACGGCAAACTGATCGCGTCCACGGCGCATACGCTGCTGGTGAGCGAGGGGACGGAAGGCATCCCGCAGGCGTCGATCCAGTCGTCGAGCAAGCCGCCTGAGCGGATCGTTCCGGTGGAGGCGGACGAAGTGGTTGAGTTGGAGGAGGCTGGCCCCGCGCTCCCGTCGATTGAGGATGTGCTGGCGCGGCGCGAACAAGTAAGACAAGAGTCGCAGAAAAAGGAAAAGATCGAAGCGGCTGAACCGGTGTCGGCTGAACCGTCGATGCCTCCTCCACCTGCGCCGGTTGTGAAACCGTCCGCGCCTGCTTCCCCAGCGCCGGGCGATTCTTTCGGAGCGGGGTATGGCCCGCCGCCGCCGCAATCGGGCACGCTGCCCGCCGCGCCGCCGGTGGTTTTCGGCAGCCAGGATTACGGGCCGTCTGGTCCTCCCGCGCGACGGACAGCGGCGAGTAAGGGCCGGGCATTTCCGCTCAGTTTTATCTGGTATGCGCTGCGGGCGTGGTGGCATGAGCGGCGGTGGCTGACGCTGCTGCTGGCGGTGCTGTGGTGCATCATGAGTGTGGTGGGCGATCTGGTGGTGCGCGTGTATGCGGTGGAAGGTGATCTGCTGCTGGCGGACGCCGCGCCGCGCCTGAGCCTGGAACAGGTTCGGATCGATGAGCAGGGCACGGATGAGCTGCCAGCCGGGGTGCAGCAGATTGATCTGGTGTTTGGCGATTGGTTGCGGTGCCGGGCTTATGATCTGGTCCAGGCCGGGGACGGCTACCAACTCCGGTTATACTGGCAGGTGCTGCGCGATCCACCCGCCGATTTTGCGCTGATGCTGCACTGGATGTGCCAGGGTGAGGATGTTGGGAATGCGGATCAGCCGCCGCTGGCCTCGTATCCAACGCATTTGTGGCGCGCGGGGCAGTATTTGGTGAGCATGTTTGATCTGGTTCCGCCTGAGAAAACCGATGCGCTGTGGTGGGGTCTGTACGACTATCCAACGGTGCAACGCGCC
>DATAMF010000265.1:0-6172 GCA_036260665.1 Aggregatilineaceae bacterium | reverse complement strand
GTATATTGCCGGATGGTTGGAACTGCAATTTATCCTGGATCACTTTGCACAGGGCGTGGCGCATCTGGAAAGAGTGGTACAACTCCGAGGTGATTGGCCGACGGCGCGGGCTGCCTATGGAATCGCGCTACGACGGCAGGCTACCAAAGAGACTGATCCGATTGAGCGGCAGAATCTATTCGTGCGGGCTGAGGGTGAATTATTAGCCGCACTGGGCCAAAATCCCCATTTACTGGACCCCAATCAGGAGTCATTCTGGGGACCGATTGGTGGCATCCGGCGGGATAAAGGCAACCTCGTCGGGGCGATAGAAGCCTATGAAAATGCGCTGAAGGTCACGCCGCGTTCGTCGTATCCGCTGGGTAATCTGGCCGGGCTGTATCTGGAAGCGGGCAGGTTGTCCTAGGTGCCGAGCGCTTTTGAGCGCACGCTACATGCAGCAGAACAGGAATCGATTCTCAACACGAATGATTATTTCCATGTGATGGATATTGCGATGGCCTCGATCATGTTGGGGGAGCAGGATAAAGCATATTTCCGACGTGGACAAGATTCGCTGGACGCGGCGCTGCAAATGGGGAGTGCTGCTCGTGCGGTGGTATTGCCGCTTGAACGACATTTGGCAGATTGTTCAAGCGTTCGGAAATCCTAGTTTCAAGCTGTTCTTGCGTTTCCTTCGAATTCCGAAACCCGAAATATGCCGCCGCGCCGAGCGCCAACCCCGCCAGAATCGCGCCCCCCTGCAATAAACTCAGCAGCAGGTCCAGCGTATCACGTGTTTCATCAGTCTCTTTAAGCGCTTGTTGGGCATCCGCCAGCGCCTGTTCAGCCTGTTCACGGGGAGTAACAGCAGGCCGTTCCGGTTCCTCAATCGACCGCTCCGACACCACATTAACGATCTGGATACAGACCATTACAACCAAAAAAACAATTAATACGCCAACCAGGGCAGCTAAAGTGCTCTCAATATTCCCCCCGGATTCTCTCTGGCGGCGCTGCTGATCGTTCTCCGCTGCCATAGCGTTTCCCCCTATCCCCATCTTTCCGACAGACATTCGCATTTAGGATGTTCACCTCCGCCCCGCTCGCTTTCCCCCTCTCTAGCTTGGCTGGAGAGGGAGATCAAGGGGGTGAGGTTCATCGAGGCATGCTCCCCTGATTTGCCCCTACCGGTACTCGCGCCGCACCGGGACATCCGTCGCCGGATCACACCCCGGCCCGCCGTACAGATCGCTCGCCAGCCGCCCTTCCGGTAGCTGAACCCATCCGATTGCCGTACCACTGGTTTCTATCGTGCGCACCTGGAGCCAGATTTCGAGCAGTTCGCCATCTTCCTTGCTGCGCACTTCCACCAGTCCGAAGACCTGTGCCAGCGGGCGCACGGTCTCCATAATCGGCGTCATATCCCCGATCTCAGCATACACCGGGAGCAGGTTTTCTGGCGGCGTCAGGATAAAGCATCCTGGCGGCAGCATCGCGTTCACCGTCGCCGTCATGTTCGCTGTTGGGCTGGGGCGCGGCGTAACCGTTATGGTTGGTGTAGCCGTCCACCCAAGCGCCGTCGCGGTCTGCGCCGAAATCAGCGCCGCCTCAAACATTTCCGTGAAATTCGGTGTAATCGTCGCTGTCGGCGTTTCCGTGAAGAATTCTGCCGTTGCCGTTTGGGCTGCGACAAATGCCGCCGCGAATGTTTCGGTCAGATTCGGGGTATCTGTTGGCGTCGGCGTTTCTGTGAAAAGTGCCGCTGTACTCGTCTGTGCCCCGACAAATGCGACTTCAAATGTTTCCGTCAAATTCGGCGTGTTTGTCGGCGTCGGCGTTTCCGTGAAAAATGCCGCTGTACTCGTCTGCGCACCGACAAATGCCGCCGCGAACGTTTCCGTGAGATTCGGTGTGTTGCTTGCCGTCGGTGTCATCGTCCATCGCGCCGCCGTTGCGGTTTGCCGTGCCCGCCCCGTCGCCTGGACGTTTAACGTCCGGTTCAGTTGTGTGTTTTGCTGTCCCAACTCCACCACCGATGTCGCGTTGCTAACTTGCGTGGATGCAACAGCCGTCGTCGCCTGGATCATCACCTCTGACAGCGGGGTGCGTGTGGCGGTTGCATTCGTATCCTGGTAGACGCTCAACCCGCCCCATCCCAGTGCAACCCCGACCACTACCGCCACCACGGCTGCCGCCAGCAGCACGGGCAGACTGAACGGCAGCGAAGCACGCGGTGCTGCACCGAACACTTCAGGCGGCGATACCGTAACCGCTTCGCTCCATTCGCTGGCTGTCCGTATATCGTCCGGGCTGCGCATCGCCCGCACCCGGTAAATCGCGGGTTCGTCGGCTACCGCGCAGGTCGGTTCGATGGTGAAAAAGTCCTCACCCGACGCTTCATCCTGCCCTTTCGCCGTCACATGTACCACATATTGCCGCGTGCCCGGCACCGGCGTCCAGACCAGCCGCCGCTGGCTGACTTCGGTAAACGTCGGCGTATTCAAGCGTGCCGGTGCCCGCCGCGAACGGCTCCACGGCGATGGCGAGTGCGGCGCGTACAGCGAATTAATCGCCCGTACCCGGTAATAGCGGTTCGGCAGCGTATCGCGTGGCAGCAGCGTCTCAGCGCTTTCGCCCCGGTACACAATCTCTGTCCCATAATTATCGAAATCGGGATCGGAGGAGGTTTGTACTTCATAGCTGGTCGCTTGCGGAATAGGCGACCAGCGCAGGCTGTACCCGCCCTCTTCAGACCACTGCACCGCTTCCATAATCGGCGGCGTGAGTGACATCGGCGTGACACTCACCGCATCACTCGGCGCGCCCATCACCCCTTGATTCAGCGGGATCACGCGATAATAAGTGGACCCGCTCGCCTGCGGCGAAAAGGTATAACGCTGCTGCCGGGCATCCGTCAGTTCCGCCAGCAGCGTCGCATCTTCAAAGGTTGGCGAACTGGATTGCTCGATCCGGTAGGCATTCGCCGTCGGTGCCGCCGACCACGACAATTCGCACAATTCCGCCGACACCCAGCGATGGGTAACTAGCACCGCATCCGGCCCACTCAAGACCGGAGTTAGCCGCAGGTCCAAAAAGGCAAGATCCTGTTCGGCTTCCTCGCTCCAATCGACCAATGCCTGATCCAGATCGGCCATGCTGAGATCGGGCAGTTCGTCGCCCACGGCGCGCGTGCTTTCGGTGAACACCAGCAGCCGCGCCAGCCCAAACAGGCTCCCGCGATAGGCGTGTAAGGCCATCCCAACGGGTTCCGGGCCGCGCGCTGGCGTCCAGTGTTCTTCGGGCAGCAGCATCACATCCAGCGTGACATCCGTCCCCGCCCGGTCAATCAGCCGTACGCCGTTCATCCCCAGCCACGCCAGCAGCAGCCGCCCGCCCGCGATCTGGCGTTCAATCCGCCCGCAGACAAATTGGGTGGCCTCGTTCGGCACATCCGGCCAGCGGGACGTATCGGCTAGCCAATCGCGCACATTTTGCGGCCAGCCGCCGTCTGGGTCTTCAACCATCCACAAATAGTCAGCCAGCCGCTGGCTGAACCCATCCGCCGCCGCCCCATTTGCCAACACAAACACGAAGCGGTTTGCGTCTTGGATCAGGTGCAGCGTGGAAGAAATAGGGCCGCTCAATCCTTCCGGCGTGACCGTGGCGCGCTGAAACCCATAGCGCCAGCGCCCATGTGAACTGCGCCCTTGTTGGACGGACGTATTTTCAGAACCAAGGTGAACTTGATGAACAGTTGCCATTGAATATTATCCGGTGGGGATAGCCCGACTCACTGAGATTTAGTGTATGCGGCGCGGTCAAATTGAGCAAGTTTCGGGAAACTTCTATTGAGGCGCTTTCAATTCTCTACCGATTTTGGAACGGGGTGAGGTTTGTAGGGGCAATTCACGCCTTACCCAATAGGTGTCAACTTAAGCACTTGAGGACCGAGTTTCCCGTAGGGGCGCAGCAAGCAGCGTTAGTTTTTTCCCCTCTCCAAGGATTTTGGAGAGGGGTCAGAGGTGAGGTAGGAGCTTTTCTCTCCCTTGCCCTGCTTGCGGGGAAAGGGCCGGGGTTAGGGGTAAATTCCTTAAATTGACACATATTGGGCAATTCATGCCATGCCCCGCTCATGGTTCTCCGTTTTACTTCTTCCGTGTTCGGTTATAAATCGCCAGCGCAACCCCCACGCTGAGAATGAGGACCACCCCCACCGCAGCCTGACCCATCGCTATAAAAATGGTCAGCACACCCAGCGAAATCGAGGGCACGACACCCCATAATCCCGCTGCCTCGACCCCGGAGGGCACGCTGGCAGCGGCCAATACCAGCAAAATCCAGGGGAAAAACGATATCGAATCCACCGCCGCCAGGATAATGATCCCGATCAGCATGATCGAACCGCTGATCGCGCTGGTTGTCGGACTCTTCTGATTTCGAGACAAATCGCGCATTACAGTTCGATGGAACCCCGCTTCGGCTTCTCCTCACCACGCTTACGTTTATCCTGCAATATCTCCGGTTTGGCAAGCGCCCCCGCAATAATGCTCAACCCGATCAGAATCAGGATACCCGGCCAAAACGTACCGGTTCCAAACAGAACCGCCAACCCGATCAGCCACACCAGTTCTTGCAGCGCCGCCGGCCAGCTTTCATTGACGACATTTCCTGGCAGCGCCGCCAGCGCGATCACCACCAGAATCCACGGGAAGAAATCAAGATTCAACCAGAAGATGATCCCGATCCCGATCAAAAAGATACCGCCGCTCATCCCACCGGCTTTTTCTTTACTGATGCGCATACGTCCCTCCTCTAGGAACGCCCGGCCTGCTGACGCCTGCCGGTTTCCTCGTAGTACTCAATTTCATCTGATCCTTCTGGTTCATCCTGCTCTGGCATCGGCAGGTGGCGTTTGGCTTTCTGTTTTTCGGGCTGTTCGACTAGCATCGAAAACGGCCACGCGAACTTATGGCGCTCCATTTTATCGGGTGGAGCCAGCGCCACAATCAGCGCGCTGCACCCTGCCAGCAGCAGAATCGCCGGAAACAAAATCCCGGCCCACAGCAGGAATCCCAGCCCTAACAGCCAGAGCGTGGTCTGCGCGATGATCCACACGCCCATCCAGCCTTCCTCGCTTAACAGGATCGGCATGCTGATCAACCAGATCAAAAACAGAATTCCGGGAAAAATGAGGTGTGTGGCAAACAGCACATACAGTCCAAACAGGAACAGTGCGCCGCTGAACACTGCGACTCGTTCAGTGAGTTGGTTGTTTTTTCGTTGCATATTTCATTCCCCTACACTGACGATCTCTACGCAAATTCACCTCCCAAAGTTGCACGCCACCGCGTGCGAAATACCGACCGGCGCGTGTGGGAATAGGAGGCCGGGAAGTAAACTACTCCCCCATCCAATACACCGCCGTGATCACCTGTGTTTCCACAAAGCCACTACCGCTCCCTGTCCCAGCTTCTTGCTGAATCACACGATTTTCGCCCGTTTCCAAATCGATTACATTCAGAGTCGAGGTCCCCGTGTCCAGGCTTCCACCGATCCACGCCGCGTAACGTTGATCTGGTGATACGCTAACCCGGTTCGACACCAACGCATCGACAAAGGAACGATCCCGCCCGATCCGCAGCCCTGGAAATACACCCTCGGCCAGAACCTTTGCTTCTCCGTCCGGCATCAGTTTGACCAACGCAATTGTGGGCATATTCAAACGGCAGTCGGGCATCGTCCACTGTAAAAATAGCTTGCTCTCATTGGTCAGATTAGTCAAATCAGTCAGTTGGAAAACACCATCCACCGTGTAAACCGGGTCCAGCGTCCGCACCCCGTTTTCATCCGTTGTTACGTCCGCGATCTCCCAGGTGGCGCATGATTCCGGCGCGGTCCCATAATAACTGTCCGGCGGCACAATTTGGACGCCCGACAAATGGGTATCCGTCGCGGCCTCCCACCCCTGCGCTTCCAGCGCGGCCATCAACTGGCTGGGGTCTTCCGACAGCGCTTCCAGATCCAGCCCCTCGACAGGCGTAAACTCACCGGTCACCGGATCAAAGTGAATCACCGCCTCAATCTCAAAAAACGTTTCCCCGCCGCCCGTTTGTTTGGTGCGCAAATCCAGCAGCAGCGCCGATCCGTCTTTCAGCCAGCTTACTTCCGAATAGCTCGCTTGCTCGTATTG
>DATAMF010000251.1:0-1670 GCA_036260665.1 Aggregatilineaceae bacterium | reverse complement strand
AACCGGATCGGCCACAGTGTTGGCGACGGCAACCCTGGTCGCCCTGCTCCCTCAGATCTTTTTCAGCCCTTTTGCGGGCGCGCTGGTGGACCGCTGGAACCGCCGCCGTGTGATGATTGTGGCAGACTTAACCAGTGCGCTGGCGACTGTGTGGATGGTGTATCTCTTCGCGGTTGGCGCGGCTGAAGTCTGGCATGTCTACATGATCATGTTGATCCGCTCGATGGCTGGTGCGTTCCAATTCCCCGCGATGCAGGCATCGACCTCACTGATGGTACCTGAACAACACTTAGCGCGGGTGGCCGGGTTTAACCAGATGTTGCAGGGAGCGATCAGTATCATTGCCCCACCAATGGGCGCGCTGCTGCTCGAAGCCCTGCCCATGCAAAGCGTCCTCGCAGTTGACATTGTCACCGCGTCCATTGCCGTCATACCGCTGCTGTTTATCGCGCTCCCACAACCGATCCGCTCAACAGAAGCACACGCTGGCGAACCGAAACCCTCGGTCCTAACCGATCTAGTCGAAGGGCTGCGTTATGTGCGTGGGTGGCCGGGTTTGCTCATCATCTTATTTATGGCGACCATGATCAACTTCCTTTTTACGCCTGCCTTTTCGCTGCTGCCGCTCCTGGTCAGAGAACATTTTGATGGCGGCGCGCTGGAACTGGGCTGGCTCGAAGCGGCGTGGGGTATTGGCATCGTGGTTGGCGGGCTGACGCTCGGCATCTGGGGCGGCTTTAAAAATCAGACATTAACCTCGATGGTTGGGCTGATCGGTATGGGCGTGGGTTCTGTCATTATCGGCGCTGCGCCCGGCACCGCGCTGGCAATGGGCATTGTAGGGATGCTGATTGGCGGCTTTATGAACCCGATCACGAATGGCCCGCTGTTCGCCCTCCTTCAATCCACGGTTGACCCTACCATGCAGGGCCGTGTTTTTACGCTGGTTGGCGCAGCAGCAACAGCCATGTCACCCTTGAGCCTGATCGTCGCCGGACCTGTTGCGGATGCGCTCGGTTTGCGGCTGTGGTACGTGGTGGCGGGCGTCTTCTGCGCGACGATGGGAATCAGCGGCATGTTTATCCCTGCGCTGATGCATATCGAGCAGGATATGCAGGCCGAAAAAGCCGAGGAAGAAGCCGTTTCACTCAGCCCAGCCTTAGGAGGGGTTTTGAGTACGGAGATGAGTATGGATTAGAGGTTTTTGTGGGGCGAGCCGGTGACTCGCCCCGAAAGTTTCATTTCTCCCGCAGGCCCAACCGCTCGATCACCGCAGCGCGGCCCGGCCATTCGTCGCGCAGCAGACCGTAGATCAGTTCATCGTACCACACCCCGTCGCCGTACATGGCCTCGCGGCGGCGCGCTTCTAACTTGAACCCGACTTTTTCCATCTGGCGCATCACACGAACATTGATGCTCATCGTATCCAGAAAGATCCGGCGCAGATCGAGCCAGTCAAAGACGTAATCGATATAGAGTGTGAGCGCATCAGTCCCATATCCCCCGCCCCAATAGTCCGGCTCCCCAATCATCGCGCCGATATTGGCGATCCGGTTCGCAGGTGACATCCAGTTCATACCCAGATTGCCAATCGGCTTGCCATCCTTGGTTTGGATGCCAAATTCAACCTCGATCCGGTCGCTTTTTTCCTGCCACTCGCTGATCATAGC
>DATAMF010000231.1:0-4125 GCA_036260665.1 Aggregatilineaceae bacterium | reverse complement strand
GTAGGCAGTGGGCCGAACGCGGTTATTCCGCACTACATGGACAACCGGCGTACCATCGAGGATGGCGATCTGGTGCTTATTGATTCCGGGGTGAGCGTCGAAGGCTATTTTTCGGACATCACACGGACCTTCCCGGCAAATGGACGCTTCACGCCGCGCCAGCGCGAACTCTACGCGATGGTGCTGGAAGCGCTCTATACCGCGATTGAGACGATGAAACCCGGTTCGACTCTGCTCGACGCGCATCAAGCCGTGTATGAGGTGTTCAAACGGTATGATGTCGCGCAGTACAGTTATGGCAACTGCGGGCACCCGGTCGGGCTGAGTATCCACGATCCAAATGGACGGTACGCGGATGATCGGGAGCAGGTATTTGAGCCGGGCGTGGTGGTGGTGATCGAGCCGTTCCTCATGCTGCCGGATGAGGGAATTGGTATTCGGATCGAGGACGGCGTGGTGATCACCGAAACCGGGCACGAAATTCTGGCGGGGCCGCCGCGTGAGATCGACGCGGTTGAGGAATTGTGCCGCCGCGACTGAAACGCCGAAGCTGAGATGCAAGTGAGGTCTTGTGCATCTGCGGATGAACAAGAGGGCAGATTGGGGTGGGGTTTCGCCGCGCCCCAACCTGCCGATGGAAGCTTATTCCATCTGATCCAGCCATTCGATTGCTTTTTCAACCGAGGTAAACACCATCATCCGCAAGCCCAGTTTAAACAGGGACTCCATGCTGGGCATCAGTGTCCCGGCATCAGCTACCTTCTGCGGCACAACCAACGCCCAATATTTCCAGCCACACTTGATCGTGCGCTGGTTCCACTCTAAAAATGCCTGCTCGTCTTCGGATACCGGGCCGTTCAGCCGATCATCGGAAAGCCATTTACAGACCCCGTATTTCACCAGGGCATCTGTCCCTGTGTTCAGCGCATCAAGCAGCATCTGCCCCGCTACCGGCTTATGAACCACATGAGATATGATTTTTTTGTCTTCCAAATATTCGACGGTTATATATTCATTCGTTAGAAGAACAGTTCGCCCCATGATCTATCCCCCCTGAGTTACGGCTTCCGTTGTCAATTAATGCAGGAAAGTATAATAAAGAGTTAATTATAAATTGTCAAGGAACCGTTTTTATTCATGGCGCGGAAAATCAGCGCCCATTGTGCTGATCGAGCCAGGCGATGATCGAGGGGAGCAAATTGTGACCCGGCGTGAGCATAGCGGTTCCATGCGCCGAACCGGGATACAGGCGGAACAGCGCGTCGCCCTGCGCCAGTGCGATCATAACTTTGCAGGCGTGTGCCGCGCTGTGATCCTGCTGCGAGGCGGCGAGGAAGAGGGGGCGATCTGCAATCGTGGTTACGGCCTCTTCCAGATTCAGGCTGATCGAAATATCGACGGGGGAGAGGGAAACCGCTGTCACCACGCGATCATCATCCGCCATCCCGCGAATCGCCAAAACTGCGCCGAGACTGGCTCCTAACAAATTGACGCGCTCCGGGTCTAGATCGGGTTGGGCGCGCAGCCACGCGATCCAGGTCTGCATATCGGCCTGATGCAGCGGCCATGTGCCACGCCCACCGCTTGCGCCGTGTCCGCGCAGATCAACGGCGAGAACCCCATAACCCGCGCCATACAGCGCTTCTAACAACTGCGTCGAACGCCAGGACTGCCGAATCTGGCCGTTCATGTGCATGAGCAAAACGGATGGCGCGCCGGGTTCCGAGGGGGCGTAATAATCGCCCACCAGCCGTGTGCCATCGGCAGCCGAAATTTCGATTTTCTGAGGTTCAGGAAGCGAATCATCCTGGGCGGTGGCCGGCCCAGCAAAACAGAACCGCACAATAAGCAGGATCAGAAATAACTGTTTATGCATCACAGGATCATTTCCACGGGAAAGATAATCTCACTCTTTTATAGCTCCAAATTCGTTTGGTGGAAAGCGGGCTGAGGGGTCCTTGAGCCGGGTGATCACCCCGGCGCTCATCAATAACAGCAGTATGGCAAGCACAAGGGATGGCGTGAACGAGTCGTCGGAGGTGTTCAGCACGTCCAGCACCAAAACAAAAACCACCGATCCCTGTCCGAAAAGCTGGATCAGGCCGTTCGATGTGCCTTCCGGCGTGGGGTAAGTGATTTCGGCAGCATACTGCATGCCGATGGGGAGGGTGCTCACAAGGAAAAAACCCAGTATAAAGGCGGAGGCAATGAGCAACCCAAACGCCGTGAAAAAGGTTAAACCGATCAGGCCGGGAATGGACAGCAGAATGCCCAGCAGGAGATAGGGCTGGCGTTTGTGCTGCTTGTCGGAAAATGGAGGGATGATCACCGCGCCCAACACACCGCCGACCAGCATCACCGCGCCCAGTGTGCCCGCATCCGTCGAGGAGAAGCCGCGCAGCCGCACAATGCCCTCGATCCAGGTGTTGATTCCATTAAAGATGCCGATGCCGATAAACGACACCAAAAGATACAGCCCAAAGGTTCGATTGTGCAGGGCATTTTTCAGCCCATCCAGCATCAAGGCACGGGCTTCCATGTCGGGTGGGCAGGGGGGCGTGGGCGGTTTTTCGCGCGAATAAATGAGAAACAGCACCGCCGAAAGGGCCGTTACGCCGCCATAGATGAGTTGAATGGTTGGAATAGAGAGGCTGTCCGCTAAAACAGGGGTTAGTGCCATGCCGATGGCGGTGCCCACGAGGTTCGATAGGGTCACGAGGCCAACGGCGGTTGCCCGTTCTTCCATCGCAAACCAGTTAGCGGGCACTTTGGTCCAGGCATTCAGCAAAAAGGGCTGGGCGACTGCCGCCGCAATCGTACCGACCAGCACAATGGCATAACTCGATCCGGCCAAGCCGCGCGCGAGGCCGCCCGCTGCCATCAACACGACACCGAGGCCCACGCCACGTCGAAAGCCATATGTATCAATGACCCAGGATGCCGGAATGGACAGCGGAATAAAGGCGATCATAAAGGACATCGCCAGCAGCCCAATCGCCAGATCGTCCACCCCATAATAATCCGTGGCGCTGCTGGTAATGGGCGCATAGCTGATCCAGAGAATCTGAATGGTGAGGTTCACAAACATAAATACCGCCAGAACGATCCAGCGGTAACTATAAACAGGGTACTTTTTGTCAGACATGAGCTTTTCCAGTCTAAGTATTTAGTAGTCTGAACAGTTTTTTATTGCGCTTGTAAAGCTGCTGATAAACCTTATACTGCCTATCGTACAACGCCTTATACTGAGGGCGCGGGGTAAAGGTGCGGGCAACATGGATAATGCGCTGGACATCCTCAAAGCGAATGGCACCGAGGCCCACACCACAGACTAAAGCGGCTCCGGCTGCGCCTGCATTTTCGGGATATTCGGTGACTTCGATGGTGCGCCCCGTGATATCGGCCAAAATCTGGCCCCAGGTGTTGGAACGCGCGCCACCCCCTACAAGGCGGATCGTCCCGCACGGCGGGACTTTTTTCTCAACCGTTTCAAGCATCCAGCGCTTGTGATAGGCATCACCTTCCAGCACGGCGCGGATCATGTCGCGCTTGCCGGATTGCAAGCTTAAGTTGAAGAACATCCCCCGCGCGTAAGGGTCTTCAAACGGCGAGCGGTTGCCATGCAGCCAGGGCGTAAAAATGATCCCGTTCGCGCCCGGCTCGACCTGTTCGACCACTTCGCCCATATAGTCATACAGTGATTTATACTCATCTTCCTTGTCGGCGATGGTTCTTTGTTCGAGGTAAACGCCAATTTCATCCAGGGCAATGTGATCGCGGATCCACTGCAAACAGCGCCCGGAGGTTTCCTGTTCGGAGATGTAGTTATATTTGCCGGGGACTGCCGCCAGAATCGAGGCGACCATACCATTGACATCCGTCATGCGCTGGTTGACCGTCGCGCAGACCCAGCCTGATGTGCCGATGTAAATATGCACGGCGTTATTATCGAGGCGGCCCGCCCCCAGCGAGATCAGAGACAGGTCACCGCCGCCGCCAAAAACGGGCACTCCGGCAGGCAGCCCCAGCGACTGCGCGACCTGTGGGGTTAACCCGCCCACTTTAGTGGTCGATTGGATGACGGGCGGCAGATGGGCCGGGTTTACATCGTAGGTTTTACACAGC
>DATAMF010000351.1:0-11245 GCA_036260665.1 Aggregatilineaceae bacterium | reverse complement strand
CCACCCAGAATAATGCCCAGGCTCAGGCTCAGAAAAACACCAACTAATCCCACCGACAATGAGATTTGCGAGGCATAAATCATCCGGCTCCACACATCACGTCCCAGGTCATCTGCCCCCGCCAGATAAAACGGATCACCCTGATTCTTTGCGCCGAAAAAGTGGATGTTGGCATTAAAATGCAGCTTATCAACCCAATCGACTGATGTTCCGCTTAATCCAATCGAATAGTCGTCGCCTTTTACGAAGAATCCCAAAGGATATTTTTTACTCTTATCGGCCACATAGGTGCGCTTAAAGGTGAGTGGATCGGTCTCTTGTTTGTACCCATATACATAAGGGCCGAATTTCCCATCATCAAACCAGTGGATGGCCTGCGGCGGAGCCTGGGTATAGGATTTGCTGTAAGTTGTTTTGGACTGCGGGGCAAAAAAACCGGCAAAGATCGCAATGGTATACAGCAAGCACACAATAACCAGGCTGACCATCGCTAAACGATGCTTGCGGAACTTCCACCACATCAGCCGCCATTGGGACGCAACATCAACCTGAGGAATCTCCGCGCTCGCAGCCGGAACAACATCCTGCTGTAAACCCGTTTGGGTCGTGGTGATATTAGCCATTTGTCTTCACCTACTCATACCGGATGCGCGGATCCAGCCACGCCAACAAAATATCGGATATTAGCGTTCCGGTCATTGTTAAGAAGCTCAACACCAACAGGAACCCGGCAGCGACATACATATCCTGCACTTTGAGCGCTTGCAGCAGCACCGGCCCGGTTGTAGGCAGATTCAACACAATCGCCACAATCGCTTCGCCAGCCACCAGCGCGGGCAGCGTCCAGCCAAGTGTGCTCACAAAAGGATTGAGCGCATGGCGCACCGGATATTTAAGCAGCAGCCGCCATTCCGGCATACCCTTGGCGCGGGCGGTTTCCACATACGGCTTATTGAGTTCGTCCAGCAGATTCGCACGCATAATCCGAATCAACCCAGCCGTCCCAGCGGTTCCGACAATAATCATCGGAATCCAGAGGTGCTTGAGCAGGTCAACAAATTTGTTCAAGCTCCAGGGGGCATGTTCATATTCGACGGAGAACAGGCCGCTCAGACTATCACCCCAATGGGTAAAAGCGAGATACATCGCAATCAGCGCGATCAAAAAGCCGGGGGTTGCCATACCAATGAATCCGATGAGGCTAAAAATATAATCTCCGATGCTGTACTGCTTCACCGCCGAATAGATGCCGATAGGCAGCGCGACCATCCAGCTAAAAATGAAACTGGAAAATGTGACCAGCAAAGTCATCCCCAGCCGGTCCCACATGATTTGCTGCGAGGGGCCATTATTTTGGAAGGAATAGCCAAAATCGCCGTGAAGTACAATATTTTCAACCCATTTAAAGTACTGGACCAGCACCGGCTCCTTTAACCCGTAACGATCCCGCATGGCCTCTTCAAACTGGGGCGACCAGTTGGTGCCCTGCTGGTTCCGCATTTGTTCGATCATGGAGGTCACATAGTCGCCCTCTGGAAGTTGAATCGTGACAAATACCAGCAGCGACACAACAAACAACATTGGAACCATATACATCAATCGTTTGAGAATAAATTTAGCCATAGCACCTCCTATTAATTTTTGGGGCGGATTTTTCCCGCCCCAAATTGTTCTAAATTCTCTTACCGGTCAAAACGCCGAGGCTTATTGCTTGAAATACCACTGCTCCGGGAAGGCAATCGACACGCCCCCAACGGGCCAACCATCTACCCAACTTTCGGGCACGTTGCCGATATTCGCGTTCAACGGACGGTAGGTGGTCGGTGGGCTGGCAATACCCAGTACCCAGAACTGATCCGCCGCGAACTGAATGACCTGCTTCATCAAGTCCATCCGCTGTTCGTAGGTCGGAGCCTGGAGAACCTGTTCCATCAGCGCCAGGTCATCCTTGATTTCCTGCGGCGGTTCAATACCGGCTGGGTTGTCTTTTTCACGGTACCAGATCGCCCACGCGTTGCCGTAAATCTGCGAACGGCTGTTTGGTACATAGTAGCGCGGATCGAGAATCGCGGACATACCCATACCACCTTCGCCCGTATACACGGAGGCTTCGATGGTATTGTCGGCGGAGCGATCAGTCCAAACCTGGTTGTCCACCACGTCCACAATGATGTCCACGCCGACTTCAGCAAAATACCCCTTGAGCAGTTCGGCTACATCGGTGAAACGCAAACCGTAGTCACCTGACTGAACGGTGAAAACAATCGACAGTTTTTCGCCGCTGGGCAGCAACCGCCAACCGTCGCTGTCTTTGTCGGGCAGAACCTTGTCCAGGTATTCGTTCGCCAGGTCGGTATTGTATTCCAGGTATTGATTGCTCATCTGCTCGTTGTAGAGCGGCGAGTCTTCATTCGGTGAAATCTGCCGAGGCTTTCCTTCGCCGAAGTAGACAATATCAACAATTTCCTGGCGGTTAATGGCATACGACATGCCAATACGGAAGTCTTTCTGGCTGAAAAGCTCGCCGAGTTCGGGATGGGTCATGTTGAACTGGACCGACGCCACACCACCGCCTTCACGCGGCAGAACATAAACTTTCAGGCCCGATGTTTCTGGATCATCGAAGAACAGGGAGCGGTTTTCGTTGGCCGGGTTGGGCATGGTATCAAACTTACCCGCCAGCACGTCGAGCAGCTCGGTTTGTTCATCCTGATAAGCGGTTTCAACAATCCGGTCAATGTAGGGGAGCTGGTTGCCCGCGCTGTCTACACAGTAGAAATAGGGGTTGCGTTCCGCGATAAACTGCGTGCCGCTGCCCAATGGTTGGGTCACAACCCAGGGGAACAAGGTCGGATAATTCACATCACGCATCACAACGGCCTGATCCGCGCCGGGGCCAACTGCCGAATGCAGTTGGAAGAGCGTAACCCAATCGCTCGCGCCTTCGGTCTCGGCAATCAGTGCATCGATGCCATCAGGATTGTATTTGATATGGAACTGTTGGAGATAGTGCTTGGGAGCCGCGGTCATCTGCCAGCCATCCCAGCCCGCCATGTTGATCAGGAACATGCCGTAAGGGACATCGAAGGTGATGGTAAAGGTATAGTCGTCGATCTTCTCGATAGTGGGCGGCACGTCACCGGGCAGCAGCCAGCCTTCGGGGAAATTACCGGTGTTGATTTCTTCATTTTTCATGATGTCGTCCAGATAAAACACGACATCATCCGCCGTGAACGGAACGCCATCCGACCACTTGATACCCTTCCGCAGATAGAAGGTGTAGCTGGTCGCATCTTCGCTCACATCAACACTTTCGGCCAGGTTCGGTTCCCAGTTGGAAAAATCAGCATTCCAGTTCACCAGGCTGCCGCGCCACGCCGAATAGAATACCATCTGGCCACCCCAGAATGGGCTGTCACCACCAAATGGGACGCGAAGCTCACCGCCGTAAGTCCCCACTTCGGACCACGAAAGGACCAGTTGGCGGGGATTTTCGGGCAGACGTTCTTCAACAGGGGGTAATTCACCGGCGGCGACACGTTCCGCTAGCATCGGCGCTTCGCCATATTTCGAACCATCTTGCGCAGAAACGGAACCTAATGCCCCCAGGAAGGTGGCAAGGAGTACAACCAAAAGCGTAATGCGGTATTTCATGTTTTGAGCCTCCTAACATCTATTTGTTTGCCAATCAAGCAGATAAGTGAGATGCTTTGCACAAGTGAATCCAGTAGACGCATCCTTTCTCTGAGATACACGGAGATTGTTGGTAATGGTTATGTTTTTCTAGAATGTAGATTTGAATGTGACTGTTCACAATTAGTTATATCATGGTTTTGAGTCAAAATTCAAGCACATTTCAAAAAATCGTTCAAATTAAATTCAACCTTAATACCAATGAGGCGCTTGAACCTTTGTGACAAGTCACATATAATAAATGTGAACTCGCACAAATGATGCCTTGAGATGGGCACTTTCCTTATGAACTCTAAACCAAGAGCAACTTTACGTGATGTAGCCCGCGAGGCAGGGGTTTCTTACCAGACCGTTTCTCGTGTGATCAACGACAGCACCAGTGTCGCACCTACCACGCGTAATCGGGTCTTAAAAGCCATTAGCGCATTGGATTATCACCCCAACCGCGCCGCGCAAATGCTGCAAACCAACCGTTCACATACCATCGAAGTGGTCATGCCCTATTTCGGCTTCAACCGGGTTTTGTATGACATGGCGCGTTCCGCCCATCAATCCGGTTATCACTTCATCATTTCGGCCATCGATAACGACGAGTTCGCCCATACGCTGGAAAGTGCCTCATCCCGTTTTATCGATGGGCTGGTTCTCATCCCTCTGGTCCCGATTGTTGATGATTATGATGAACTGGTGGAACTGACACGCGGTATCCCCTTTGTACAAATCGGGGCGAAGTTGGGGGCTAACCTCCCCTCTGTGATCTATGATCAGGTTCAAGGGGCGCGGCTGGCAACCCAATATCTGATCGATCTGGGGCATCGCCAGATTGCCGAAATTACCGGCCCGCTGCTGAACTATGATGCGGCAGATCGTCACGAGGGTTGGCAAATTACACTGGCGAACAACGGGTTAGAGTCCAATCTGAGCGTGGATGGAAACTTCACCATCGAAGGCGGCTATCAAGCGATGTGCCAGTTATTAGATCAGGGCGCACAGTTTACCGCCGTCTTCGCCGGAAATGACTCAATGGCGCTGGGTGCGCACACCGCGCTGCGCCAACATGGGTTGCTCGTCCCAGACGATGTTTCTATCGTGGGGTTTGATGATGTGCCCGAATCAGCCCATCTGGTGCCGGCCCTCACGACGATTCGCCAGGACTTCCAACTGATGGCGCAGCTTGCTGTAGAATACATCATCTCACTCATCGAAAATTCCAACACGCCGATCTACCAGCGAGTCCTGCCGCCCAAATTGATTATCCGTGAAAGCACGCACGCAATTTGAGAGGAAAAATGGCAAAACAGGTGTCATCTCAGGGTTTAGAACAGTTTCAGGATCGTCGTTTTGGCATGTTTATCCATTGGGGCCTGTATGCGATCCTGGGGCGCGGCGAATGGATTATGCATGTCGAGCGGATTTCCCCTACCGACTACCGCCCGCTGGCGCAAAAGTTCAACCCGGTCCGTTTCAACGCCGATCAATGGGTAAACATTGCCGCCGACGCCGGGCAAAAATACATGGTGATCACCAGCCGCCATCACGACGGCTTCAGCATGTATGACACCGCCCTCAGCGACTATAAAGTGACCAATACACCCTTTGGCCGCGATCCCTTGGACGAACTGGCGAATGCCTGCGCACGGCGAGGGGATGTCAAGCTGGGATTTTACAGCTCGCTGCTCGACTGGCAGCACCCGGCGTACCGCTATCGTACCGAAAGCGGACTGGCCTGGGCGGACTACATCGACTTTCTGCATGGACAGGTCCGCGAACTGTGTACCAATTTTGGGGAAATCGCCTGTATGTGGTTCGATGGTGACTGGCCCGCTTTTCCCCTGGACGAAAACAGCGCGTATTTCCAAGCCGGTGGGTCTTTCGAATATGAGAAACTGTACGACATGATCCACACACTCCAGCCGGATGCTATCGTGCTCAACAACCGCCATGTGGAACCCCTGCCCGGCGAAGATATCCAGGGTTTTGAGCAAGACCTTCCGGGGATGAATACGTCCGGGTTTAATATAGCGCAGATTTCGGCCAAACCGCTTGAAGTGGGGATGACGATCAACGGCAGTTGGGGTTATCACCGAACCGATCAGAATCATAAATCCGCGCGCCACCTGGTTCATTTGTTGGCCCGCAGCGCCAGCGCAGGAGCCAACCTGCTGCTGAATGTTGGCCCCACCGCCGAAGGTGAGATACTCCCCATCCATGCGCACCGTTTGCACGAGGTGGGCCTCTGGTTACAGAAACAGGGTTCTTCAATTTACGGCACCCGCGCCGGGATCATTCCCCCCACGCCGGAAGCGGTCAGCACGACGGGGAACGGTGCTCACTATATCCACGTCCTCCATTACCTGAGCGACAGCATAAGCCTGGAACAAATACCCGATCACATCCAGGCGGCGAAATTGCTCGACGGCACGCCTCTAGCGATGGAACGGCGCGGCACATCAACGCTGATCACCATTCCGGAAGACAAACGCGACCCGTTCGATACGGTCATCGAATTACGCTAATTTTTCTGATGGCATAGTTTTTCTTGACAAAATCGGGCAATCTATGCCAAGATGTGATTGAAACGTTTCGACTATGCGTTTCGATAGAATTTTCAAGATAAATTTACTGAGCCTGTTATGCCTACCATTATTGATGTTGCCAAACGCGCGGGTGTGGCCGCCAGCACCGTTTCCTATGCTATCAACGGCACCCGCCCGATCTCCGAAGAAACACGCCAGCGCATCTTCGCCGCGATGGACGAACTTGGCTACCAGCCCAATGCCCTCGCGCGGGGACTTGCCAGTAAACGCAGCCGGATCATCGCCTTCCATTTCCCTGTTCCCGAACGCGGCGTTGGGCTGACAGAAATTGAATTCATTACCAGCGCCGCAAATACCGCGCGGGAATACGGTTATCAAATGGTGCTGTGGACTTCGGAACTACACAACATCGAGGAACTGCGGCAGTCCGCCCAGCAGGGGCTGGTGGATGGTGTGGTGGCGATGGAAGTTTATCTTCACGACGAGCGGATCCAGCTTTGGCGCGAAATGGGACTGCCCTTCAGCCTCATTGGGCGTAACAACGACACCGCCGGAATCCCCTATGTTGATTCCAACTTTGAGCAGGCCGCGACAGAAACGGTCAACTATCTCACCGAACTTCAGCACACCCATATTGCCTTTTTGAGCCAGTCTCGATCTGTCTTTGAGTCAGGTTATGGCCCGGTGGTTCGCACCCAGCAGAGTTATGAGCAGGCCGTTCAAGCCGTGGGCCTAACCCCTATAACCCAATGCTGTCATGCCTCGGCTTCGGCTGGATACGAAATTTTTGAAAGTCTCTTGGCCGCCGATCCCGATCTCACCGCTCTGGTGACGATCAATGATCGCGCGGTTCCCGGTGTGATGCAGGCCATTACTGACCGGGGCTGGCGCATTCCCGACCAGTTTTCGCTGGTCGTGATCGGTTCATCAGCCGGTGTAGCCGAATTGATGTCGCCCTCCGTCACCACCGTCGAACCGCCCAATACTCAAATGGGCCGTTTGGGAGTTGAGTTACTTATTCAGCAGTTAGAAGGACAGGTTCGGGCCAATTCGCAAGTGCTGCTGCCTTGTCCTTTGGTCATACGCGCCAGCTCTGGTCCTCGTCGTCCCTAAAAAGTGCGCGCGGGGGCAGCCCAAGGAGGTGTACCAAAACCATATAAGTTTCACACAGCCTCTTCACTTTTTTTAGCATTTTTCAAAGCCTATGGGAGGAATTGAAATGCGTACAAAATTGTTAAAACTGGTGTCTCTGGCTCTGGCAATCACGCTGATTGTGGCGATCAGCGGGACATCTGCCCAACCGCGCGCATACGCGCAAGATCGCGTATTCAAGCTATGGTACTATGAACCCGCCGACTCTGCTATGGGAATTGCCTGGCAGAATGCAGTAGAACAGTTCAAAGTTATGCATCCCGATGTTACCGTCGAGTTCGAAGAGAAAGTTTTCGAGCAAATCCAGGAAACCGGCATGATGATCCTGAACTCCGACGAAGTGCCGGATGTCATGGAAATCAACAAAGGCAATGCGACGGCAGGGTTGTATGCCAGTTCAGGTCTGCTGACCGATCTCAGCCAGGTTGCTGAAGAGCGCGGTTGGCTCGACATTCTCAGCCCTAGCATCCTGACCACCTGCCGCTACAACGAAAACGGCATCATGGGATCGGGCAATCTGTACGGTGTGACCACCTACGGCGAATTCGTGATGGTCTACTACAACAAAGATATGTTCGAAGAATATGGCATTGCCGTGCCGACCACCTTCGAAGAATTTGAAGCGGTAGCGGATGCGTTTGTTGAAGCCGGTATCGTCCCCCTGACGCTCGGCGCGGGCGACATCTGGCCCGCCACCCACAACTTCTATGAACTGGTGCTCTACAAAGCGGATCGTGACCTGATCTCCAACTTCCAGTTCCTGACTGGCGATGTGGACTTCCACGGGGAAGCCTTCACTTTCGGCGCTGAAAAACTTGCTGAAGAGGTCGAAAAGGGCTACTACGGCGACAGCTCGACAGGCGTCATCTACGCCGACTCCAACGCCGCGTTTGTCCAGGGCATACCCCCCATGAACCTGACCGGAAGTTGGGCCTTCGGTGGGTTTATCTCGCAGATCACCGATTTTGACTGGGGCATCTTCATTATGCCTGGCAAGCAGTTCAACACCGGCTCCGGCGGCAATCTGTGGGTTGTCCCTGAAAACGCCAAAAACAAAGACCTCGCCTATGACTTTATTGACCTGACCCTCGGCACCGAGTCGCAGACGCTCATGGCGAACGCGGGCGGCATCCCGATCAATGCGGACCTGACTCAGATCGAAGATCCAAAAATTCTCGAACTGAATGCCGCTTTCGCCTCTATCGTCGAAAATGACGGGATCGCATTTTATCCCGACTGGCCCGTCCCCGGCTTCATGGATGTGCTGGGCGGCGGCCTCCAGGAGTTGATCGACGGCAACCTCTCGCCCGAAGAGTTCCTCGACTCGCTGGACGAAGCCTACAACGATTACAAATCCTCGCTGGAATAACAATGAACTGGCAGGCAGTGCTCTTTGACAAGAGCACTGCCCCTAATGAGGACCATCGTGATGTCATACAAACGCTCTAGGGGCTATGCCGTTTTTCTGATACCCGGTGTGTTGGCCTTTCTGCTGATCGTGATCGTGCCCTTCGCGGCGAATATCGGAATCAGCTTCACCAAATGGAAAGGCGTAGGCACGCCGGAATGGATTGGGTTCGACAACTACGAAAAAGCATTTCACGACGAACTCTTCTGGGCCTCCTTTCAAAACAACATGCAGTTGCTAATCGCCATGACCGTCATCCCGACGATTCTGGGGCTGCTGCTAGCCGTTTTTCTCTACGACAACATCACCCATCATTTTGGGCAGCGCGCCACCAGCGTCTTTCGCGCCGGATTTTACCTGCCGCAGATCATGCCGTTGGTCGTCGCGGCGATTGTCTGGCGCTGGATCTACCAGCCCAATTGGGGTATTTTGAACTGGCTGCTGGATGCGGTGGGCCTCGAACAATATCAGCGGAACTGGTTGGGCGACGGCGATCTTGCGCTCAAGTCAATTATGGGGATGATGGTCTGGTTCCAACTCGGCTACCCGCTCGTGATCTTCATGGCTGCCCTGCAACGCGTCGATCCCCAACTCTATGAGGCCGCCTCCATTGACGGCGCATCCTGGATCCAAAAAGTCACCCGCATCACGGTTCCGCTCATCCGCCCTGAAATCTATGTGGTGATTCTGACCACTGCTATTCATGCCATGAAAGTTTTTGCGCCCATTTATGTGATGAGCCGGGGCACGCGCCGAGCCACCATCGTAGCCGCCCGTTTTTCCTACAAAAACTTCTTTGAAGTTCCACAGGTCGGTTATGGAGCCACCATTGCCACCCTTCTAACCAGCATCATCATTCTGCTGACAGCAGTATTCATGTTCATCCAGACTCGGCAAGAGCGGCGGGAGAATCAATAATGGCAGAGCATATCGCTGACCAATCTCACATGATGATGCATCATCGAGCACCCGCCAGAACGCTTGTTGCGAAGTATGTGTCACTGCTGCTCGTCACCGCGCTGCTGATAATCGTCCTGTTCCCCTTGTTTGTGATCGTGCTGAACTCGTTCAAAACCGAAACCGAATATACCAACGACGGGCCGCTCAGCATGCCCAACCACATCTCGCTGGACAACATTCGGGCCGTATGGGAACGCCTCGATTACACCATTAAATTGAGGAACAGTCTTTTTATCAGCTCGATCACAGCGGTGGTTGGCGTGCTGCTGTCTTTGTTCAATGCCTTCGCGTTGGGCATCGGCAGGATCAAAGGCCGGTTGTTTTTCCTGATATTTTTCGCAATCGCCATTACACTCCCGCAGGAGGCGCTCGCTTATCCCCTGTATTATATGTTTAAAGAGGTCGGGCTGTACGACTCCCGCTGGTCGATCATCATCATTTTTTCGGTGCTGCATAGTGCGTTTGGCACCTATTTGTTGTCGTCTGTTTTCAGCGCGTTTCCGATGGAACTGATGGAAGCAGCGGTCATTGACGGCTGCAACAAGTTGCAGCTTCTGTTCAGAATAGTCGTACCCATTAGCTGGCCTTCGCTCTCCGTGCTGTTTGTCTTCTTTTTTATCTGGACCTGGAATGAATTTTTCCTGCCCTTGATTTTCCTGGTTTCCAATGCCAACCAGACCGTACCGCTGGCCGTCTCTATGTTTCAAGGACAGCGCGGCGCGGCGGCGACTTTCCAGAGCACGGCGGCGCTCCTGGGCGTATTGCCCTGTCTTATCTTTTTCATCCTCTTCCAGCGCACACTGGCAAAAGGAATTGTGGCAGGGAGTATCAAATAGGAACCCCCTATTCGATTTGGTCAGAATTTTATCTACACAGAGGTTAGCATTATGAAATTTAACCGAGGACACTGGGAAATACTGCCCGGTACAGAAGCCATCTATCCAGCCACCATCGTCGATACGGTGGTCGAGCCGGATTCGATTATGATCACCGGTTATGATCACACGATTCAGGCGCGCTGGAATTATATTCATGGGACCAGCATTACAGCACGGTTTTCGTCTCCCATGCCGAATGTCATCCGGGTTCAACTGACGCACTTTAAGGGCCTGCGGGAACATCTGCCTGCTTTCGATCTGCAAGACGCACATCCCGCCGTGTCCACCGGGCGCGACGAACATCATGTCTGGCTGAAGAGTGGCAACCTGTCAGTGGTCGCGCCGGTTGATGGCGTATGGCAGTTCGCCTTCCAGCGTGACGATCAGCCGCTCACCGCCAGCGAGGAGCACGCGATTGGCTTGTTTACGCAGCAGGGCAAAACCTATCTGCGCGATCAGTTATCGCTCCAGGTCGGTGAAACCGTCTACGGCCTGGGTGAGCATTTTGGTCCATTGGTCAAAAACGGGCAGGCGCTGGACAGTTGGAATGATGACGGCGGCACCGACTCCGAACTGGCTTATAAAAATGTGCCGTTTTACATTACCAGCCAGGGGTA
>DATAMF010000183.1:0-3994 GCA_036260665.1 Aggregatilineaceae bacterium | reverse complement strand
ATCCGGCTCAGGTTGAGCCAGTTTTCCGCCAGATCAATCGCCGCCATCAGCAGGGCGCTTCCTATTCCCTGCCCCTGGAAATCATCATGCACCATCATCCCCAGGTGGGCGCTGTGTGCCCGCCGTCCGGTCTCCACTTGGATTCCCAGTTGTCCCACCACCTGCTCCTCAACCACCGCCACGATCATATACCGTCCGGGCGGCACATTTTCGACCTTTTCGCGCACCATATCTCGCGATTGGTACGGCAGTTGCAGCGTCCCGTGAATCACACCGGGGCAGTTGCGCAGGGCCGCGATTCCTTCCCAGTCGTCCGCTTCCTGTCCTCGGATCGTCACATCGATGTTCTTGCGGCTCATTTTTCCTCCGAACCAATATCAGGGCGTATTCGCGCCAGCAGCGCCGCATCCTGAAGCGAGCCGTTCCGAAACGCGTATTGTCGCATCGTCGCTTCCAGTTTAAATCCATGCTGTCCGTAAAATTCAATCGTCGCCGTTTGATCCGCATACACCAGCACGTCAACCCGGTGCAGTCCCAGCCATTGATCCGCCAGTTCCAGCGCCGCTTGCAGCAGCATATGTTCGACGTCCGCGTTTTGATATTCAGGATACACCACCACCGTTAGTTCCCCACAATGGCGGCGGCGGTTTTCCAGTTGCGTCAGCCACGCCGTCCCGATGATCCGTTTCCGCCCACTGGGTTGTCCCGTCTCCGCGATCAAGGTATGCAGTGTCGCAGGCGGATTATTAAACCGTTCCCGAAAACCATCTTCCGGGGTATAGGGTAATTCAGTCGAGTTGCGCAGCACCTCATCCTGATGCAGCAGCGGATACAGGTTTTCCCAGTCATCCGTATGCAGGCCGCGAATCGTCAGTGATCCTGAATCTATCATCCGTCTTATCTCCTCCAGATGGCCCTAGCTTACCGCCGATAAACTGCAAGGTCAATGTAGGATAATCGTGGTTTGCCGCTCCACTGGCCCTTGGCTATAATGTCCCGCCGCTGAGCATTGCACAAGAAGGAAATTGCCTTGAAACTCTCCGTAATTATTCCATGCTACAACGAAAAAAGTACCATCGAAGAAATTATCCGTCGCGTGCGTGCCGTTGAACTGGCGGATGAAATTGTGATCGTCGATGATGGCTCCACCGATGGCACCCGTGATATTCTCGCCACCATCGACCCCAGTGACGACCTGAAAATCGTGCTCCACGAGCGCAATCAGGGCAAAGGCGCGGCTGTCCGCACCGGGTTTCAAACGGCCACGGGCGACATCTTTTTGATCCAGGACGCCGACCTCGAATATGACCCGCGTGATTACCCGGCCCTGCTCAAACCTATCGAAGAAGGTGTCAGCAAAGTCGTCTATGGATCTCGCTTTTTAGGTGGTCCGCGTAAGGCCATGTTTTTCTGGCATATGATTGGCAATCATTTCCTGACCTTCACCACCAATGTCCTCTACGACTCCATTCTCAGCGACATGGAAACCTGCTACAAAGTCTTTCGCGCCGAAGTCGTCCGCGATATGAAGTTGCGTTCCCGCCGTTTTGAGTTCGAACCAGAGATCACCGCCAAAGTCCTCAAGCGCGGACACCGTATTTACGAAGTGCCCATCTCCTATGCAGGTCGTGAGCGCTGGGAAGGCAAGAAGATCACTTGGAAGGACGGCTTCACCGCGTTATGGACTCTGATCCGTTACCGGTTCACCGGCTAGGCTTATCGCTTGTCTTATTGTCCGTTTTGTTGATCGGCCTGTCCCTGCGCCTGATCATGCTGGGCCGTGATGTCCGCCTCTCCCCCGATGAGGCCCTTTTTGCGGCCCAATCCCGCCTGATCAGTCATCGCGGCGACATTCTGCTCCAAACCACCGATCTCGATAAACCCCCGCTCACCTTTTTTGTCACTGCGCTTTCGTTTCGTTTATTAGGGCCGTCCGAGTTCGCCGCCCGCCTCCCCAACACCTTCTTCAGCGTCCTTAGTCTCGCCGTACTCTATCAACTCGCCCGCACGCTTCACCCCAGCCGGACTCTGGCCCTGGTCGCCCTGCTGTTATGGGCACTCTCCCCCTACGATCTATCCTTTTCCGCCACTGTTTTTACCGATGTCCAGGCCACTTTCTGGGTCCTGCTATCCTGTTGGTTGGCCGTCCGCGCCCGCTGGGAACTTGCCGGGATCGCCGCCGCCTTGATGGTCGCCAGCAAAACGAATGCGATCCTCTTTCTTCCCCTCATTCTCGCGCTCGGTTTCGCCTATAACGTCAACGTCCCCGACCTGCCAACATTGCGCCGCGTAATATGGCGTTTCTTCTATCCCTTTTTGCTCGGCGTAGCCCTTCTCGTCCTCTGGGATTGGCTCCGACAATCTCCGAGCTTCTTTGAACTCGGCTACCAGCGCAACAATCCCCGCCGCTTCATCCGATCCGCCGAACTCTGGCCCCGCCTTAAACAGTGGTTTCACTGGCTCGCTACCGTCACCGGCTCCTCGTGGTTAACCGGAGCCTTTTTACTCGCCCTTCCATTCTGGCTGGCCCGTCGCAACCGCTCCTATTCTGCGCTGTCGGACTGGCTGATCGCCGCTTTTGCCTTGGCCTTTTTATCATGGCATTGGCTGATCGCCTTCAACACCTATGACCGCTATATTCATACGCTCGTTCCCTTCCTGTTGATTCTTGCCACCCACATCCTGACCAGCCTCCCTAAACAGCTCCTGTTTGCCGTGCTTTTGATCCCTTTGCTGATCCTCCCCTCTACACTTCACACCCTCCGCGCTACCACCGACGACTCCACCGGAATCGACCACCTTGCCAACTATCTGAATACTGAACTGAGCGGTGAGATCATTTACGATCACTGGCTGGGCTGGCAGTTATCCTATTACCTGGGCAACAATCCCCATGTGATCGTGCTTTATATGCCCTTGCCCGACGACTTAGCCGTAGACATGGCCGCCCAATCCTACCCCCGCTATTTGGTCGCCCCTTCCCCCCAGATCGCTGCCCCTTGGCTTGCGGCCCTCGATCACGTCCATTTGCATACAACCTTGATCAAAGTGGACAATTTTGTGATCTACAAAATCTGGCCTTATCAGCCATCGAGCCTTTATATTCTGCTTGATCCAATGTGCTGGGGGAATAGATGACTACCGAATCAACCACTCTAATCTGTTTTGGCGCGTCGGGCGATCTGACCGAGCGCAAATTGATCCCTGCCTTATACCATCTCCACCGCAAGGGCCGTCTACCACAGCCCTTTAATTTCGTCGGGACCAGCCGCAGCCCCTACTCGCACGAAGAATTTCGGGCCCATCTCCGCGACGGCATTCCCGACTTGGACGAAAACACCTGGAACGACTTTTCCCAGGGAATCTGGTATCAGTCCCATAACGCTACCGATCCCGCTGCCTACGAGTCCTTGGAAGCCTTTCTGCACTCCATCGAAGGCAGCCATGCCAACCGCCTCTATTATCTGGCCGTTGCACCCTCCCTCTATGCGCCCATCATCGCATGTCTTGGTCAGCGTAACATGGGCCGTGAGCACCAGGGCTGGTGTCGCATCGTGGTAGAGAAACCCTTCGGCCACGATCTTCAGTCAGCCCAACACCTGAATCAGGTCATTCACACCGTTTTTGATGAAGATCAGGTCTATCGGATCGACCATTATCTCGGCAAAGAAACCGCCCAGAATGTTTTATTCTTCCGTTTCGCCAACACCATCTTCGAGCCGATCTGGAACCGCAACTACATCGAACAGGTCCAGATCACCGTCGCCGAAACCGTCGATGTCGAGCATCGCGCCGGGTACTACGATCAGGCCGGGGTGCTGCGCGATATGTTCCAGAACCATCTGTTGCAGTTGCTTTCGTTGGTCGCTATGGAACCACCATCTTCTTTTTCCGCCACCCCGCTCCGCAACGAAAAAGTGAAGGTGCTGTCTTCCATCCGTCCCATCGATCCGGCGCACACCGTTCGCGCCCAATATAACGGTTATTTGCAGAC
>DATAMF010000177.1:0-11653 GCA_036260665.1 Aggregatilineaceae bacterium | reverse complement strand
TGGGTGGAACCGCGTGGATGATAACCCTCGCCCCAAATAGTATTGGGCGTGGGTTTTTTTATTGGTCTGATTGAGTCTAAGGCCATCCCGGTTTGACTCCTCATACAGGGGTAAGGGGTAAAGAAAATATTGGCGCAGTCTAAACGGCGAAAACTGTTGTACTATGTGTGTAGGGTTAAAAATTAAGGTGAGGATTTCGCCGTGTTAGTCAAACGTGTCTGGATTGAACAGGAACCGGAAGCCGGTTTTGACCCGCGCACGGATAGTGCGGATGTCTTGGTCGAAATGGAAGACGGTCAGTTGTGGCAGGCTCATTTTGTGACTTTGGGGCATCTCCGCCAGGAAATGCAGTTGAGCCTCGAAGTGGCGCGCAACCATAAACGTGCTCTGGCCCCAACACCGTTTTTGGCGCTCGAAACGCCGCATGTGATTGTCGATCTCTTGGTGTCGGAGATCATCGAGGATGTCGTGGATAACCTGATGGTCTTAGGTGTTTTTGAAAGTGTGTTTTCCGAATTTCTGGGCGAAGAAAGTGAGTCCTCGGCGGCAGCCGTATAGGACTAGCAGGGAGGCAGCTATGACAACCGATGACACAGGTACTGTCGGGCGGCTCCGGTAGAGACATTTTGCGCTGATCTCTGCCGGGCCGCGACGCTGGCGGCAGCAGGGTTTAGCGCAAATTGCCCCTGCACACACATACATCCCATAGGTTGATTTGTCTCATGCGGATCCCGCTACCCGATGTTTGTCGTCTGGTGGATGGGCATGAGATTGGACAGGATAAGGAACATGGAACGCTACGAAGACAGCCAGCTTTATCGCATTCGGCACTCGGCGGCGCACATTATGGCGCAGGCCGTGCTGGAAAAGTTCCCCGAAGCGAAGATCGCTATCGGTCCGCCCATCGAGGACGGTTTTTACTATGATTTCGATCTGCCGCGCCCCCTCACCGAAGAGGATATGGCCGAGATCGAAAAGCGCATGCGTGAGATCATCAAAGAAGGCCATACGTTTGAGCGCAGCGAAGTCAGCGCCGACGAAGCCCGCGCGCTCTTTAAAGATCAGCCCTATAAGATCGAACTGATCGAAGGGCTGGAACAAGGCGGCGTGGACGAATACGGCGAAAAGACCCAGGATGCTGTGGTGATCAGCACCTACAAACAGGACGGCTTCGAAGACCTGTGCCGGGGGCCGCACGTTGCCAACTCCCGCGAGATCAATCCCGACGCCGTGAGCATCACCTTCAAAGCTCCGGCGGGAGCCTATTGGCGCGGCGACGAACATAATCAGATGTTGACCCGCATCTATGGCACGGCTTGGCGTACCGCTGAAGAGTTGGAAGAATATCTGCACCTGCTCGAAGAGGCCAAGACTCGCGATCATCGCGTGTTGGGTCCGAAGCTGGGCCTGTTTGTGATCGATCCGCTGGTGGGCAAGGGTCTGCCGCTCTGGAAGCCGAAAGGCGCGATCTTGCGTGAGATGCTGGAACAATTCCTGCGTAAGGCGCAGCTTGATCGCGGCTATTCGCCCGTTGTGACGCCGCACATCGGCAAGCTGGATCTCTACCGCACCTCCGGGCACTATCCCTATTACAAGGACAGCCAGTACAGCCCGATTGATGTGGATGGCGAAGAATTCCTGCTCAAGCCGATGAACTGCCCGCATCACATTATGATCTACCGAAGCGAAATGCGCTCCTACCGTGATCTGCCGATTCGTTTTGCCGAGTTTGGTACCGTCTACCGTTACGAAAAGAGCGGTCAGTTGACGGGCCTCACCCGTGTACGCGGCTTCACCGTTGATGATTCGCATTTGTTCGTCGCGCCGGAGCAGTTGCTCGAAGAGTTTATCGAAGTGGTCAAGCTGACCCAGTTTGTATTCAACAGCATGGGCCTGACCGACTTCCGCGCCCGCGTCGGTATCCGCGATCCCAAGTCGGATAAATACGTGGGTGATCCGGCAGTCTGGGAAAAAGCAACCGCCGCCATCATTGAAGCCTGTCAGGTCTTGAACCTGAACTATGTGGTTGAAGAGGGCGAAGCCGCCTTCTATGGTCCCAAGCTGGACTTCATCTTCCGCGACGTGCTCAAGCGTGAATGGCAGTTGGGCACCGTGCAGGTAGACTACAACCTGCCGGAGCGCTTCGAACTCGAATACGTCGGTGAGGACAACGAACGCCACCGCCCGGTGATGATCCACCGCGCGCCGTTCGGATCGTTGGAGCGTTTCATCGGCATTCTGATCGAACACTTCAATGGATCATTCCCGGCGTGGCTCGCGCCTGTTCAGGTCAAAATGATCCCGATTGCGGATCGCCACCTGGACTATGCCCGCGATGTCGCCGCCCAGTTAAAAGCGCGCGGTTTCCGCGTCGAAGTGGACGACTCCGAAGGGCGCGTCGGCGCGAAGGTCCGCGAAGCCTCGATCCAGCGGATTCCCTGGCTGCTCGTCGTCGGTGATCGGGACATCGAAAAGAGCGCGGTTAGCGTGCGCTTGCGCAGCGGCGAAGACCTCGGTTCGATGCATGTGGCCGAATTTATGACCTACGCCGAGAACATCGTGCAATCGAAGACTCTGGAACTGCGTTAGCCGTTCGATCAAAACCAGTTCTAGGGGGGCGATCCGGCCAGGATCGCCCCCATTTTGATTCAGGGGGATATGATCAGTCGCTTTTGGAGAAGGGAATCACCTTGTCTGACTACTGGGGCGAATTCGCCGGAATCGGCACGTCTGTTTGTTGGAGCTTCACCTCGATCCTCTTCACGTTGTCCGGGCGCAAAGTCGGCTCGCAGGTCGTCAACCGCACCCGCCTGCTGATGGCCGTTTTGATGGTCAGCCTGCTGCATTTCGTCACGCAGGGCGCGTTTCTCCCCATCCATGCCCCGCTGTGGCGCTGGGGGTATATGGGGCTGTCCGGCATCATCGGTTTTGTGCTGGGTGATGCCATGCTGTTTGAAGCCTTTGTCATGATCGGCCCTCGTCTCACCATGCTGCTGATGGCCCTTTCCCCGGTTATGGGCGCGGCGATTGCCTGGATCTTTCTGGGCGAAGAATTGGCCGCTCTGGAGATCGTCGGCATCCTCTTAGCCGTGAGTGGTGTCGCCTGGGTGGTCACGGCCCCGCGTGATGGCAAGCAGACGGGGCTGCCCGAAATGCCCCGCCGCTTTTATGTGATGGGCGTGCTGCTGGGGCTGGGTGCCGCGCTGGGGCAGGCAGGCGGACTTGTGTTTTCCAAGCTCGGTCTGCGCGACGATTTCCCTGCGCTTTCCGGCAACATGATGCGGCTGGTCGTCGCCAGCGTTACGATCTGGCTGATCACGTTGTTCCAGGGCCAGGTGCGCGCCAATTTTAAAGCGCTGCACGCCAACCCGCGCGCGGTCTATATCATGTTTGCGGGCGCGATCTTCGGCCCCTTTGTTGGGGTTTGGCTGTCGCTCATCGCCGTGCAGAATACAGCGGTCGGAGTCGCCTCGACCCTGACGAGTCTGGCCCCCATCATTTTGATCCCGCTCTCGTGGCTGTTGTTCAAAGAGCGGATCACCGGGCGTGCTGTCGCCGGGACAGCGCTGGCGATGGCCGGAACCGTGATCCTGTTTTGGGCCTGAGAATTTCTATTCGCCGCGCGCCATGCCGTGCGGTAGACTTTATCGACAAACGTTTAACGCCGAATTGAGTGAAATGTCAGATGGAAAGTATCCGCGCTGCGCATAATCTAACGATTGAACTGTATCCGACTTCCTGGCGTCTGGTCAACGGCACACTTGATCCGGCAGACCCGTCACGCCTCGCGGCTTTGTTTGAGGCGTCGGCCCAAGGCATCACCTGTTCGCCCGCTTTTACTCAGGCGCGCCAACTGCCTGCCGAACAGCTTACCCCGGCAGAGATATCGCGGGTGGTTGTCGGCTGGGCACCGGAGAGTAACAACTGGCACCTCGGCATTTTGTTAGCCGCTCGCCCCAACAGCGGCCCTCAGGTGCGCTGGTGCGGGTTGGCGAGTTGGCCGAGCGGCGAGTCCGCCGATCACATGGTGCAGGCCAAACTGGCCGGCCAATCGTTAGCGCGGATCATTGACCGTCCCTTCCATCTCATCCCGGCGGCAGCCCAGCCCATCAATCCACTGGGCGATACTCAGTCGCTGCAACCCACCCAACGCCTGGATGTGCCGGAGATCGAAGTCGAAACCCCCACCGCTGCTGAGATTCCTGACATCTCCGTCAAAGAGCCGCCCTTTGAATTTGAAAATTGGGAATTTTCGGCCACTCCCAAAGGTTATGTCTGGCAGTTGCGCGGCAAATCCCTGGTAATGATCGGCGGACGGGTGCTGACTTTCACAGTGATCACAGTGCTCTTTTTTGTGTTAGGTGTGGGGACGCGTTCGCGTGGTTTGGCGGCGGTTAATCCCGATTGGCTTCCTAACCTGGGGCTGGCCGTCGGCGTTTTGATGGCCCTGCTGGCGATCTATAATCTGGGCCGTTTTTTGATGATCAGTGATATAGTCATCGATGTCAACCAGCACGAAGTCCGCCACCAGGGACGTTTTACCCGTCAGGTGGCGTGGCGTATCCCATTTGATCGCATTCAGTATCTGGTGCTTTCCCAGTCGGCAGCAACGGCGACGGGGCGCAAAGGCAAAGATCAGCCGATGCGGATCGCGCAGGAAGCTTGGCTGCATGTGTATGATTCAGAAGTGTTTCGTCCGGTGGTAAGCTTGGGTCACGTCGAGGGCATCAGTGTGCAGTGGGATGTCGTGCGCGTGCTGCAAAAAATGCAGGGCCGCCGCCATCTCCACCTCGCGCACTACGATACCCCGGCGCACCATGCCGCGCTCGTGATGGGGCGTGTCGTGGACAAGCCCGTTTGGTTGGATATACGGTAGACCATGATCGAACTGACACGTACCGGAAAAAACACCCTCGTCGTGGAAAATCCTGTCCTCGTGGCGTCCGGCATCTTTGGCTTCGACGGCGCGCCCTATCAGGATTTGCTCGATCTCACCAAGATCGGCGCGATGGTCACGAATCCGGTGACGTGGAAGCCGCGTCATGTGGCGCGCGGGCCGCGTGTCGTGGCGTTGCCATCCGGGGCGCTCGTCCATACGGGACTTCCGAATCCCGGTCTGCGCCGCGTCGTGCAGATTTACGGTGAACGCTGGAAACACAGTCATGTGCCGGTCATCGTCCATATTGCCGCGACATCCGCTTCTGATGTGGCTCGCTGCGCAACCGTGTTGGAAAACTGCGAAGGGGTGGCTGCGCTCGAATTGGGCCTGCACGATCAATCCACCCGTGCCGAAGTGCCCGACATGATCCGCGCCGCCCTCGAAAATACCCAACTGCCGCTGCTGGTCCAGCTTCCCCTCTACAGCGCCCAATCGCTGGCAAAAATCGCCCAGGATGCGGGTGCCGGGGCCTTGGTCGTTGCTGCCGCGCCGCGTGGCACTGCCCGCGATCCGGAATCCGGGCGGCTGGTCGGTGGGCGTGTCTACGGCCCCTGGATCAAAGCGCAGGCGTTGCGGGCGGTGGGGCAGGTGGTTCAATCCGCCGCTGTTCCGGTGATCGCCTGTGGCGGCATCCATTCCCCCGACGATGCGCGTGATTTTATCGAGGCGGGCGCGTCCGCCGTTCAGATCGATACGCTGGTCTGGACTCAGCCCCATATGCTCGATGTCATGGCGCGCAATCTTGGCGGTCTGGAACTGACCCGTGCCACGGGTGCGTTAGCCGACGAATGGGAGCCGGGCATGGGCCAGACCATGTGGTTAGACCGCCAGAAACGCTGGCATAATCTCCCCGCCGATGACGAATCCGGCGCGCTCAGTCCGCCCGATCATTTGCCTGAAGAATAGCGGCGGGGGCCTGCTGCCGTTCGACCCAGCGCGCTGCTACCCAACCGAAGACAAGAATCCCGATGTAGTTCGCACTTAAATCCAACAGCGAGAACCCCCGCGTTTCAAACAAAAGTTGTGAAAATTCCTCAACGGTGAACACCGCCGCGATCACGGCACTCCCCAGCAGCACCTTCCACCGCCCGATCTCGACCCGCCGCGCCTTGAGGCTCAAATTCACCAGCAGCGCCAGCGTGCCGACCAGCACAAAATGCCCGGTTTTGTCCCCGCCCGGCACCATTCCAATCAATCGAAACATCCATTCACCATTGCCCGTATCCGCCAGAATCACCACCGCTACGATAAACACCACGAATCCAATCGTTAACCATTTCATCACACACCACCTTTCCCATCGTCCCCAGCATACCCTCCAACCCCACATCCCGTGCCTTAAGTCCCTCTCTGCGCCAGCGGGGAAGGATTTAGGGAGGGGTTCACCCGCCGGCAAACGCTTAACTTCTGCGTATGGGATTAGGGGTGCTTGGAATCGTTACACGTGCTGCTTCACTTTTACTCAAAACCCATCACTCAAAAAAATGAAAGACCCCGCTGGAGCGAGGTCTAGATGAAGATCGATAAAGACGAACGAACTACTACACACCATTCAGTTGATCAACGATGTTCTGATAGATATTGCGGATGCCCGGTCCCAGAATAGTGAGCAGGGCGATAATAACCACAGCGACGAAAATCAGGATGAATGCATACTCCACTAAGGCTTGGCCGCGCATCTCCTTTTGAACAGCGCGATGAGCCAACAGCCATTCCCAGAAGGCCATCGAACGACTCCTTTCTTGCTAGATGAAACGAATTAATGATGGGATAATCTTTTATTAATTTTAATCCATTCCATTCTATTGCCGTCATAGTACTGAAGTCATCTAAATTTTACATCTTTTTTTGTTCCTAATCAACAGGCTACGCAACCTGAAATTAATCGCCATTTCAAGATTATCAATCTAAACATTGATTTTTCTGATAAAGCAAGTTGACATTTTTAACCTTGTTTGTTACTATTTAATCAGAAAAGCGTTCAGTGTGAGGAAGTGTCTATGTATCCTGTTTATCCGGTTCCTGGTCATTGTCCTGTCTGTGGCGAAAATATGACCGTCACCCGCCTGTACTGCCCCAACTGCGATGTGACCGTCGAAGGTCGTTTTTCGCTGGGCAGACTGGCGCTGTTATCGCCTGAACAACTTGAATTTGTAGAAGTGTTTTTGCGCTGCGAAGGCAAAATTACGCGCGTCGAAAAAGAACTTGATATTTCTTACCCCACCGTTCGCAGCCGTTTAAATGAGGTGATCACGGCGATGGGTTATGAAGTGTCCGGCGGTGCTGAACCCGTTGACGAATTAACCCCAGCCGCGCGCCGCCGGGTGCTGGATGATCTGGCCGCTGGCCGTATCAGTTCGGAAGAAGCCGTTGAACTCTTGCGCGGCGAAATGCCCTGAAAGGAGCGATTATCATGGCAACACGTAAGGAAATCCTCGAAAAATTGGCCGCAGGTGAAATCGACATCACCCGCGCTACCGAAATGCTCAACACCGCCCAGGAATCAGTCGAACCCCCGGCGGCACCTGCCCTGCCCCCGGCGGCCTCCGAATCGAAATCGGGCCGCCGCTGGCTGAAGATTCATGTCAGCAACCTGGAGACAGGCAAAAGTCGCGTGCGGGTGAATGTACCGCTGGGCCTTGTTAATCTAGGGTTAAAAATCGGGGCGCGTTTCACCGATGAAGTCGATGAGGGGTTGATGCACGATGTGCTCGACTCACTGAAGAACAAGGAAATCACCGGGACGCTGGTGGAAGTCGAAGACGAAGACGACAACGAGCGGGTTCACATCTTTATCGAGTAATCAGTAGCCTCATTTTATAGGGGCACATCAGTGCCGTTGATACCCTTTCCATCCATAATTTTGCTCCCCTTTCTCTACGGAGTGGGGAAAGGGACCGGGGGATTGGGGTTAAACAGAGCGGATGCTGCGCCGGTAAATGGAATAGGAGCAATGCGAAAATGACACGAGTAGCCTATGAAGACGTCGATGTGCCGGTAATCGTGCAGCAGGTCGGCGGTGATCTGCGGTTGCGTGGGCGCGGCGGCGGTGATCTGGTGGCCGAGGGCGATGCCCTCCGCGTCGAGCGTATTGGCAACGGCCAACCCTATCTCGTCCGCTGTGGCGGCGACTGCCGTTTGACCGTTCCCACCGAAGTCACCGTGGTCGTGCAGCAGGTCGGCGGTGATGCGAAGATCACCGATATTGGCGGCGATCTGGAAGTCGGGGCCGTGGGCGGTGATCTCACCCTGCGCGGTATACATGCCGCCCAGGTAAAAACCGTGGGCGGTGATTTGCGCGTCAAATGGGCCGAGGGTAATGTGACAGTAGAAGCCGTCGGCGCGGATGCCACCGTGCGCGAAGTAGCGGGCGCAGTTTGGATCGCGGCGGTGGGTTCCGATCTCTATCTGCGCAATATCGAGGGCGGCTGCGTGGTGGAGCGGGTCGGTTCCGATCTCGTGCTGAATGTAGAATTCAAACCCGGCCTTGACTATCGCTTTAACGCCAGCAAAGATATTCTATGCCGTATCCAACCGGGCATGAATGTGCGCTTTGAACTGCCGCTCGATTCCAAAGTCGCGCTCGATATAGATGCGCAAATGGCCGAAACCGAGGAAAATGGTCATCAGGTCGTAACTTTCGGAGATGGCAGCGCGGTGGTTCATGTGGAAGACTGCGTCGAACTCCGGCTGGTGGGTGAAGAAGATGGTTATGTCTTCGATCTCGGCATTCAAATCGAAGAACAGGTCGAAGCCCGGCTTTCGAATCTCGAAGAACGCCTCAGCCAGCAGTTGGACGGTCTGGACGAGAAAATCCAGGCCCGCGCGCAGCAGTTTGCATCCCAGGCTGAACGGTGGGCCGAAAACGCCCAAAAGCAGGCTGAGCACGCGACCGAGCGTTTCCGCCGCAGCATGGATCGCCAGAAGGAAAAGCGCAAGCGCGGCCCGCGTGATTTTAGCGGCTGGGAAGCGCGCCCACCTGCGCCGCCTACCAAACCGCACGATCCGGTGACGGAAGAAGAGCGTTTGATGATCCTGCGCATGGTGCAGGAGAAAAAGATCAGCATCGAGGAGGCCGAGCGCCTGTTGGCCGCCTTAGAACGCCAGGAATAAGGAGCCTATGTCGGCATCGCTTGTTTCAACCCAGGAAAAACTGAACGGTTTGCAGCCCATTCACATCCGGCGTGATCTCGCGGCCATTGCCGACCTGATCGAACAGTGTTTTGCATCTTCGTTGGATGCCGGAGGACGCGCGGCAATTCAGGAAATGCGTCTGATGAGCCGCTCCGGGCCGCTGTTGTGGATGTTGGGCGGGTTGAAGCAGGTTATGCCCGGCCTGGATCGTGGGTTTGTCTGGTATGAGCATGGCCGCTTGGTAGGGAATGTCTCCATCACCGGAACCGGGTATGGTAGGGGCTATGTGATCGCCAATGTGGCGGTCTACCCGGAACTCCGGCGGCGGGGTATTGCGCGCCAACTGATGCATGCCTCGCTGGATTGGATCGCGGCGCACGGCCAATTCGCCACGCTCCAGGTCGAAGCGGATAACGAGGGCGCGCGTCGTTTGTATGAAAGTCTGGGGTTTGTCGCGCAGCGCACCTTCACCCGTTGGCGTCGTGCCACGTCTTACCACACCCCCGGCACAGTGGTTGAATCGCTTCAGGCCTTGACTCGTCGGGATGCGGATCGACTCTATCGTCTGGTATCGTCTGTCCGGCCCAATGAACAGGGCGGGTTAGGCTGGCTGCGTCCCACCGAATTGGATCGTTTGCGCCCGCTGCGTTGGGGCAGTGTGCGGTACCTTTTCAGTGGTCGAACCGTATATTATTGGGGACTGCCCAACTCCGACGGCGAACTGGATGCCGCGCTGATCACCGAGTCGCGTTTAGGTAGTTTAACATCGCTGTTCGATGCGCTGCTGCGTCCTGAGCGTCAGGGAGAACTGGAACTCAGCCTGGTCTACCAGGCGATTGATCTGTTGGGCGGGCGACACCAGCCGCTCGTCACCGATCATCCTGCCGATGACGAACCGATGAACGACGCGCTGCGGCAGTCGCATTTTAAGCCGGAGCGCACGCTGGTGCATATGATTTGGAATTCTACAGAGAAAGGACCGGTCACGGATGACCACCGCTGAAGAACGCATGCGGATTCTCGCTATGATCCAGGAAGGTAAAATTACCGCCGAAGAAGGGGCGCGTCTGCTCCAGGCGTTGGGCAGCGGCGCGCGGACGCCCCAGCCGCCCACGTCTCCCTCCCGTGATCCTCGGATGCTGCGCGTGCGCATTACCGATGTCAAATCCGGTAAGGCCAAGGTGAATGTCAACATTCCGATGGGGCTGGTGAATGTCGGCATCAAGCTCGGCGCGCGTTTCACTCCGACCAGTTCCGGCGTCGATTACGATGAAATCATGACCGCTATCAAAAGCGGCGCGATGGGTAAAGTTGTCGATATGGAAGATCTGGAGAGCGGCGAACATGTCGAGGTCTGGGTTGAATAGGGAGCAATTTGCTCCCTGTTATATCTACCGCCTGCGGATTCAGCAGCAGGTTGAAGCGCTGTGTTTTCGCCAGCAGCGCCGGGACTGGTTAGTACGCCACCTGACGCTGGTTGCCTGGTGCGCCGGTGAGGATCGGTAAAAATGGAACTTCAGACCGCTCTTGTGATTGTCGCGCCCCATGAAGTCCAGGCGCTGGCTGTTCCCCTGCTCAAACAGCATTCGCCGCATCTCCTGATCGTTTTCCCGGCCCATATCACCGTGGTTTATCCCTTTGTCCCGCCGGATCACCTCGAAGACGCCTGTGAGACGCTGCGCACCCTCTGCGCGGACGTGGCCCCCTTCGCGATCACACTCGATGGGTATGACTGTTTCCCGCGCACGACCTTTCTGAACCCGGTGCATCCCGCTCCGATCCACCAGCTCTACGCCAAAATTCACGCCCGGTTCCCCGACTATCTGCCCTATGGCGGCGCGTTCGGCCCGGACATCCACCCACACATGACCGTTGCCCAGTTCGAGAGCGAAGCGGATCAGCAGCAGGCCGTATTCCCGCCTTATGCGCCGATCACGTTTCTCGCGCAGAGGCTGCATGTGCTGTCCGGCCCCAGCACTCTGGATCGCCCCTGGTTAACCGAAGCCGTGATCCCGTTTGGTGCGCTCAGCTAGCGCGCTACAATTCAATCGGCTGGCTCAGAATCGCCGTCACTAGGTCCACCGTCGCCACAATATCCCGCCGATCTGCCGTTTCGCTCCGCGTGTGAACATACCGCACCGGGACCGCTACCGCGCCCGTCGGCACACCGGACCGCGCGATCTGGATCATCCGCCCATCCTGGCTCCCCAAATCCAGCACTTCAAGCTGGTACAGAATCCCGGCTTCTTCCGCCCGCTGGATCATCAGCTCGCGGACTGCCGCAGGCACGATCAGCCCGACATCCTTCATTTTGATCGCGGTGCCCTTACCCAGTTCCACCGCCGTGAGCGGATTCTTGGGGGTGTCGCCGGTTGGTGTAACATCCAGCGCGATCCCAAAATGCGGGTCGAGTCCATACGCGGCGGGCTGTGTCCCCCGCGATCCGACTTCTTCCTGTACGGTGAACACAAAATAGACGGTGTGCGGGGTGCCGCTTGCCTTCAGCCGCCGCATCACTTCGATCTGGACCGCGCAGCTCACCCGGTTATCCAGGGGCGATCCAGAGTGCTGGGGCCGGAC
>DATAMF010000175.1:0-6903 GCA_036260665.1 Aggregatilineaceae bacterium | reverse complement strand
CCAACGAATGGCGCGACGGAAGTGGCGACCAACACGACCATCACGGTTAACTTCGGCGAAACGGTTACTTTGACCGCCAGCGCGATCACGCTCGAATGTCCTGTCGGGACACCAATCACGTTTAGCGGGCTGCCCGCAACGAATATTTCCAGCGTGACGCTGACACCTGCGGCCCTGCTGCCGGAGGGAGTTACTTGTAGAGTCACGGTGGTGGCGAGCCAGGTGAGCGATGCGGATGTGATCGATCCGCCGGACACGATGGCGGCAAACTACGTCTTTTCGTTCACTACCGCAGCCCCTCCGCCGACGCTGGTCATTAATGAAGTGGACTACGACCAGGTGGGTAACGATACCGCCGAATTCGTCGAAATTTTGAACCGAGGCAGCAGCGCCGTGAGTTTGGCGAATGTCAGTGTGATATTGTTCAACGCGGGGAACAACACGGTTTATGGGACTTATGTGTTACCTGCGACTACCAACCTCGCGGCGGGTGATTACTTTGTGGTATGCGCGAACACGACGACAACCGCTAACTGCGATTTGGACGTGACACCGGATACCAACTTGATCCAGAATGGGAATCCGGATGCAATTGCTTTGCGGTTCGGCAGCGTCCTGATCGACGCGTTGAGCTACGAAGGAAATACCGTTGCGCCGTACACGGAAGGAACCGGGACCAGCGTCGGCGATGATAATACGACTCCCGGTGTTGGCCTGTCACGTTCACCGGACGGGATGGATAGCAATAATAACAGTGCTGACTTTGCGGTGCGTTGTATTTCGCCTGGGGCGGCAAACCTATCGACCAGCACGAGCTGTGTGCCGACAGCGGACCTCTCGCTGACGAAGACAGTGGATAACAGTAATCCTGATTCGGGCGATACGATTGTCTTCACGCTAACCGTGAGCAATGCGGGTCCGAATGATACGACGGGCGTGACGGTGTCCGATGCGCTTCCGGCAGGCGTGACGTATGTCTCGGATGATGGCGGCGGAAGTTATGCGGCTGGCGCATGGACGATTGGTAATCTGAACGCCAATGCTTCTGCGACGCTGCACATCACGGTTACAGTGACAGCGGCCAATGGCACCAACTTTAACAATGATGCCCAGGTCACGGCCAGTTCACTCTATGATTCTGACTCGCAGCCTAACAACATGGGTGCAAGCCCGGCGCAGGATGACGAAGCCCGCGTGATGGTTCAGGTCGGGGCGGATCCTGCGTGTGCAAACCCGACAACCGCTGGAATTTATGATTTGCAGGAAAATGGCTCGCTCTATCCAGAAACCGGGATTATCCATACGGTTATGGGTGTTGTGACCGGCGATTTCCAGAGCACCACCACCGGATTAAGTGGGTTTAACATCCAGGCGGCAACGGGCGATGGCAACCCGGCGACCTCAGACGGCATCTTCGTTTTCGACAACGGGTTTGGTGTAGATGTCACGGTCGGCCAGGTGGTGCGTGTGACAGGAAGGGTGAGTGAATATAACGGCCTGACGGAGATCGGCACTGTATCTTCCGTAATCCGCTGCGGCACGGGTTCAGTCTCGTCCACAACCGTCGCTCTGCCCATTGCGAATCTGGCCGATTGGGAAAACTATGAAGGTATGCTGATCACCATCCCCAATATCACGGTTGAAGGCCACTACAACCTGGGCCGTTACGGGGAAGTGATCGTAGGTCATGGCCGTCTGTATCAAGCGACACATCTGGTGCAACCGGGAGCAGCATCCATAGCTCAGGCAGACCTCAACGCGCGCAGCCTGATCATTGTGGATGATGGCAGCAGTGTTTCCAATCCGCCCGTTGTACCGTATCTGGCGGCAGATAATACGCTGCGCGCAGGCGATATTGCGCCGCAAGTGACCGGGGTGCTCAGTTATGGGTTCAGCGCTTACCGCATCAACCCCACACAACCCTTGACCTTTACTCGCGCAAACAACCGTGCTGCGACGCCTCCAGCGCTAACAGCAGGAACACTGCGCGTTTCCAGCTTCAACACCCTGAACTACTTCACAGGACCAACGTTCCCAACGGCACGCGGTGCGAGTTCGGCCAGTGAACTGGTCCGCCAGCAGACTAAGTTGGTGGCTGCGATTTGCGGAATGAATCCAGATGTGGCCGGGTTGATGGAAATTCAGAACGATGTTGCTCCTGGGGCAATTGGCACCCTTGTTGATGCGCTCAATGCAACAAGCGGCTGCGGCCCTTATGCCTTTGTGGATACTGGCGTTCTTGGTACGGATGTGATTCGCGTGGTGGTGATCTATAAAACCACGACGGTTGTCCCCGTCGGCGCGCCTGCCGTCCTGACATCCGCTATTGATCCGCTGTTTGTTGACACTAACCGTCCTGCGGTAGCACAGACCTTCCGCGAAATAACAAACGATGAAGTTTTCACCATTGTGGTGAATCACCTGAAATCGAAGGGGTCGTCGTGCGGCGCAGGGGATGACGATACGGTATATGGGCAGGGGAATTGTAATCTCACTCGTACGAATGCGGCAACCGCATTGGTCAACTGGTTGGCGACTGACCCAACCGGCAGCGGCGATCCTGACTTTTTGGTCGTCGGAGATATGAACTCGTATGCTCAGGAAGACCCCATCTGGGTATTTCGCAATGCCGGGTACACGGATATGCTGAATGCGTTTGACGGCGCGGCGGCTTACTCCTATACCTATGATGGACAGTTGGGGTATCTGGATCATGCTTTAGCCAGCGCGAGTCTGGTCGATCAGATCGGCTTTGCATCGGATTGGCATATCAATTCGGACGAACCCACCGATCTCGATTACAACGATGATGTACTGGATTCTGGTGAAGATGCCGGTGATCTGAATCAAGCTTATCTTTACAACACGGGTCCCTGGCGCGCATCTGACCATGATCCGGTGATCATCGATCTGCACTTGGGAAGCACGACACCGCCAATCGTTCCGACAGCGACACCCCCCTCATCCGGTACGCCCGATATTGGCGTCTTCGATCCTGCCTTGAGCAAGATCGGCGTGTTGGATCCCGGCGAACTGGGGTTGCCCGGTGAACAGCTTACGTGGCATATCACCGTTCGGAATAACGGCACGGCGGCAGGAACCAATATCGTGATCACCGATACGCTGCGATCCGAACTCCGGATCGATAGTGTCGAGGCGGATCGCGGCACCTTTGCGATTAGCGGCCAGACGGTCACGTTTACCATTCCGGTTTTGAATCCGGGCGAAGCGGTAGAACTGCGGATCAATACCACCGTTCTCAGCAGCCCGAACGATGGCTTGCTGACGAATGATGCAACGCTGGTTGGATATAGTTCGACGGGAGCCAGTGTTACCCGCAGCGCACAGGGAATCGTGACTGTGACCACCCAGCTACCTGCTACCGGATACCCACCGGCAGAACAACCCTCGCGGGGTATCTCGTGGATTGTGGTAGTAGCGTTGATCGCAGGGCTATGCGCGGTGGTGCTGCGCCGTAAGCTGGCATAAACCAACGCCAAAAGACTGAAAAACGGCAAGGAAAAAAGAGCGGAAGTTAACAGACTTCCGCTCTTTTGATGCAGAGAACCATCACAACCAGTAAAGGATCAGACTCGAAAGTCTACCAGCGCCACCTGATCTAGTGGGCAGCGATGGCTTTTCCATTGACGATCACCACGCTTCTGGCGGGTAAATAGGTCATGTCACGGTTTTCTTCGCCGCCGGGCTGTTGATACGGTAGATCGTGCTACCTCCACTCCTGCAAAACCGCCTTTAAAACCGATCAGAGAATCATTTATGAGGACATCACGCCCCAAAATTGCAATATGCCATCTCGTCTGGCGATAATCAACCAGCGGGCGTCGGCGCTAAAAGTAACATCTGCCGCCGCTCCTGGAATCTCGAAGAGCAGTTTGTTAGAGCTTATCGACCATAATTTCACGCCCTGCGCATCTGCTGAAGCCAGCAGGTTGTGATCTGGGCCGAGGGCAATGTCTTCAATAGGATATTGGGGGCTGTCTAATACGGTATAGTCGCCGCCGGAAGTGTTCAAAACATAAATGCCCGATCCCTCGCTGCCCATATGATAAAAAGCGCCACCTGCCGCCAGAATAGACTGGTCGTAGACAACGGCGTAAAACTCAAATAGGGTTTCTGCATTCGACTGCACCAATAGAGGGGCCAGATGCTGACCATCCCAGGTGTATACAGCGCCGCTACTGCCAATCGCCACGGTGCCGCCATCAGGACTAAAAGCCAGTCCGGCGACATTCACATCTTCCACCATCCTGGTCGGTTTGGTATCACTGTCTGGATAAGTGGACAAATCCCATATTCGCAGGCCTTCCGAACCATTTCCGGCGGCCAGTTGCGTGCTGTCTGGGCTAAAGGTTACAGCCAACACTCTGTCGGTGAAGGGCTGCCAGCTTGCAGCAAGGGAGTTGTTAACCAGATCATACAACAATACGCTGCCCGCCGTATCTCCCACCGCCATCCACTTGCCGTCAGGGCTAACGCTGAAAGTTGTCATCCCATCGCGCCGTAGACTTTCAGTTTCTTCATCGGCACTTATATCCCAAAGACGGACAGCAGTGCCTCGATCTGCCCACCGGCCGTCCTTGGAATTTTCGAGCACGAATAAATGGTCGGTTGTTAGGGTTACTTCGGTTATATGGGCATTAAAGTGTGGGAAGTTTCCCAGGTTAATCATATCGGTCCAGCTCGAATCCCTGCTCCAAAGTTGGATAAATCCTTCTTCAGTGGCAAGAACCAGCCCCTTGTCATCGGGATGAAAAGCGATGGCAGTTATGGTATGTGTTATTTCGGCAGTCGGGACGACAAAATCAGTTTCGTCCGTATCCAGGTTGTGGAGAATAAAACGCCCATAAGGATAATTGAAATTGGGCTGCTCCGCTAAAAACAGGGTGTGGCTATCCGGTATAAAACTTATGGCAGTAATCCGCTCGTCAAGCCAGATGTCGCGGTAGGCTTCCCCAGGGGCTGATATGTTCCATATCCTTATTATTTCGCCCAAACAGGCCAATCCCACCAGCAGTTTGCCGTCGGGACTGAACAAAATATGATCCATGCCAGGAAATTGATTTTTCAACGATACCTGCGTTTCTAATAACGCGCCTGTCTGGCTGTTCCACAGCCGAATATCGCTCTCGCCACCATCGTCCGACCAGTAATAAAAAAGTGTGACCAAAACCGAACTATCGGGACTAAACTGAATATCTCCCAATTCCAGATAATCGTCGTTTGGAGAAATTGTTGTGATCGCTTCCCCAGTGGCTGCATCTCGTAACACCACCGACGAGACACTGCCGGATGCGAAGCGCGTGCCATCCGGCGAAAATGCCAAATCCAGAACTGCTTCCTGTTGCTGATCATCGGTGAATAGGGAGGATACGGTGCGGCTGGCAATGTCCCATGTTTTGATCATTCCGCCCGCATGTCCGGTAACAATCTGCTCGCCGTTGGGATGGAAGACAAAGCTGGTGATGGGTCTATCATCGCTCAGCATGCGCTGCGGTGGTTGATCTACCTCGCCATAGGGATAAAGCCACACCGTGCTCGATGCTCGCACGGCCAGCCATTTACCATCCGGCGACAAGGACGCCTCCTGGGGGTTGCCTCGCCCCAAGGTCTTCACCAACTCCAGTCGATCTAGATTTTCAACCGTAATCGGTTTCCAACCGTCTGTCGTCCATGCAGTGGAGATAGACTGGGCTGGTATTCCAACCAGCATCACGAGTGGTAATAATATAATTGATACCAAACGCCGAATCGGTCCTCTATTGGCACGGTGTTCCATAAGATCGTCGCTCCTCATTCGCTGCCCATCATTTAGGATACTTTCGATTGAAAATGAGGGGAAATAGGCTGTGAACTGCAACCTTCATCTTACATAGTCGCATCAACAGAAAAATCACCTATAATGACCTATGGAGCAGAACTTGTAAAACTATTCAAAGCAAGCTTAATTCCTGAAAAAGGTTGTTAAATATGGATGAACTTAAGGGGAAACGTGTTTTTATTATTGAAGACGATGTCACCAATATGGCGGTGTACAAAGCTACGCTGCGGCGCAGTGGGGCCGAAATTATCCGCGATTTTCATACCCTGGATAGCATCCAGATGTTATGTGATTATTTGCCGATAGATGTGATCCTGCTGGATCTGATGCTGCGCTATCGGACCAATGGGTATGAAATTTATGACAAAATTAAGGTGCATCCGGCACTTCAACATATTCCTGTGATTGCCGTCAGCGCATCGGATCCTGGTATCGAAATCCCCAAAGCACAAGCCAAAGGTTTCGCCGGTTTTATTGCAAAACCGATCGAACCGCGCAAAGTCCCTAAGCAAGTCGCGGCCTGTTTGAGTGGCAACGCCGTGTGGGATGCCCATAATAACCAGGATGATGAAAATTAGTGCAGCGTATTGGGAAAGTGCAGCCCCATACAATTGGACTGATCCCCCGAAATTCTGAGTAGTGATAGGTTGTGAAGGTGCGGCATCTCCCAGTGACAGCACAGTACAGAGATGCTTCACTATTCACATCCTGACTTGGATGGTAGTCCGTTTTGCGGCATTTAGATGAGTTGAATGCACCCCTAATGTGGGGTGCATGTTTGTATGACGGCTAACCTTAAGCGGACTCACGAGGCATCAAGGTCAAAGGGACTTCAATTCGACGGCCATAATCCGGGGAAAGACCATCAATCCGTTCGAACAATACCTCGGCTAACTTCTGCCCAAAATCACTTGGATACTGCGCTACAGTGGTCAGTTTGGGGGTTTCGATACCAGGATCCGATGCTCTGACGGCAATCACAGGAATATGTTGAAGTGCCGGATGCACCTTAATTTTGTCATAAATTTCATACCCATTGGTCCGATAGCGCAGCATCAGATCCA
>DATAMF010000168.1:0-26362 GCA_036260665.1 Aggregatilineaceae bacterium | reverse complement strand
AAGTAGGTGCCAATCGTCCACAGCGTGAGAATTCGGCTTTCCACCGACGAACGAAAATCAATATAGATCGTAAACAGGTTGTGGATGGTATTGAAGACTTCTCCAGGATTAACTTCCTCACCTTTGAGAAAACGCTGGATATCGCCGTGACGCCAGCGCATGAGAAATTCGGAGCCTTCCGGCACCACGCGTAGCGCGATTTCCTGTCCATGAATCGTCAGGATCTGCTGGTCCTTCAGGCGAACAAGTTCGCGAGTGCTGGTCACCAGATATGGCTGCACATTCAGGCGATTATTTGAAGTCCGTTCGCGCAGGGAAATGGTCACCAATGCCAAATCGCGGCTGAATCCGAGTGCGGGAGAAAGAACAGGAATATTGTCATCAAACACGCCAGACTTGTCCTCTTCTGTGGCATTTTTGTGGTGCTGGGCTTGCTCCGCTTTGAGCAGTTTATCAAACGCTCGTCCTTGAATTCCCAACGACGCTATCGTGGCTTTGAAGCGTGCCAGAGACAAGACGTCTAAATCGTGGGCATATTGAAACAGATCTCGAATGGCGTCCTCCTGGGCTAAGCCTTCCATATGGCTGACGCGTTCCACCGCGCTTGCCAACCAGCTTGGCGCTTGGTTCAGTATTCGCTGAGCATCCTCTGCCGTGACCTGATAGTGAGCCAACCACTCGTTGGCATCTTTAACACCATCTGGGAACTGGGGCAGATAGGCTTTCCCGCCAAGCATCTGTGCTATCTGGCGGCTGTGATCCTGCGCATCCTCCGTATTATCCAGTGCAATGAAGACGCGACGGTAATCTCGCAAGCGATTGAGCAGCGCCTCAGATAGCTGCATTCCGCCGAGCGCAATTGCTGGAATATCCCACTCTGCAAACGAGATCGCATCGGCTTGTCCCTCGACAAGCACAACCTGATCCGTATTTTCATCCACAACATAATTGGAGTACGGCTGCCGATCTCCGATGAGCTCACGCGGCGGATTGTAATGTTTTTTGCCTTCTATGGAGCGCCCACTGAGATACATGAGACGACCTTTGACGAGATGGACGTAAACGATCATTTCCGGCGGGAATTTCTGAATCACCATCGACCACTTTTCAGACAAGGACAAACCGGTGAGCAGTTTTCGTTTATCGCGAGGCATATATCCAAGCCGAGCTGCCTGGATTGTAGAGTGCTGCCAGCCGCGCTGCTCGGTAACATAGCGTAGTGCCGCCGGGGTATTGAACAGCACCTCGTGTAACCGCTGAATCAGTTGGCGTTCAGCGTAAGCAGGGGACTGGCAAAGGTCAGAATAATCTGCGAAGGGAAGGTTGGCTCGCTGAGCCAGCCAGCGAACGGATTCCAGAAAATGATCCGAACCTTGGTTTCGTAAGACATGCCGAGCTACAAAATCGAAAACGTCTCCCTTCTGGCCCTGAGAATTCCAGAAGTAAAACCCTGTTTGAGGAATGACAACCAAACTATCATGCTCGACGCCGATAAAGCGTTTTCCAATTTTCTTCAAGGGAAAGGTTTCGCCTACTATGTCTTCAATCGGATTTCGTGACCGTATCAGCTCTAAATCGATGGTCATGCCAAAACTCTCCTTAACTAGGCAATATCAAACTACAGGTCATGGTAAAGAACACGCCGAAAAAGTGGAAACAAGTTGCAGGAGAGTCAGGGATGTGGTACAGTTTGAGGTGTCGAGGCTCAAACTGATACTATTTCGCCAACCCACCCGCGATTATGTCGGTGGGATTTTTTTTGCTGGTGGACTTCTACTCTGGTTGTTCATCATGTTCGTTCTAATTTGTAACCACGTGGTTACAAATTAATCCTCGCCTAAGCGCTGCCTAACGTCTTCTAGAAACTTCAACATGGCTTGTACTCTAGCACGCGCTAGATGGACATTTTTCTCCTGCCGAAGCAAGACCTGTGCCAAATTCTCAGGCGTTTCGCGGTCCAACGATTGGAGCAGTTTCACGAAACGCATGGCTTGTGGTGATGGTTTTTCTTCTGGTGGATTCGTGCTATCTGCCAATTCTCCCTCACAGATTTCTTGAACCTGGCGTCCGGTCAAACCAAATTGAATGATCTGGCGCACCATCTCAGCTTGTGCATCTGCTTCCAAATCAAGCAGAGGCCTTAGGCGGAATTCATCAAGGTTGTACCGATCAGCGAGTTCCAATGCTTCATCTGAAAGCTTGAGCAGCGCCTTATAGCGGCTGAAATGCATTCGCCCAATGCCCCCCATCGCTGCCAAAACCGCATCCGTAAATTCTCGTTTGGAACGAAGGTCGAGATCTAGGGCTTGACGATAAAAATCATTGTCAACCAGCGAATCTGGAATCTCATAACCATGTACTGTTAGGAGAAGCAGAGCTGCTTGGCGGGCCATAGCAACTGCTGTTAATTGAGCACGAGAGGTATTCTCTTTTGCTTGACGGAAAACCGAAGAACGTTCCGCTGGAACAACAATGCATGGAATCATCCCATCACCGGTATAGCCAGGGATGAAATCGCGGAGCAGCCAACTGGCCCAATAACGGCGTTCGCCTGTTTCGATCCTGTACAGCCGGGTTATGCCCTGTGAAACATCCACCGCCGTCAGAGGGTTGACCTGACCATCATCTCGGATGGTCATAGCCAGGTTGATCAGATCACGCAGCAGCTGTTCCTCTGGTGAGTATTTTTGCTCCTGGCCCTGATCGTCCTCATTCTCGCTGATGTTTAGTAAATCCAGCACGCCCTGAAACGGCTGTCCGCGCTGCCGAGCGGCTACCTGTGCCGTTTGCACCAGTTCACGTAAGGCTTGGGTTGGTGTCAGCCGATTATTGTGAAATGCTCGATGAACTCGTTCTGGCAAAACACGGCGTGGTTGAATTGGATCCGGGCGCACCATTTCGAGCAGGATGCGTTCGACACGGATGATGTTATCCTGAACCTGTTGGGAACTATCTCCCAGCAGGTCTTCGGTCACAGAAGCAAGAAGGTCGTTGATGCGGTTCGACTGCTTGGGCATCACGCACCTGCCTTTACCATCTGCCGGACAAACTGCCCGACTAACTGGGCGTAGGCTTTACTGGCTGGGCATTGCGGATCATAGGCAAAGATGCTCTGGTGGTTGTGATGGGCATAAGACACCGCTTCATTGGCCGGAATAACGCCGCAGATCAGCTTGCCCAACACCGGGTGAGCCTTGAGTTCCTCCAACAGGGTCTTGTGGCCACGCACGCGCATATCCAGCTTAGTGACCAAAATGCCACGAATGTGGAGATCCGGGTGTCGCCAGCCTTCGCGCACTTCCTGAATCTTGTTGATGACGCTCATCAACCCGACCGTTTCCAGGTAGCGCGGCTCGACTGGAACGATTGCATCTGTCGCAGCCAACAAGCCCATCTCCGTCATCAGTGAGAATGAAGGGCGAGTGTCAATCACGACCGCCCCATACTGGTTGACGATCCGACTGAGCGGATCTGCCAGTCGATAGGGTGCTCCGGCTACACCGATGAGTTCGCGCTCCGCGCTTTCTAACAGCGGCGATGCAGGCAGCACATGCAGGTTCTCATCCCAGGTGCTCGGCACAATGCAGTTGAGCAGCACTTGCGGAGCAGAAGACCGCTCGGCCATTAGCACGGTATAGAGGCTGTCGTCGGCTCCGTAGTCGTTCCGACCAGTGGTGATGAGAGTCGCGTGTCCCTGGCTGTCCGTGTCGATGAGCAGCACACGGCAGTTCGCTGCGCCGATCTGGTGGAAAACTCCAGCCAGCCCGAACGCGATATTGGTGGCGGATGTCGATTTACCGACACCCCCTTTATGATTGGTGAGTACAAATATGCGGGTCATTGCCTTTCCCTTTTCACTCAGAAAACTTGAACGATTTCGCTGTGCTGGCAAGGACTCCGCAGAAGTGTGTTACACTGGTCTTGGAAGTCTTGCTGGCGAGTGCAGCGAGCCTTCAAGGTGGTTGGGGGAGGGCTGACCTCCTCCCAGTCACCGAAAAGCCACAATTTCGACTTGATCTGTGAATCGCTCGATAAATGAGCGTTGGGGACAAGCCACGACGAAGAAACTTATAGCTGGAGTTGTTGCGAATAGATGTTCGGATTTACTTCCACGATGGACGCTGATGTAACAATAAGCCTGTTATTTAACAGGCTCTTATTTTTTATCTGATATTGTGATCTGAGAATTTGTTAGCAGCTTGGGTCATCCACTCAAAATAATGACATCAATTGTCTCGCTTAATTCCATAATTTCATCTGCCAGAGAACGCGTACGTCCAAAAGGCCCTCGTTTTTTACTTCGACCCACCACAATCCGAGTTGCCTTATACTGCTCCGCGATCTCAACCAACTGACGAGCTGTTTCCTGACCGGCAATTGTCAGGGTTTCTGCCCCTAATTCTTTCGCTAATTGAAGATGATGCTGGATGCGCACCTGCGATTCTTGATCTAGTCGGCTGTCAGCAGGGGTTTGGATATGCACAGCGAGCCAAGTTGTCCGCATTTCGCGAACCAGACGACTTGCGGCTCTCAATAAGCGCTCATTTGTGGGACTAGCGCTGACACCGACCACTATCCGAGAGGAGTTTAACCAGGGTTCGATTAGTTCCTGCTGTGCTTCGATATCTTCCCCAACTCTGGAGGCCGCAATACGCAGTGCAATCTCACGGAGAGTTACCAAGTGCTCAGGCTTGAACAGATCGGGCCTGGGACTCCCATGAGTGTCACGCGCATGCAGCCGTTTTGAAAGCCGATTCAGGAGTTCTTCGGGGGCAAGATCGATCAGGCGAATTGAGGTTGCCATTTCCAGCACAAAATCTGGAACCTGTTCTCGTACTTGAATTCCGGTGACATGCGCTACAACATCTGCGACACTCGCAACGTGATGTACACTGAGCGTTGTATAGACGGTGATCCCACTTTGCAGCAGTTGGATCACATCCTGATAGCGTTTCGAGTGGGGTAATCCAGGAACATTGGAATGGGCCAGATCATCGATCAATACAATATCAGGATGACGAGCCAAAATAGTGTTGACGTCCAACTCCTGTAGCGGAATACCCTGATACTCGATATTCTGGGTTGGAATAATTTCCAGTCCATTTAACAAAGCGGAAAATTCAGGACGATCATGGGTATCAACAAAACCACTAACAACATCAGAGCCTTCTGCCTTCCGTTGCTGTCCCGCATCGACCATGGCCCAGGTTTTTCCAACACCAGGAGCTGCACCGAAGAAGATATGGAGTTGTCCGCTCTGTGATTCTGTCATTTTGTTTTAGCCTATAATACAAACAAGAACGAGAACTACAGTGAATAGTACTTCAATGGGTGCATCATTAACCTGGGCGGAACATGAATTGGCTCTTCAGCCAGAAGCCATGCGTTACGCTTACCATCAAGCAGCCCATGAAATCGTTCGCACGCTCAACCGGCCCGTCTATACGACAACGGTTTCGATCCCCTATGGCAACCCGCAGCAGCAGCTTGTGGTGCATGCAGGAACACTCGGACATCAAATTTTTAAAAAGATGTGCGGGCCGGTCTTGATGCAAAAATTACAACTGCTTATGACGCATCACCAGCAGCCAGCTCGCGATGCAGTCCGGTTAACGTGTTATCTGGCGGCGCAACAGCTCTTATTTTCCCTGCCAGATGAGCAAACTCTTCAACGGGATTACACTGGATTCGACCAGAAGGGCAATTTGCTTACTCCCAATATTCAAGCGGCTGAAGCGGTTGTTGAACGTTTGGTCGCCTTTCTGCACTTGCTCCACCAGATTGAAACTCTGTATCCAGCATGGGCCGCAGCAGATCGCTTCAGTGAAACACACGCCTTGTTGACGACCCATCTTATTCACCAGGGACGAGCACTCGCCAATTTTCATACTCAGAAAATCATTCGAGATATTATGACCGCCTGGAAATCCAGCGAATTGACTCGTGGACTGACCATCTTTCTTCCCTATTTTGATGAACACCACTATAGGATGGAAGAGTACAAAATTGTGGTTATTCCCCAGAGCCGTATTCTCTTCCGCCCAGAGTTTGTTGTTGGCGCATGTCGTGTATCTGAACGCCATGTGCGCAGCGCTTCTAATTTATCGCAATCCACGCGCTGGCAACTACTTTCTCAACTGGACACTATTATTCAGGCTTTTGAAAGTACCTCAATAGGTTAACACCCCTTCAAAACCAATCTTGATACTATCCTGATAGGAGTCGCCACTGTTTTTACACTGGCTTAATGTCCATTCTGATATGATTCCCGATCAGAATTTGATACCTGATGTTAAGAGGTATCAAGAAGCATCGAGGTCAACTATGTTCGCAGTAGCGATTCTTATCCTAGCCATCGCGCTTGGCTTAAAACTGTCTCCTAAAGATCACCAGCACGACCAAAAGCAGTCTCATATTCAGACTGCTGGACAGATTGGATTAGCGGGCGCGGTTGCTCTGTTTGGAGTGGACTACTTCAGTTCGTTTTTTTATGCCACGGGCGAAATGATGCATGTACTTCATCCATTGGGCATGCAAGGTTACGCTTGGGTACCCGTCGTGGTTGTCAGCATTGTTAACATTATCTTCGGCGGTTTGTATATCTACTCCCTTGGTCCCTTCAATGAAGGCGGCGGGAGTTATACAGCCTCTATGCGTTATCTGGCTCCCGTCTTAAGTCTGGTCGTGGCCGTAACGCTGCTTGAAGATTACGTCATGACGGTTGTGGTATCGGCCTTATCGGGTGCAGATCAATTTTTATCGATCATGGGCAAGTTTGACAGCGCGTGGTACTGGCATTTCAGCATCGGCGCGGTTTTAGCTGCTGCCACCTGGTTTATCACCATTCGTGGACGTGGCGAATCGGCACGCACGGTGTTTCTGCTGTTGGCTGTTTTTGTGATTCTGACGGTTATTATGGCCGGTGGGCTGATCTATGCGGCAACTACCCACAGCGTTAAGCCTGCGCCCATAGAAACAGAACATACCACATCGCTGGCTCATGCACTGTTTGCGCTGCTGGGCGCATCAATGAAGGGACTGGTGGCGTTAACGGGCTTGGAAGCGATGTCGAACGGCATCCAGTTCGTCAAGAATGAGGATGCTGGTGTTGTGCGCTGGGGCAAACGCCGTTTCCCGCAGTACCAACGCCTATGGGCGTTCTACAGTGGCAAGGTCGGTATTGGTCGGTTTGTCCAGACGTCATTCCTATTTTACGGCGGCATCACCACGACGTTCGCCGCAATCTTTGCGATTCGTTTTAACGTTTTTGATGGTACGGATGGGCGTACTCTGATCGGAAATCTGGCCTACATCGGCTATTCGGTATTTCCCAGCGGCTCGATCCTGTTTGGAGCGTACCAGATCCTGAGTGTCCTGTTACTAGCAGCCGCGTCTATGACTGCGTTCCAGGATACCCAGGCAACCGCGTGGCGCGATGTAGCGATTGGCGAGATTCCGCAATTTGTTTGCCATCGTGACAAAAAAGGAACCTTTACGCGTTCCGTCACGGCGACTTTTGCCATCTCGGTGCTGATCATGTTTTTGGTTGGAGGTCGCACAACTCACGCAATTCCGTTCTACGGTGTCGGCGTATTTCTACCCATCATGATCATGGGGCTGGCAATCCGCAAGCATATTTTGGCTGCGGAAAAAGGCCGGCTACGTCGTGTAGGTGCGGTACTAGCGGGAACCGCGGCTGTCATTTCAGGCTTTGTCTTCCTCAGCCAGCTATTTGCTCGTTGGGAAGAAGGCGGCTGGATTCGACTGGTAACATTCACGGTCCTGTTTGGCAGCGCCCATCTGATTTTGATGTCTAACGTAGGTAAACGCTCACCAGAACAAATCAAGTACATCGTGCGCGAACGTGCACGGGTGCAGGGCGCGATGGCTTCCATTGTCGAGTGGCAATCCTTAAAGATGCAGGAATATCGCTACCATCTGCTGGTAGGGCTTAACCGACGTTTAGGCAAACTGGGGATCAGTTTCCAGCCTGGACCAGCTCCACTCGCGGCGGGACCATATAACCCCGACCATCACTTAGATTAAACGCTCGTATCGAACTCGAAAGACAAAATGGCCCTCTAAACCGGGCCTTTTGTTTTTTCGGAGCGATTTCAGTTGTGAGCTTGGAGCGGCTGCGGCACCGGTTTCCATACGGGAGTAACCGAACCATTGGCGAGGTACAATTGGCAGTGCTGGCGCTCCAAACTATATCTAAGCACTCGTACCTGCCAGAGATGCCAGAATGGAATTACTGTGTGCGGTAGATGAGCAAAAACGATTTGCGCATTGACATTTTCTGCCGCCCCGACTAAGGCCCCCATCGTGGATATACTTTGCAGGCAGCAGACCTCGGCCTTAACGCCACGTTTTTCAGCATAGCGCTGATAGTCGAGGAGCGCCTCCTGATCTTTGGCCGTCAGATTCATGTAACCCCAGTCATCCGTGCCTAGCCAACTTGGATGATTCACGGGGACAAGTTTGAGCAGGACGATCTCATCGTGGCTGGTATAAGCCAGTTCACACGCGGCGTCCAGCGCTGTTAGCGTATGGGAGTGATCGGTTATCTGGACCAGAATAGTAGACATCGTCATTCGTCTTTCTTTGCTAAAGTGAACTTTCACCCTGAATCCTAGCGCAAGGGGCGTCAGAATAGGTTCAAAAAAAGACGACTTCGTATCAATTCTTTATTAAGATCACTCGATCTCCACGAAACGATAGCCAACCCCCGGCTCGTTGATAATGTAGCGGACATTCCGAGCCGGATTTTCGCGCAGTTTTTTACGAATCTGGTTCACAAACACCCGCACATAATTATCCATTGCCGCGTAATCCGGTCCCCATACTTCATTGAGTAGCATTTTATGGGTCATCACCTTACCAGAGTGCATCGCCAACACCCGCAGCAGATCATATTCCGTTGGCGTTAAGTGAACCTCGTCCCCCTCCACCAGCACCCGGCGATTAACCAGATCGATTAGCAAATCACCTACTCGAATTTCAGTTACCGCTGATCCGGCTGGTTCAGTAGGAGCACGGCGCAGAATTGCGCGAATACGAGCACTCAATTCTTCCATCCCAAAAGGTTTGACCACATAATCATCGGCTCCGGCATCCAGAGATGCCACTTTGGTCTTTTCGTCACTGCGAATCGACAGCATGATGATCGGCACTGCGCTCCAGCCACGTATTTGAGAGCACACGTCCAGACCATCTGGTTCGCTGCCCAGATTAATATCCAGAATGATCAGATCGAGCTTCTGCTGGGCGGCTATTCGCAGTGCATCAAGTCCGTTCGTCGCCGTCAGGACTTCATACCCATATCCATTCAGGCCTGTTTTTAAAAGGCGGCAGATCTGAGTTTCGTCGTCTACAACCAGAATTTTCACAGAGCCTCCACTGTTAACGGCAAAGAAAAAATAAATGTAGCACCCCCACCCGGCGTATCTTCTACCCACAGACGTCCACTGTGGGCTTCAACAATCCCCTTTGCAATCGCCAACCCTAATCCGATATTCCCACCCGCACCGTGAAAAAACGGTTCAAATAATATCTTTCGCTCTTCTAGCGAAATCGTGGGACCATGATTGCGCACGAAAACGCGTACTTCTTTATTCATACATTCACCGCAGATATCGATTTTTTGGTCGGACGGCTCATAACGCAGCGCGTTTTCCACCAGATTGCTCAAGGCTTGCAGGATCAGACCATAATCGAACGAGACCAGCGGAACCGAATCGGGGAAACAGATATAGATACGTTCCTGGTGCGTGAGCTGCCAGACACGAGCCGCGACATCTCCCGCGACTTCTTCCAAGGAATTTATCGTTCGATTCATTTGCAGGGCACCGGCCTGCAAACGCGAGATGTCGAGCAGATTGCCGACCATTTTATTAAGATGATCCGCCTCGGTTTCAATTCCACGCAAGATCTCCACGCGCTCATTCTCTGGTAATGTCGTGTAAAAAGTCAGCAGGCTGCTGGCTGATGTTTTGATGATGGTGATGGGTGTGCGCAGATCGTGGGATACCGCATGGAGCAGGGCCGTTTTCAGGCGATCTGCTTCTTCGAAGGTGCGACTCCGCTGAGCGCGTTCGGCCTGGATACGGGCATAGGACGCTAATTGGCCTGTCAGGGAAGCACAGGCAAAAAAAACAAACAAATCGATCAGTTCGCGCGGATCAGCGACATGAAAGGTGTAAAAAGGCTTCACCAGAAAAAAGTTGAAGCATAAAAAGCTGGCAAGCGACGCTAGCAGCGACGGACGTGTACCCTGGGAAACAGCCACCACCAAGACAATGAGCAGATAGATCAAAGAGATATTGGCCGGAGTTAATTCAGCACGCAGCCCCCACAGTAGTAGCGTTGTGGCTGCCGTGAGGAGTACAGAAATTGTATAGGCACGCAGTCTACCCATTACTCAATCTTCAAGCGGTAGCCCACCGCTGGCTCCGTAATCAAATATCGGGGTCGCGCCGGATCAGCCTCAAGCTTATGTCGAAGCTGACCCATATAGACCCGGACATAGTGGCTCTCATTCTCATAACCTAGTCCCCACACCTGCCTGAGAAGCTGCCGCCCCGTGACCACTTTTCCGGCATTCTGGATCAGGATCGTGAGTAATTTGTATTCGATGGGTGACAGGTGGATTTCGTTTCCATGAACAAACACCTGCCGCCGCACCAGATCCACCCGCAGTTCGCCCACCTCAAACAGGCCATCATCAACCCCCATTGTTTTTAAGGAGTGCCGCAGCGCGACCCGTATTCGCGCCAGCAGTTCGGCGGTTCCAAAGGGTTTGGTGAGATAATCATCGGCCCCTGCGTCCAGAGCTTGAACTTTATCCCGTTCTTTTTCCCTCGCCGAAACCACAATAATGGGGATCGATGACCATTCGCGCAGACGCCGCGTCACTTCAATGCCATCTATATCGGGTAGGCCCAAATCGAGAATTACAATATCGGGGTGGCGCAGTGCCACCTGATTCAGACCATCGGTTCCAGTCGTCGCTTCCAACAGTTTATACCCACTGCTGGTGAGGGTCGTCCGCAAGAAACGCAAAATTTGAGGATCATCCTCAATGGCAAGTATAAGCTGATCACCCATCAGTTTTTACCTCCGGTGGCTGACCGTCAATGGGGAGCACAAATCGAAACACAGCTCCGCCTCCCGGACGGTTTTCAGCCCAAATTCGCCCACCATGTGCCTTAATAATACTCTGGCAGATCGCCAGGCCCAACCCAGCTCCGCGAATGCTATCTGGCTGCGCGCGGTAGAACTTGTCAAACACAAGCTGCTCTATGCCGGGAGACAATCCAGGGCCACGATCCGCTACTTCGACCAAAACGCCAGCAGGTTCAATCTGTGCCGATAACTCAATTGGTGTATCAGGAGGTGTATATTTGATAGCGTTTTCCAATAAATTAACAAACACCTGCTCAATTAACAGGCTGTCAAAAGGAATTAAAGGTAAATCAGGCGGAAGAGAGGTTGTTAGCGGATGATTTGACAACCGCGATTCCAGCCGGTTTAGGGCAATACCAATAACTTCCTCCAACGGCTGCCATTCCTTTTCGATCCGCACGCCTGCTTCCAGGCGCGTCATATCGAGCAAATTTCCCACCATACGATTAAGACGCTCGGCTTCTTCATACGCCAACTGGGCTAGTTCGTGCCGTGCCTGGATGTCAAGTGAGCCATCATCCTCAAGTAAACCACTGGCAGCTCCGGTAATCGAAGCCAGTGGCGTCCGCAGATCATGGGAAACAGAACTGAGCAAGGAATTGCGCAGTTGCTCGGTTTCAACCTGCAACCGGACGCGCTCGGCTTCTTCAGAAAGACGCGCCCGTTCTAACGCCAATGCCGTCTGCCCGACAAATGTTTCCAAGAGATAGCGCTGATCCGGTGCTTGGAGCCGTTGGGCATCATTAGGATAAAGACCGATCACGCCGATACTGTTTTGCGATCCTTTAAGCGGCAAATAGATTCCATGCGAACCGGGAAGCGTGTCCGTACCCTGACCAGCAATCTGTCCATGCTCATACACCCACTCAGCGACTGCCTGCTCGTTTTCGTCAAGCGATATCTCTAAATGGCCCGTTCGATTCGCCACCAGCACGACCACACGAGCATCAAAAATCTCGCCGATATGTTGGGTGGCTATGCGGATTAGGTTATCCATACCTCGGCTGTTGGCTAATTCGCGGCTCATCGCATAGAGGCTGGCGGTGTGACGTTCGCGTTCGCGAGCTGCTTCTGCCTGTCGTTTGATCCGGTTCGTCAGGGTGCTGAGAACCAGGCTTACCATCAGCATCACCGCAAATGTCACGAGGTATTCAGAATCACCGACAGCAAATGTCAGATGCGGCTGGACAAAAAAGAAGTCGAACAGAGCCACACTGAGGATGGAGGCTAAGATCGACGGTCCCCGCCCAATTCGTGTCGCCACGATGACGATGCCCACCAGATAGACCATAATCAGATTGGCAGGCTCAAAGTGTTGAAACATGAGGCGTGCTATAGCCGTACAAATCATTATCACAAGCACAGCCCAGGCATAATTGCGCCAATCGCTGCTGCGCTGAAGCAGGATAGGTGATGGAAGGGTATGTGAATCGTCAGGATCGCCGCTAATGACGTAAACGTCAATTTTCCCACTGCCCCGTATCATCTCATTTAGTACAGAGCCGAAAAGAATATCGCGCCAGCGTGGATGAACCGGTTTACCCACGATAATCTTGCTGACATTATGCTGCTGGGCATAGGCTAACAGTTCTTCACTTACCCGCTCCCCGGTCAAGGTCACCGTTTTTGCACCGAGACGTTCCGCCAGTCGTAAGGTTTGTACGACGCGCTGGCGATCTTCCTCTGGCATGGTCGTACGTGAGGGGGTCTCTACATACACCGCGATCCAGTCGGCATGCAGCCCGTTAGCCATCCGTTTCGCGGCGCGAATCAGGCGGCGTGACAGCGGGCTGGGACTCACACTAACCATAATCCGCTCGCCAGCAGGCCAGGTCTGTGTGATCGCGTGATCCTGGCGATAGCTTTCCATCTGCTCGTCCACGCGATCCGCTGTATGCCGTAGGGCCAGTTCCCGCAGTGCCATCAGGTTGCCTTTGCGGAAAAATCTCCGCATCGCCAGTTCGGCCTGCTGCGGGATATAGACCTTGCCTTCCTGCAACCGCTTCAGCAGGTCTTCCGGCGAGAGATCCACCATTTCAATCTCGTCGGCCTGTTCAAAAAGCGCATCGGGTATGCGTTCATGAATGGTGATATCGGTGATCTGCTTGACGATGTCGCTCAGGCTTTCCAGGTGCTGGATGTTGACCGTGGTATAGACATTAATGCCCGCATTCAGCAGCTCCTCGACATCCTGCCAGCGTTTAGTGTGGCGCGAGCCGGGAACGTTGGTATGCGCCAGTTCATCGATCAGGATGAGCTGGGGACGGCGCAGCAGTGCCGCATCGATATTGAACTCGCTCTGGACTGTCCCGCGATATTCCAACTGTCGTCGAGGCAGAATTTCCAGTCCTTCCAGCAGCCCTTCCGTTTCCTTGCGTTTATGCGTTTCGACGATCCCGACAATCACATCAACCCCCTCGTCGCGGCGCAGCCGGGCCGCATCCAGCATACTGTAGGTCTTGCCTACACCGGCTGTTGCACCAAGGAAGATTTTCAGCTTGCCGCGTACCGGTTGTTGTTCCTCTGCCCGGATACGAGCTAAGAGATCATCAGGATCAGGTCGTTTCATGGTTCAAGGTCATCCAATGCTAGATTCAGCTCTAGGACATTCACCCGAGGCTCACCCCAAATCCCGAACTGGCGATCCTCAAGATGGTCGTTGACCAGTGCGCGGACCACCGCTTCATCCAGGCCCCGCTCACGAGCCACACGCGTTACCTGATAGTAGGCCGCCGCCGGGCTGATATGCGGATCAAGACCGCTAGCAGCGGCTGTGACCAGATCCACCGGAACCGGATCGGTATTGTCGGGATCTGCGGCGTGCAGCGCATCGATCCGATCCTGCACCATATCAGTGAGGGCCGGATTGAGCGGACCATAGTTGGTTCCCGACGACACGGCAGCGTTATAGCCTGCGGCAGAGAGACGTCCCCAGAAATAACGTGGATCATCAAACGACTGCCCGATCAATTCTGAACCCACGACTTCACTATCGCGTTCGATCAGGCTGCCATTGGATTTATCAGGAAACACGACCTGAGCTACCGCTGTGATTGCCAGCGGATACATAACACCTGTCAGCAGGGTTAGCAGGCCCAACAAAACCAGCGCAGGGCGAAGTTGACTACGCATACCCATAACTCCTTACACCAATCCTACCACAGTCAGCAGCATGTCAATCAGCTTGATTCCGATGAACGGCACAATTAATCCACCCAAGCCATAGATCAGAAGGTTGTCGCGCAGCAGCACCGATGCACCTACTGGACGGTAGCGCACCCCGCGCAGCGCCAGCGGGATCAGGAAGATGATGATCAGCGCATTAAAAATTATCGCCGACATGATGGCGCTTTCAGGCGTCGAGAGTTGCATAATGTTTAGCTTATCCAACACGGGATAGGTGCTGGCAAACGCTGCCGGGATGATGGCAAAGTATTTGGAGACATCATTGGCAATGCTGAAAGTGGTCAGCGCACCGCGTGTCATCAATAACTGCTTGCCAATCTCGACAATTTCGATCAGTTTGGTCGGATTCGAGTCGAGATCGATTAGATTTCCAGCTTCCTTTGCCGCCTGCGTTCCCGTATTCATTGCTACCGCGACATCCGCCTGAGCCAGCGCCGGAGCATCATTCGTGCCGTCGCCGGTCATCGCTACCAGACGACCACCCGCCTGGGTTTCGCGAATCAGTCTGAGTTTGGTTTCGGGTGTCGCCTGCGCTAGAAAATCATCCACACCTGCTTCCGCCGCAATCGCGGCTGCCGTCAGCGGATTATCGCCCGTGATCATCACCGTTTTGATGCCCATACGCCGCAAATCATCAAACCGTTCCTTGATGCCGCCCTTGACGATATCCTTTAACTGAATCACGCCCAGCACGCGCGCCCCCTCCGCCACCACGAGCGGCGTCCCTCCCTGTTTGGCGATATCGCTGACAATCGCCCGCACGGCTGGGGGGAACTGCCCACCACATCCTTCGACATATGCTTGAATCGCATCGGTTGCGCCTTTGCGAATCTGGCGACTATCCAGATTGACACCGCTCATACGTGTCTGGGCGGTAAAGGGGACAAACGTTGCTCCCAAACTCTCGATATCCCGTTCGCGCAGTTGGTATTTTTCTTTCGCCAGGACCACAATGCTGCGTCCTTCGGGTGTCTCATCTGCAAGCGACGATAACTGTGCGGCGTCAGCTAATGCTTTAGGGCTGACTCCCTGCACCGGAATAAACTCCGTGGCCTGACGATTGCCCAGTGTGATGGTTCCCGTTTTGTCCAGCAGCAGCACATCGACATCGCCAGCAGCTTCCACTGCCCGCCCTGACATCGCGATCACATTCGCCTGGATCATCCGATCCATGCCCGCGATGCCAATCGCCGAGAGCAGTCCGCCAATCGTCGTTGGGATGAGACACACCAGCAGCGCAACCAATACTGTCACCGCAATCGGATCGCCCTGATCGGCAGCATCCACGCTGTAGATCGAGAAGGGCAGCAACGTCGCTGTCGCCAGCAAAAAGATGATCGTCATCGAGGCCAGCAGAATGTTGAGTGCGATTTCGTTTGGTGTTTTCTGCCGTTTTGCGCCTTCCACCATCGAGATCATATGATCTAGAAATGTTTCGCCCGGATTTGCTTCGATGCGCATCACCAGCCAGTCCGACAGGACGTGCGTTCCACCTGTAACCGCGCTGCGATCTCCACCGCTTTCACGGATCACCGGGGCGCTCTCGCCCGTAATCGCGCTTTCATCGACTGAGGCCACGCCTTCGATCACTTCGCCATCACTGGGGATTACATCCCCCGCCTCGACCAGAACCACATCCCCTTTGCGCAGAGTGCTGGCAGATACCACCTTGTAATCAGCCGCACGATCCGGTTTTGATAGTTTTTTGGCGGATGTGTCGCGGCGTGATTTGCGCAGGGTATCCGCTTGCGCCTTACCGCGCCCTTCGGCCATTGCTTCCGCGAAATTCGCGAACAGTACCGTAAACCACAGCCACGCCGACACCGCCAGGATAAATCCTGGTGCTGCTTCGCCATCACCTAACAGTGCCTGCACGAACAGCGCCGAGGTGAGCACGCTGCCTACTTCGACCACAAACATCACCGGATTCTTGATCTGGTGGCGCGGATCGAGCTTCTGAACCGAGTCCAGCGCGGCCCGCTTCAGAATCGGCGGATCAAACAAGGGGCGAGCTTGAGTTTTCGTTTGAACAGTCATAGGACACCTATCATTACATCAGCAAATGTTCGACAATCGGACCCAACGCGAGCGCGGGAATGAATGACAGCACACCGACCAGAAGTACGATCCCGATCAGCATTGCAACAAAGAGCGGCGTATGGGTTGGCAGTGTCCCGGCTCCGGTTGGCACGACTTTCTTTTTCGCCAGTGATCCCGCCAGCGCCAGAATCGGCACGATGATCCAGTAGCGCGCCAACAGCATCGCGCTTCCTAATGCGATATTGTAAAACTCCGTATTCGCGCCGAGTCCAGCAAAGGCGCTGCCATTGTTGTTCCCCGCCGAGGAGAAAGCATACAGCGCCTCGCTGAACCCATGTGCGCCAGGGTTAAAGATCGTGGCTTTGCCGTCATCAGTCGCTACCGCCAGTGCGGTACCCACTAATACGACCAACGGGACAATCAGGATGATGATCGACACCATTTTCATCTCATAGGCTTCGATCTTTTTGCCGAGATATTCTGGCGTGCGTCCCACCATCAGTCCTGCGACAAACACGGCAACAATCACATAGGCGAGCATGCCATACAGCCCCGATCCCACGCCGCCGAACACCGTTTCGCTCAGCATCATCATGAACATAGGGACCATGCCGCCCAGAGGTGTATAGGAGTCATGCATCGAATTCACTGATCCATTGGATGCAGCCGTCGTCGCGGTGGCCCACAGCGTCGAATTCGCCACACCAAACCGTACTTCCTTGCCTTCCATGTTGCCGCCTGTATTCGTATCGCTGGCAATCTGATTTACGCCTAACGATTCGATACGCGGATTTCCATACGCTTCCGCCGCATATGCGCCCAGCACCAGCGGCACCAGAATGATCGTCATTGCCGCGAGAATTGCCCACCCCTGGCGCGTATCTCCGACCATCTTGCCAAAGGTGTAACACAGCGCCGCCGGAATCAGCAGAATAGACAGCATCTCCAGAAAGTTTGAGAACGGCGTGGGATTCTCAAATGGGTGCGCTGAGTTGACATTGAAAAAACCACCCCCATTTGTTCCTAGCTGTTTGATTGCGATCTGTGATGCTGCGGGACCTACCGCGATTTCCTGTTCGGTCATGTCGCCATTTGCTTGCAGAACATGAGCCGTTTTGTAGCTATCAAACGTCTGCACCACACCCTGCGATACAAGTAGCAGAGCCAAGATGATCGACAGTGGCAGCAGGATATACAAAGTGGTGCGCACCAGATCGACCCAGAAGTTGCCAATTGTCCCAGCCGAACGCCGTGAAATGCCACGGATGAGTGCCACGAGCACCGCCATACCTGTCGCCGCTGAGACAAAATTCTGCACAGTCAGCCCCAGCATCTGGGTGAGGTAGCTCATCGTGACTTCGCCGCTGTAGCCCTGCCAATTGGTATTGCTGGTAAAACTGATGGCGGTATTGAACGATGAATCGGATGAGACAGCGGGCAAATCCTGTGGGTTTAGTGGCAGCATTCCCTGCGCCCGTTGGAGGATGTATACCACCAACAGTCCGAACAGGTTGAACAGCAGCACGGCGAATAGATACATTTTCCAGTTCATTTCGCTCTCAGCCTGCGCACCGCTGAAACGATAGATCAGGCGCTCGATCGGACCAAGCGCTCGGTCCAGGCCAACCGACTGCCCTTGATAGACTCGCGCCATATACCAGCCCAACGGCTTGGTAAGCGCAATTAAGACGGCCAGGTACAGTCCAATCTGAAGTAAACCGTTAGTGGTCATCAGAAGGCCTCCGGTTTCAGCAATGCTGCAAACAGATAGATCAGCAGCGCCAGCGTAATTATTCCTGCTATCAAGTAAAGGAGAGACATCATGCCTCCTGAAGCTTCTCGCTCAATTTGGCTAATCCCCACGTGAGGGCGAAGAACAGCAGAACAATCCCTATGAATAGTGCGTCCATCGTTGTTTATCCTTGATGTATGTTGATTGATTGGGATTGTAATCAGATGTAACTCAAAAAAGAGTCAGAATCAGAAGGGAGGGTATCAATAAAATGTAAAAGTGGGTGAGCAGGTTTGAAGGGTTGGAACGAAACCTGATCCACATGCCCGGTTCGGTCAAAATGCACTGTGACAGAAGCAAAGTCGAACAGGAACCAGCCTCAGCGCTGTTTTTTGTTTTTCCGTCGTAACCTCAATTTTCCTTCAGGTTGCCGTATAGCTTCACTGCTAGAGTGATTTAACCTATAATGATTAAAGGAAAAAGCGATATTTTTCCTTTGTGATCCCCCAATATTCTCTTACAAACAGGCGAAAGAAATGCTATGTCTTCAGAACTTCAAATGGCATATTGGAGGCGTTTATGGAAACACTTAACTTGCCCATCCACACATATTCAAAGAGATGAGCAGCGCCGTTTATTATCTTTGCTGTTTTTCGCTCTGTTTGTCACGGCTAGTGTTATCTCTCCGATCTGGATAGTAACCACATCCGATGGCGCAGCCATTTCCTATAGTGCGGTTGCTGTTGTTGTGACATTGGGCCTTGCTTATGCACTGAGCCGTACGCGCTTCTATCGTTTGGGCATCATGATTGTACTGCTGTCATTCGTGCTTATTGTTGTATCGACCTTTTGGGCTTCTGCTGGCTCTACTGCCGAGCGTTTGCTCATACTCAATTTGATATCTATATCCGTGATCACCTCCAGATTATGGGGACAGACTCGTGTTCAACTGATTGTTTACGGAGTTGGCCTGGGTATCCTAGGAATATTTCTGCTTTTGCCCGATAGACTCGTTGCATTCACCTATTCCTACCTGTTTTTTCTCCTGTTTATGGCAGGGCTTGATTATCTGAAAATCCCCCTTAAAGAAAACAACCAGCATCAACAGATGGAAGAAGTGCTGCGCCAGAGTGAAGCGCGTATCAAAATGACAGTTCAGGGAATGTTAGCCGGAACATGGGAATGGAATATTTTGACCGGCGAAACGATATTTAACGAGCGTTGGGCCGAAATCATCGGTTATACACTTGATGAACTGGCTCCCATCAGCATTCAGACCTGGAACACCCTGGTTCATCCCGACGATCTGCAAATATCCAGTTTCTTCTTGGAGAAACATTTTGTGGCCGAGACAGCGCACTACGACTGTGAAGTACGCATGAAGCACAAAGACGGTCATTGGGTGTGGGTGTGGGATCGTGGCATGGTCACTGAATGGACGAAAGATGGCAAACCGCTGCGGATGTTTGGTACACATATTGACATTACGAAGCGTAAGCAAATAGAAGAGGAACTTCGCCATAGTGAGGAACGAAACCGGGCGATTGTTATGGCACTTCCAGATATGATCTTCTACCAGGATCGTAAGGGCACATATCTGGATATTAAACCAGGCGAAGGGATTATGTTGTATAAACAGCCTGACGAAGTAATTGGTCGGACTGTATCTGAAATACTGCCGCCCGATCTGGCCGAGCAAGCCTTGAAGCGCCTACAGGTGGCACTCGAAACCGGAACAGTGCAAACATCAGAATATACACTCCCATTTGGTGAGGAAAATTTCTATTTCGAAGCGCGCTCGGTAGTCAGCGGAAAAAATGAAATCCTCACAATTACGCGCGATATAACTGATCGTAAGCGGGGCGAAATGCTCATGCGTATTCAGCGCGATTTGGCCCTCGCGCTTAGCTCTGTGAGCAGTTTAACGGACATCCTGCATCATGTTCTCACGGCTGCTGTACAGATCGAAGGGATTGACTGTGGTGGAGTATACCTGGTCGATCAGGAAACTGGAGATATGAATCTCATTACGCACATAGGGCTGTCGGCTGAGTTTGTGAAGTCCTCGTCTCACTTCAAGGCCATTGATCCCCATACCCAGATGGCGATGACTGGCATGCCCAGTTATCAAAGTTTCGTCAATCGCGGATTAGAATCACAGGGTAACCTTCACCATCAGGCAGGACTGTGCGCGCTGGTTATTATTCCAGTGCGCTTTGAAGATCAGGTCATTGCAGTATTAAATCTCGCATCACACACCCATAATGAAATTCCATTGAATACCCGCTTCGCCCTTGAAGAGATTGCGGCCAAGCTTGGATCGGTAGTAGCTCGTGTGCGCGTTGAAACAGCCCTGCGTGAGAGCGAACAAAATCTTCAGGCACTGTTCGAAACAATCGATGATTTTCTGTTTGTGGCTGACTCTAGCGGCAATATCCTTCAAGTCAATCCGGTGGTACTGCGCCGTTTAGGGTATTCGGCAGAGGAGATTGTGCAAAAAACAATTCTCGATATGCATCCTCCCCAGCAGCGAGGTAAGGTGCAGTCCATTGTCAATGCCATGTTTCAAGGTGAAACCTCTCTGTGTACAGTTCCGCTCATAACCCGTGATGGCACTCTGATTCCTGTTGAAACGAGAGTAACCTTGGGGCGGTGGAGCGGCCATAAGATGCTGTTTGGCATCTCGCGGGATGTTACCGAACAACGGCGAAGTGAAAACGCCTTGCGTGAAAGCGAGGAACGACAGCGGGCGTTGCTGAGTGCGATCCCTGATTTGATGTTCCGCAACAACCGCGACGGGACCTATCTGGACTACTATGCACCAAACGCCGAGGATCTATTTGTTTCGCCGGCAGAATTTCTTAATCATAAACCTACCGATTTTTTGCCGCCTGAGAATGCAGCTGCCCATTTACAAATAATTGAGCAGGTGCTGACGACAGGGAAGGAAGTGGTTTATGAATACTCGCTGCCCATTGGGGATGGAACAAAAAACTTTGAAGCGCGGACGGTTCGTGCCGGTTCGAATGAGGTTTTAACCATTGTTCGTAATGTGACCGAACGTAAAAAGTTGCAGGAGAAGACGCTAGCTCTGATGGGCGAAAAAGAGCGGAGGCAGATTCTAAGTTCGTTTATCCAAAATGCTTCGCATGAACTCAGAACCCCTCTAGCTGTTATTAAATCTAATATTTACTTACTCAGAAATGTGTCGGATGAAGAAAAACGACAGCTTTATATTGAGCGGATAGATCTGCAGGCAAACCGCTTGATCCGGATGCTGGACATGGTGCTTACCATGACCAAGCTCGATAGTGACACGGTTTTTAACTTCCAACCAGTCGATGTAAATACCATGATTCAACGCATCACCCTCTTGGCGCAGGGATTGTTGATTGAGAAGTCGATCGAGTTTCACTTTAATCCAGACCCCAATCTGCTAAATCTCTATGCCGATGAATTCTGGCTGCAAGAAGCATTAGTACGCTTATTCGATAATGCGCTTCGCTATACGCCCAACGGTCAATCGATTGAAATACGCACCCATCTTGACGATACACATGCGGTAATCGAAATCATTGATACCGGAATTGGCATTCATGAGGATGCAATCCCTCATATTTTTGAACGCTTCTGGCGAATTGACGAAGCTCACAGCACGCCTGGATTTGGGCTGGGGCTGCCCATTGTTCAGAGGATTATCCAACAGCATCACGGCACCATCGAGGTCGAAAGCTCGTTGGGTAAAGGCAGCGTGTTCAGAATCCTTTTGCCAATGAATACATCGCCGTCCCGCTGACTTCCCCCATGATTAGAGCTAGGGGTTCACTATTTGGATTTGGGAGTAATGACGAGGATATTTTGTTGGATTCAGACTATGCTACTTTAGAAAAATCGCATTCATCTTATTCGTGTGTTATTGAGGAGCCAGCAGGGCAGTAATGTCACAACAAGAAGATGTGAAGATGGTAGGGGAGGCCGAGCAGCTTAATCCGTTCAGTATCGCCTAGGCGCAGCTTGACGAAGCAGCTTATATTTTGCAGCTCGATCCTTGTATTCATGCGTTTTTACGCGAGCCAGTTCGTGAACTTCATGTCACACTGGCGGTTAAAATGGATGATGGAACCACAAAAATTTTTAAAGGTTTTCGCGTGCAGTATAACGATGCGCGCGGGTCTACCAAAGGCGGCATCCGCTTTCATCCTGATGAAACCATCAACACCGTGCGCGCCTTAGCCGCCTGGATGACTTGGAAATGTGCCGTGGTCGATATTCCTTTGGGGGAGGCAAAGGCGGTATTGTTTGTAACCCCAAGGAAATGTCACAGGGAGAGCTGGAGCGCCTGAGTCGTGCGTATGTGCGCCAGGTAGGTCGCATTCTTGGCCCCGAAATCGATGTTCCGGCACCAGATGTTTATACCAATCCTCAAATTATGGCCTGGATGGCCGACGAATTCTCTGTTCTGCGTGGTTATAATGCGTTTGGCGTCATTACAGGCAAACCGCTGCCGCTAGGCGGATCGCGAGGCCGCGAAGACGCAACCGCGTGGGGCGGTATGTACTGTATCCGCGAAACGGCCTGTATCCTGGGTTTCTCGACGAAGGGCGCAACGCTGGCGATCCAGGGCTTCGGGTATGCGGGACAATTTGCTGCCCTGCTCGGATCCAAACTCCTGGGGTCTGTCGTTGTGGCAGTATCGGACTCCAAGGGAGGTATCTACTGTCCTGAAGGGTTCGATCCGCAGGCCATTATCGATTATAAGCGTAAGACTGGCTCGGTTGTCGGTTTTCCCGGCGCACAGCCTATCTCGAACGCCGAGTTGTTGGAACTACCCGTTGATATTTTGATCCCCGCTGCTCTCGAAAATGTGATCACGGCCCAGAATGCCGATCGTATCCAGGCCAAAATCAGCGCGGAACTGGCAAACGGCCTAACGACACCGGAAGCCGATCTAATCTTGCACGAAAAAGGTGTGTATGTCATTCCCGACTTCCTGTGTAATGCAGGAGGTGTGACGGTCTCCTATTTTGAGATGATTCAAAACTCGTATGATCGTTACTGGTCAGAGGCGACTGTTCACAAACGCCTCGACGAAAAGATGACAGCGGCTTTTCATGCGGTGCATAACCGGATGCAGGAACTTCAGGTTCATCCGCGCCTGGCCGCCTATTGTGTGGCTGTCGAGCGTGTGGCCGAAGCCGTTCGCCTGCGTGGTTGGGTATAAAACAATAAAACCCCCGGCGCGAAACCGGGGGTTTTAATTGGATTAGTTCAGTCTTAATCATACTGTTTGAGGTAACCCAACGCCTCGTCGTGATGCCCATCCATAATGATTTCCACTAATCGCCCATTCGTCACTTGAGGGACATCAATCACGCTGATAACGTCCGCCCACTCCGCGTCAACCGGAAATAAATCAGGCAAAATATTCGGCGCATTGTTAAAGAATGTCCAGTTGAAAAAAGTGTATTCCTCCGATGGAAACAAGGCCAGCGGAAAAATTTTGGACTCAACTAGGTCTTGAAAAAAATGCGTCCCATACGCCATTTCGGGCGAACTGCTGCCATCCGAGAACGCCACTTCGATCAGCGCCCGGCAGTTATAAATATCAGCAGACGTAACCCTGACACCGAGTAAAGCGTTAGAAGTTCCCCAGCGTCCGGGGCCGATCAAAATAAAATTCCGTTCCTTGAACGTCTCGTTAATTCGCCCCACGACACGCCCAACTTCCATGCGCATAAAGGGATCAGCAATATGGCGGTAGGCTTCCGGTTTGACATAGACAATATAGCGGATACGCTCCAGCATTCCTTCGGGCACCCACCGGTTTACCTCAGACAGATGCTGGCTCAGCGGGCGGCATTGCAGCAGCGTGATGCGAAAAGCCGGTTTAGGCCACGTTTTCAGGGCTTCAACGGCAAACTCAATATCAATAGGATGCCGGTAGCGTTGTTCGAGAAATCGGAGCAGATCGCGCATCGTGGTAGTAAAGGGTTTACAGCGCGCCAACTCATCAAAGGTAAACACCATCTGTGACGGATCGATATTGGATGGCTGCGCAACAAACCGGCTTAGTGTTCCCCCGGAATCCTGAACCGCAACCAGCCGCAGCGCCGGAGAATCAGCCGTAAAACTTCACCAATGGGGAGCGTTTTCAGCGTACCACCTTCCGTATCCAGCACATCGATCAGGTGCTGTGAATATTTGCGCAGTTGTTTGGCGTCCATTTCGGGCCGCAGTTCGGGGCGCGACAGCGCAATCATGCGCGGATAATCATAGCCCACCCGATCCACCGCGCGCGTCCCCAACCCACACACCAGCCGCAGTAAGCCATCCTCGCGCCGGATACGCGAACTCCACCGGAACGGGTTACGGCTCAAGCCAGCCCCCCAAACTCAAGCTGATCGCTGATCATAGCCTTAATCAGAACAACATCTATTTCACGTAAGTGGTGCCGAACATGTACTTGATCCTCACCCTGGAGCTGCTCAAAGCGCTCACCTTGATTGAGCAGCATTTGTAGGGGGGGCAATTTCTGCGTTAAATGCCAGCCGGTCCCCTTGCTCCGGCACACGGTTTTGCAGCACATCCTGTAAAATGCGCTGAAATGCTGTAGGGAAGATTATAGGCGAAGTAAAAATCGGTCAGATGCTCTAGGATGTAACGCACGCGCTTATCCCAATCCATCTCTGGCTCCGCGTACAGAGGATCAGTCAGCCCTTCGCGCCTTTGCGACTCGATAGCCTTACGGTAGACCTCGTTTTCGAAGGTTTCCTGGCTGATAATCCCACGCGAGAATAATTCCTCGCGCATCCGCTCCCGGATGGTATGGCTCAGGATAGGGTACTGCGAAATTTCTAAGTAAATCTGGAGTACTTTTGGAGATGATTGATCGTCGCCCCTCATACTGCTGGTATTCTCCCTGCGCTAGAATTTATTTCTTCAGTATACCTCTCGCAGGGAGTTTGTATCCGTTGAACTGACCAATGGCTTGTTTTGTGTCTGACCCGCTTCCAACTCAGGTCATCAACTGCCGAGTCACCAGCCGGTACCCCAATCCGCGCACCAATTGTAAAAATCGCGCTTCATTTGGGTCCGGTTCGAGCTTTTGCCGCAGTTCATACACGAGGTGATTCACTTCCGACTCCACATGATTAACCTCGTCGCCCCAAATGGCCGTGATCAATTCCTCATAGGAGCACATGACGGGGACATTCCCATTCGCCCGGTTTCGCTGGTCCATATACCGGATCAACTTATGTTCCTGCGGGCGCAGGTTGGCAATCTCGATCCGCCGTGTGCCCTCAATCCGAAACAGCCGGGCCTGAATCCAATCATATTCCAGGTAAGCGGTTCCTACACCTTCCATGACGCGATTGGTTTTGAGCGGATCGTGGAAAATAAGTTCCCAATAAAGCGGTTGGCCGTCTTCGGTCAGCAGTCCCAGAATACGGACTGCATCTTCATCCTGAATCAGTGCGCGCCCGTTGACAACTTCAATGCCATAAGCGCGCCGCACAAAGGTACGGTTTACGCTGCCATTATCGATCACCCACCAGCAGTCAGCATCCCGTTCCAGAATACAGTGCGTTTTCCGGGTGATAAGCTGCTGCGGGTCCGGTTCCAGGCTCACATCATTAAATTCCTGAAACCGCCCGATGCTGATCCGATCCTTCACCAGTTCCACGACAAAACTTTTCCCATCCGGGCTGTGGACCTCAAGCATAGGTAGTAATCCTTTCAACGTTTTGCCCCTCCACCATCGAAGTTAGTCATCCAAGTTAACCAATGAAATACTATACAGGCCTGAACATCTGTGCTATTCTGTGGTTATCGATTGTCATCGCCCTTTACCAAAACGAAAGACGAACAACCAACAAGGGGGGGTAAGAAAAATACCCAATTTTTACAAAACCCCCACTTTGTTGAACTTCTCAGGTTCAAAACGCCAAAACGGAAGCGGCGGTGTCTATAGTCTCGCCTTCAGCCCGGATGGAACCCTGCTAGCAACGGGCGGCGGCGACGGAACAGTCCGATTGTGGGACGCGATAGTCGATTCGCCATCCTTTGGCACGCCGCTGATTGTGCTGCACCGCCATTCCGATTGGGTAGACAGCCTGAGCTTTAGTCCTAATGGCGCGATCCTGATCTCAGCAAGTGAGCGGGACAGCACCGTGCGGCTGTGGGCGGTGGGAGATATTTTCTGATTTGGAAGTATCCCCC
>DATAMF010000148.1:0-8696 GCA_036260665.1 Aggregatilineaceae bacterium | reverse complement strand
CCCGAAGAGGAACCGCAGGCAGAGGAGCCCGAACTGCCCCTCTACGAGATGGGCGAAGACCCACTGGCCTTCACCGTCACCCGCGAAAAAGAGGGTATATTCCGCGTCTCTGGCAAGCGCATTGAGCGTGCCGCCGCCATGACGTACTGGGATTACGATCAGGCGGTTAACCGCTTTCAGCGCATCCTGGAAACAATGGGCATCACCAAAGCACTCGAAGAAGCGGGCGTCAAACAGGGCGATACCGTCTTTATTGGCGATATGGAACTGGAATGGGGCGACTAGCCCGCACTGCTAAGGATTCTCGTTGAACACCAACCGCCTCGGAATTTACGGGGGAACCTTCGATCCGCCGCACCTCGGTCATCTGGTTTTGGCTGAAACAGCGGCGGATTCGCTGGACCTGTCCCGCGTGTTGTTTGTCCCGGCGGCAGACCCGCCGCACAAGTCAAGCCGGGCTGTTCGCGCATCTGCTGTGCACCGTCTGAACATGGTCGAACGGGCGATAGCGGGCAACCCACGTTTTGCCCTCTCCCGCGTTGATATGGACCGCCCCGGCCCCCATTACACGGTTGATATGCTCACCCTGCTGCATGCGGAATACCCGGGTATGGACCTTACTTTTCTGATCGGATCTGACTCCCTGCGCGACCTGCCAACATGGTCGCGTCCGGCAGAACTGATTCAGCTTGCGGCGTTGGGCGTCATGCTCCGCCCCGGCATCACACCCGATATAGACGCGCTCGAACGGCAGATTCCCGGCCTAAAAGCGCGTGTATCGTGGATCGACGCACCACTGATTGAAATGTCGGCGTCCAGGCTGTCTACTCGTATCGCCGCCGGGAAGTCAGTGCGTTATCAGGTCCCGGATGCCGTCTGCGCGTATATCGAGGAACAGGGGATTTATCGAGATCATGAACAAGAAACATACCCTTAAACTTAGCCTGCTCAGTCTAAGCTCACTCTTTGCTATCATCGCCCTCATTGGGATTACACTGGGCGGAACGGCAGCAGCGGCGATCCAGCAGGTTACGGAAACACCGCCGGAAACACCGACTCTAGAAGTCACCGTTGGGCCATCTGAGACGCCAACTCTAGCGATCACCGAAACACCGACCGTCACCCCTGCCCCAACCATAACGACTTCGGCCCCGACGCTGATCCCGCCGACACCCATCCCCCAGGCAAACGCGACGGAGGTCGCCTCACAGCCAACCATCTCAGCCCTTGCCAGGGTTAAAGAAACACACAAGCTGATCGTGGGCACTTACTACAACGCTCACCCCTTTACGTGGTACAACGAACTGGGCGAAGTAGCGGGCTACGAAGCCGACATTTTGCGCGCCATCGGTATTGATTTGGGCATCGAAATCGATTTTGTCCAGGTGACGCGCCATAACGCCATCGAAACCCTGATGCGCGGCGATGTCGATATTCTGATCGGTCAGCAGGTCCATTCCCAGGATCGGGAAGCCTATCTGAGTTATGCCCATCCCTACTATCTCAATCAGGAGCGCATGGTTGTCATCCAGGAAAGCGCCTACACCGATCTGCAAAGCCTCGCCGGACAGCCAATAGGCGTAGAGATCGGCAGCCGCTCCGAACAGTCGCTGCGCAGCCTGAACGAAACGCGCGGTCTGAACTTCGATATCCGCACCTTCTTCAGTGAGGGGGCCGCCCTTGACGCGCTGGCAAACGGCGAAGTACAGGGCATGGTAGGCGAACTGGACAGCCTGAGCCGTGCCGGACGCCAACACATGCGTCTGATTGACGAGCCAGTGCTGCTGGAACCCTACGCGATTGTGATGCGCCGCTGGGATGTTAACGCCCGCAACCTGCTCAACCGCTCTCTGCAAAAACTGAAAGCCAGCGGTCGTCTGGACGAAATCGCAAATTCCTGGTTTGGGGAAGGCGTTGTAGACTTTGACAGTTTAGTCCCGGTCTATGAAATGCTCTACCAGGACGCACGCACACTCAACGAGTTTAATACCGATATTCCCATGCCAGCGAACCCGGTTTTGGTCCGCATCCAGAATGGGCAGCCTATCCGTGTGGCGGGTTTGATTAGCCCAAGCGAGACCGCCCCGGCTCACATCCGCCTGATGGACAATTTCAACCGGGCACTGATCGAGGATATGGCCCGCCGTTGGGGAGCACAGCTTGAATATGTTCCCAACTCCGTACTCAACGCCGTTGATCTCGTCGCCAATGGTCAGGCGGATATCGCCGTAGGCATCAGTCCTCGTTGGGATGGCGCGGATCGCTGCGAATATTCTTTGCCCTACATCCAGCACCGAAACCGCCTGATGATTCCGGCAAACAAGGCCAGCACCATTACGGGCTTTTCCAGTTTGCTCGGTACAGGGTGGGTGATCGCCTACTTTGCCGATAAATCATCTGATGCGGACGAAATTCAGCGGCTCGCGGATTATTTCAATGTAGGGTCAAACATCAAGCTGTTCGAGATCATCCGCGAAGATCAGGCTATCTTTACAATGGTGGACGAGGATAACATCAGCATGATCTTTGGGGATAACCTGCGCCTGACACAGTTGATGCGCGAATACAGCCAGCCCGATTCCGTGAAAATCCTTGATACGGACTATGGCGACCTGCTCTCCATCACCTTTGCCTCGCCGCGCAACGACGAAGACTTCCGCCTGATGATTGACGCCACCCTCCAAGAGATGGCCCAGGATGGAACCTATCAATCGCTGTGGGGCGCGCAGTTCGGCGTGGGTGATCCGGTAAACATCACACGCTGGCCCGAAACCAACCCCGATGGACAGCCAGGGCTGTAACGTATGAACCACTGTAGGGGCGTATTGCCATACGCCCCATTAGCCGTTCCCCCTCTCTACTGGCTTTTGGATATGCTGCTCTCCCTCCACTGGTCTATATTCATACATAGTGTCTGAGACCGCATAGAGAGATAACACGATGGATGTTTTAGTTCCTGTTCAGAGTACGGACGACATTTTCCCCGTATACCGTTCAACCCCCATTGGTCATCTGCTGGAATATCACAACCTGGAAGAGCCTTTCCAGTCGTACACTCACGCCGAACTGCTGGTTGGCATGTGCATGGACAACCGCAAACATCTCCGCATTCCTGACAATTTTGCCTTTATCATCCGCACGGGAGGAGCCAATCTCCGTTACAGCGAATTTAAAGTCTCCTATGCCATCGCGGTAGGTGGTGTATCTGCCATTGCCCTCATCGGTCACAATAACTGCGGGATGGTCAATCTAGCTTCTCGAAAACAGCAGTTCATCGATAATCTGGTTAACAACGCGGGATGGACATGTGAGCAAGCTGAAGATCATTTCATGAGTTTCGCCCCGTTATTTGAAATCGGGAACGAGATTGACTTTGTGCTCAGCGAAGCAAAACGTCTGCGGAGCAAATATCCCCGCATTCTCATTGCACCGCTGCTCTACCGAATTGAGGACAATCGATTGTATTTGCTGAACGAGGAATATTAACTCTCGCTGAAGGTCGTGGTTGATCCCCGGCTGAGCATATAAAAGCAGCGCTGCCGTCCCTCGTGCGGCTCACACAGAAAATCTGTCACGATATAGCCTTCTGCAAAGATTCGTCCTGCCAACACGCGTAGATGTTCCCGCCAATCCTGAGCCAGATCCGGCGCAGCGGCGCGCATGCTGAGCCAGTTGTCGGGAATTTCCAGCAGGGCCAGCGTCCCACTGATCGGGACACCATTGGGAACCAGCGGCACAGTCCAGCCATTTTCGGATCGCGTCGGATTGACGATAGGAGTATTCGCTTCAAGATAAGCCCGAAGAGAGAGCGGCCCCCGGTTTCCGTTCAGCCGTTCCTCGACGCGGCGGTTAGTCGTCCACCACTCCATAATCAGCCGATCTTTGTTGGCAGCCCCATTAGAGCCGTAATAGTTCGCCACGTAACGGTTCGTGACTGCTCCCAGACTGCGTACACTGAGATGGACCACAGCGCTGTCCAGCGGATCAAGCGTCCAGGTAATCAGGCGAATCCCTTGCTGAACGGCAAAATTTCGCTGGCGTACAAAAAGTTCATAGCTGGCATCGTGCCACACATCAGAACGTGCACCCCAATAAGCAGCAACCATCTTCAGGTTTGCCATCGCCGGGCGGCGTGAATCGCGTGTCTCAGTTCCCAAAAAGCTGATCGACACAGCCGCCAACTGCCCATCCTCCGTATACGCGCCCAGAATCAACCCGCCATTATGGGCCAGCGTCACCAGTGCCGCATGATCAAAGCGCACGTCCGGCTGCTGATGATCCGCCTGAAACGCCGCCACAGTAGTTAAGTCATCAGGGTGTAGCAAAGTCCGAATGTCAAACATCATCAATCCCGGTTGATAAAACACGCACGGATAGATTGTTACACCAATTGGAAAATATGCCCTGTCTTTTAGGGCCCCTGTTTCAGTGGGATCGCCGCCATATAAAACGCAGCATTTCAGCCAGGTAATGGCGCTCTGGCATATATGTCAGCAGCGTATCCTCAAAACGGACTGGACGCACACGGCAATAGTCATACAGGTTGCCGAGTTTCGCCGTGCGGTTGCTCGCCAGAATATCCAACCACTGCACCGTCATAGGCCAACGCGGAACAATCCGATTCATCAACCCTGTCAGCGTGCGCAGCATATAAGGCGGGACCGGGATGATCACCCGGTGCGCGTGTGAGACGCGCATCACGGTGCGGATCATCTCGTTATAGGTCACATACTCCGCCCCGCCGATCTCGATCACAGAATCGACCAGATCAATACTGTCCAGGCTGTTAATCAGCGCTTTGACCAGATCCATCACATACAGCGGGTGGAGCAAACCATCACCCTGCCCCGGCTGCAAAAAGAAGATTGGGTTGGTACGCAGCAGCATAGCGATTCCGTTCACAAAGCGATCTTCCTGCCCGAAGATCACCCCGCAGCGCAGGATCGTATAAGCAATACCGCTGTTACGAATCAACGTTTCGACCTGCCCTTTGACCCGCAGCAGATGGTAAGCCGATGATGGCTCTGCTCCTAACTGGCTCAGATAATAAATTCGTCCAATGCGTGCCGAACGTGCCGCCGCAATCAGGTTATGAGTCCCCTGCACATCGATGCGTTCCAGGTCACGCGGTTTGCCCCACCACTGCGCGCTGGCAAGATGATACACGGTGTGGACATTGATCATCGCCTTGTGCAAACTTTCCGTGTCATTCAGGCCGCCGCTGATCACCTCGACGCCGCTGGGCCACTGCATGCGCGCTCCGCGCCGCCTGGATTCGACCAGCACGCGCACGGGCCAACCGCACTGGATCAGTTCTGTAACCAGATGCCGCCCAACCAGCCCTGTTGCGCCTGTGACCAAGATCATTTTTCGCTAGCCTGCTTCCATTCAACGGTAAGGCGCTGTTTGCCGCGCCCCCCAAAATATATTCCGGGGCATTATACCACACCAGTAACCACTGGCGGCCTGCGGGGTTATTCCTTAGCGATATGTCAACTGGTATAATGAGCCGTGCTGCAATCTCGCAACTTATCTGCAAACGGTTCAATCGTGTAGACCGGAGGAAAAAATCCCGTGGAAAGAAAACGTGTAGTTGTCACCGGCATCGGCATCGTTTGTCCTGTTGGCAACTCACCCGACGAAGCCTGGAAGAACGCCGCCAATGGTGTCTCAGGCGTATGTACCATGCCCGAATTTATAGAACGTGGCCTAAAAGTTCACTTTGGTGCACCTGTCAAAGATTTTGATGCCGAAGCACTTTTTGGTCGCCGTGACGCTCGCCGTACGGATCGCGTCACTCACTTAGGACTTTATGCCAGCAAACAGGCGCTTGAAGACTCTGGGCTGGATATCTCCAAAGAAAATCCTTTTGATGCAGGCGTGATCATGGGAACGGGTATCGGCGGCATCCAATCGCTGATCGACGGAATCATGACCGTTGTCCAAAAGGGGGTAGACAGTGTCAGCCCATTGCTGCTGCCGATGATGCTGCCCGACAGCCCTACCGGAAAAATCGCCATCGATCTCGGTCTGCGCGGCCCCAACATGTCTATTGCGACAGCCTGTGCAACGGGTAACAACTGCATTGGCGAAGCGACAGAGATCATCCGGCGCGGCGGGGCAACCATCATGCTGGCAGGTAGTAACGAGGCAGGGATGGTTACACTCGCCGTCGCCAGCCTGTCCAATATGCACGCCTTGTCCCGACGCAATGATGATCCAGTAGGCGCGTCTCGCCCCTTCTCAGTGGATCGTGACGGCTTCGTGATTGCCGAAGGCGCGGCGACTCTGGTGCTCGAAGAACTGGAACACGCCAAGGCACGCGGCGCGCATATTTACGCCGAGATCACGGGCTACGGCACGTCCTGCGACGCTTACCACGTTACTGCTCCGCTGGAAGATGGCGCGGGCGCGATAGAAGCCATGCGTCGGGCGCTGCAAAACGCAGACCTCAAGCCGGAAGATATCAGCTACATCAACGCGCATGGAACCAGCACGGAACTCAATGACGCCAGCGAAACCAAGGCGATCAAAGCCGTCTTTGGCGAAACTGCCTACAACGTTCCGATCAGTTCCACCAAGTCCGTTACCGGGCACTTGATGGGCGCAGCGGGCGCAGTGGAAGCCGTGTTCAGCATCAAGGCGCTCACTGAACAGTTCATCCCGCCGACGATCAATCTGAACAACCCAGATCCGGAATGTGATCTGAATTACACACCGAACGTTGGCGTTGCCGCCCCGCTCAAACACGTAATGAGCAACTCATTCGGGTTTGGCGGACACAACGCCGTATTGATCTTCAGCAAATACGAGAATGGCCGATAAATTACAGACGCAGCCGCTGCTGCGCCGCCGACACAACGGAAACGGGACCAAACCGCACGGGCACGCCCAATCACGTGCCCACCAGTCGCGCACGCTCCGCTACGCGCATATCGTCGGCTGGGGTATGGAAGTCCCATCGCGGGTGCTCTCCAACACCGATCTATCCGCCATCGTGGAAACAGACGACGAATGGATCGTCACCCGCACAGGTATTCGTGAACGGCGTATCGCGGAACAGCGCGAGACAACCACCAGCCTGGCGACTCGTGCCGCCCAAAAAGCGCTGAATGTTACCGACATCCTGCCCAGCGACATCGACCTGATCATCGTCGCAACCGCCACGCCGGAATATATCTTCCCCAGCACAGCGAGTATGGTGCAGGACCTGCTCGGTGCGACCAATGCGGGAGCGTATGATCTCAGCGCGGCCTGTTCCGGCTTTGTCTATGCCCTCGATATGGCTGCCAGCAAAATCCGCCTGGGGACGATCAACACGGCGATTGTCATCGGCGCGGAGACACTCAGTCGCGTCACCGATTGGGATGACCGGGGAACATGCATCCTCTTTGGTGATGGCGCGGGCGCAGTAGTCTTGCAGGGCAGCGAAATGCCCGGTGGTATTCTAAGCAGTGTGCTGCGTTCTGATGGTTCTGGCTGGGATATGCTCACCCTGCCAACGGTTTGCAGCCGAGATACTTATCTGCAAGATGGCGCGCACGAAATGCACCGTATCTACATGGACGGTAAAGGCGTTTTCCGCTTTGCCACCAAGGTCATCGGGGAGAGCATCAAGGACGCACTGACCGAAGTGGGCATGACGCCAGACGACCTCACCTGGGTTTTCCCGCATCAGGCCAACCAGCGCATCATCGATCACGCGGCAAAGTCGCTGAAAATTCCCGCAGAAAAAGTCTATAGCAATGTGGAACGCTTCGGGAATACATCCGCCGCTTCGATCCCGATTGCCCTGGCAGAAGCAGCCGACGCGGGCAAGATCAAGCCGGGTGATATCCTGGCGCTGGTTGGATTCGGCGGTGGCCTGACATGGGCCTCTGCAATCATCGAATGGACCGACGCGCCCTCCCGATCCGCTTACTCGTTCACCTGGGGCCGCCGTCAGGGTGAATACGCGCTGGCAGGACTGCGCCGCCCGCTAGTCCGCTGGTGGCGTCGTCTGATGCTGCTCAGCCCCGCGTCGATCATCCGCCAGATGCGCAAGCAGCTCACCGGGCAGGAACTCATCAACGAAGAAGAACCGCCAAAGCCGGGTACACCCCCCAGCGGCAACAGTAAAACGCCACAGCAATAAGTTTTCAGGGGCGGGTTCCCAAACTCGCCCCATTTGTTCCCGTTTTTTATAACTTCTCGCCAAAGAGCCGCGCAAATCCCGGATAGGCCCGCAGCGGGATCACCTCAAACACGATCAGCCCGGCCTGCACCAGCGGAAACTCGCCCAACACGCGGTTCGCCTCGTCCACATCCGCGCATTCCAGGATCAGCACAGCATCTGTCCGATCCGCCCGAAAATACGTCTCCCGCACAATGCCCGCCTGCACCAATTTCCACAGGTGCGCCGCTTCCTCATTCAGGATCGGCCCAAATTCGTTAGCCGGAGCACCCGGCACTTCCCGTTCAATCGCCAGAATTTTCATGTTTTTTGATCCTCCGTATGCTTCCCAATATCGCAAGGAAGCAAAACCGGGCAATCTGATTTCCCAAATCACCCGGCTTGAATACTCAATATGAGCAGGACTCTACCCCTGCACCACCTTAATAAACTTCCGCTTGCCGAGCTTGATCACAGCAGGAAGTTGTTCAAGCGTCACAACCGCGTCGAAGCTCTCTACCTTATCGCCGTTGATCCGCACGCC
>DATAMF010000346.1:0-5894 GCA_036260665.1 Aggregatilineaceae bacterium | reverse complement strand
GCACGAACCGATCTGTGGTTCCGCGTCATCAAGTGAAACAACTAATCCGGCTTTGTCGCCTGCTGTTCGATCATCCGCAGCGCGTGTTCAACCGTATCGGTTGTGAATAAGGTGCGGTACAGGCGCGGCGACTTGAGTCGGCCATCCACCAGGATATGCACCGTATGGTCCACCGTCGCTAGCAGGTTCCGGGCCTCATCGATCAGCCGCATATACTCGTCTAAGGTCCAATCCCCCTCGAATCGTTCCAGCCAGATCGTTTTTGCGTCGTTATACCATTCAATCGTAAGAGTAATATTACATAACTTCGCAGTCGTCCACCATGCTCTTTTTTCCGAAGTCGTTTACAATGAAAGCGCGAGAGGTAACTACACAAGGAGAGCATCATGATGGCGGAAGCAGTTTTGCCCCTGCGGCGGGATGTCAAACCCGAACATACCTGGAACGCACCGAGTCTTTTTGCTTCCCATACCGACTGGGAAGCCGAATTACAGGCCCTTGTCGCTGAAGCGCCCGTCTTTCAGCAGCGTTTTCAGGGTCACTTAGCCGACGGTCCCGATACCCTGGTCGCCTATTTTGACGCCTTTAGCGATCTGTATGCGCGCGTCGGGAAAGTGTATGTGTATGCCAGCATGTTTGCTGCGGTTGATACATCCGACCAGCAGGCCCAGTCCATGTCCGGTCAGGCCATGAGCGCCCTGTCCCGTTTGATAGCGTCCGCCGCGTTTGCCAGTCCCGAAATTCTGGCGATTGGACAGGATCAGATCAAGCAGTGGATGCAGCAGGAGTCGCGGCTCGCCGTGTACGATCACTATTTTGAAGACCTGTTCCGCCAGCAGCAGCATGTCCGTTCCGCCGAAGTCGAAGAACTGCTCGGCCTGGTATCCGAACCTTTCGGCAGCGTAGGCCGGACGGCGAGTGTGTTGGTGAACGCCGATCTGAAATTTTCCCCGGCCACCAGCAGCGCCGGTCAATCGCTGGAAGTCGCCCAGGGAACCATCATGCTCCATATGTATAACTCGGATCGTGAAGTGCGCCGCACCGCCTGGGAAAGTTATATGGATGGGCACTTGGCCTTCAAAAACACCCTGGCGAGCAATCTGGCAGCCGCCATCAAGCAGGACGTATTTATTTCGCGCGTGCGCCGCCACAACTCCGCGCTCGAAGCATCCCTCTTCCCCAATGCCATCCCGCCCCAGGTCTTCTACAATCTGATCGAAACCTTCCGTCAGCATCTCCCCACCTGGCACCGCTATTGGCGGCTCCGTCGTCAGGTGCTCGGCCTGGACGAACTGCACCCCTACGATGTCTGGTCGCCCCTCACCAGCTCCAAGCCCACCGTGCCCTACAGTCAGGCCGTCGATTGGATTTCCGAAGGTGTGCGCCCGCTCGGTGATGATTATGTGGAGATCCTCCGGCGCGGCTGTTTACAGGATCGTTGGGTGGACATCTACCCCAACCAGAACAAACGCCAGGGCGCATTTTCCAGCGGTTGGCAAGGCACCTTTCCTTTTATCATGATGAGCTACAACAACACGCTCGAATCCGTGAGTACGCTGGCTCACGAACTCGGCCACTCCATGCACTCCTATCACACCTGGCAAAACCAGCCGATCATTTATTCCGATTATTCGCTCTTTGTAGCTGAAGTTGCGTCCAACTTCCATCAGGCGATGGTCCGCGCCCATCTGCTCCAGACCAACACCGATCCCGCCTTCCAGATCGCCCTGATCGAAGAAGCCATGTACAACTTCCATCGCTATTTTTTCCAGATGCCCACCCTTGCCCGCTTCGAACTCGAAATCCACGAGCGCACCGAACGCGGCGAAGGGCTGACTTCCGACGCCATGATCAATTTAATGGCCGATCTGTTTGCCGAAGGTTTCGGCAGCGAAGGTTATATTGACCGTAATCGCCTCGGCATGACCTGGGCCACCTTCGGCCATCTCTACGCCAACTTTTACGTCTTCCAGTACGCTACCGGCATCTCGGCGGCGCATGCCCTCGCCGATGGCATTCTCAGCGGTCAACCCGGCGCAGTCGATAACTATCTCAGTTTCCTGAAAGCGGGCCATTCGCTCTATCCGTTGGATGCTCTAAAATTAGCGGGTGTCGATATGACCACACCTGCCGCCGTTGAAAAGACGTTTGCTGTGATGACCGGATATATCGAACGCCTCGAAAATCTGTTACTGTAACGGTTGTGCTTATGCAGTACCAAACGGGTATCTATAGTCTGCTCTTCGGCAGCGTAGTGATCTTTGCCCTCGCCGTCGCAGCGCTGACCTGGCACAGGCGGCATGCTTACGGAAGTGTGCCGCTCATGGGCCTCGAACTGAGCGCCAGCATCTGGTCGGCAGCCGCGGCCTTTGAGATGGCCGCTACCAGTCTGGCCGCCAAAATTACATGGGGGAAAATTTCCTACCTGGGCGTAGCGGGAACGCCTTTGTTTTTCCTGCTTTTCGCCATCGAATTCGGCCAGCAAAAGTCCGGTTTACCCCGTCGTCTGGTCGCCCTGTTAAGTATTTTGCCGCTCCTCACCATCGTCATCGCCTTCACCAACGAATGGCACCATGCCCTCTGGTCCCACGTCAGCCTGGACCAGGAGCAGCACATGGCATCCTACGGGCACGACACGCTCTGGTTTCCCATCACCATCAGCTACAGTTACCTGTATGTCGTAGTGGCCCTCTTCTATCTCTACCGCGCCAGTTCGCGCTATTCAGCCTTATTCTCGCGCCAGTTCGCGCTGCTGGTGTTGATCTCCGGGCCGCCCTTCGTCGGCAATGTCGTCTATGCGATGGGCTTCAGCGGCTATGTAGACACCACCCCGATTGGCTTCGCCTTGAGCGGCGCAGTTTTTCTCTTTGGGCTGAGTCATCTGCAAATCCTGGACCTCGTGCCCGTCGCGCGCAGCCAACTGCTCGAACAACTGGCCGACGGCGTGCTGGTCCTCGACGCCCAGCAGCGCGTGTTGGATCTTAATCCCGCTGCCCGCCGTTTGATCAACGCCGCCCGCACCGTCTACGGCCACCCCATCCAGAACATCTGGCCCGCTTGGACCGATCCCCCGGCTGCCGAAGTAAGCTTCGCCTCGCGCACCGTCGAAATCACTGTCGCGCCCCTGCTGGACCCCCGCAAGCAGATCGGCGGGCAGTTGGTGCTGCTCCACGACATCACCGAGCGCAAACGCGCCGAAGAAGCCTTACGCCGTTATGCCACCGATCTCGAAGCCAGCAACGCCGAACTCAAAGCGTTTGCCCACACCGCCGCCCACGACCTCAAAAATCCCATCAATGCCATGATCAGCCTGGGCGAAATCCTCCTGATGGATCTCGCATCCACCATCCCCGAAGAATCGATCACTATGCTGCAAGATCTCACCCAGCGGGGTTACAAAGCCGCGCGGATTGTGGATGATCTGTTGATGCTCGCGACGGTGCGCCAGCATGACGTGAAGCGTGTCCCCGTGAATATGGGCCATCTGATCAAGGATGTTGAACGCCGTCTCATTGATCTCATGCTCGAATTCCAGCCGGAGATTCGGGAACCCGCCGTCTGGCCGGTAGCGGTAGGTTACGGCCCCTGGCTCGAAGAAGTGTGGTTCAACTACATCAGCAACGCCATCAAATACGGCGGGCGTCCGCCCATCATCGAATTAGGAGCCGATCCCCTGTCGAATGGCTCCGTCCGCTTCTGGGTAAAAGATAACGGTCCCGGTTTAACGCCCGACGAACAGAGCCGCCTGTTTATCCCCTTCACCCGTCTCAACGAAGCCGGTATCGCTGGGCACGGGCTGGGCCTATCCATCGTCCAGCGCATCATCCAGCGCCTTGATGGACAGGTCGGCGTCGAGAGTGCGCCCGATCATGGCAGCCGTTTTTATTTTGTGCTGCCGTGCGCCTAAAAGCCCTCCCCTGTCTACTTTGTCCTCCCATAAAAGCACCACCCCTGTTTGGTTTGGCCGAAACAGGGGTGGTTTCAGGGGTGGGGTATTATTTGAGAGGGTGGAGGACCCTCGTCAAACACAGTAGGGAATGGTCCGGTTTTATCTGGTTCTATCCGGTTGTATAGGTTTGTATGGGCGACTGTGCATCGAGTTCATCAAAAATCGCCACGTAAGTTTTTCCGTTCACAAAGGCGTTCACTTGATATTGCTTCCCCAGCCGGAACACCTGGAGTGTGCCCTCAGGGTTGGCTGCCACGAGCGTAAATACACCCTCACTGACCGGAACCAATTGTTCTGGTGTCACCACCAGCCCCAGCGATCCCGATCCGTCGGCATTCAGCCAGTACAGGTGCAGCCCCATACCCGCATCGCCATATGCCGCTGGGTAGATCACCACGGGCGGGGCGACATCAAAGCGGTTAATCCGCCCGTCGCCAAATCCAGCCCACGCAGCTTGTGGAGTTGGCTCTTCTGTCGCTTCCGGCTCTTCCGGCTCATACGGCGACCCATAGAAGCGCAGAATCGGTTTGGCGGTATACGCCCCAACCTCTTCCGAGCCATACGAGCCGTCGCCGTTCCAGTCATACCACATCGACCCCAGGCTTACCGCGCCCGCTGCATCCGTCACGTTCACACCCAGATCAAGCAGATTCCGGCAGCCGATGAAATAATCTTCGCCGGCGTATAACGTCACCGCCTGCTCAAATGTCGTTCCAATAAAATTAGTCGCTGAAACAGCGCTAAAAGTTCCGCTGGCTAATAAATTTCCACTGCGCGGATGCGCATCATAAATTTCAATCGTAACCGTCCGCCCATCCACACGGCTAAAATTCGTCTCTACTCGCTCCAAATTGTAGGTCTGATCGGGAACGAACAGCCATCCGGCGTCGGGCACTTCCCAGCGATAATCAGCCATCGGCGCAAACGTATCGTTGATCGACTGCATCAAGACCGGCGCACCCTGCACCGGAAGTGCCATGAGAGCCAACCACCCGACCATAACCGTTATGATACCGAGGTGACGCCTCATAGGACTCCCCCCAATTGGACACCCGCGCAAGTGATAGTACTATAATACTAGTATTATTGAGAAAAGACGAACTTTGTAAATCAGCAAATCTGACACATTTTTTCGAAAACCACCCTTGTCAACGCCCCCCCACCGTGCTAAAATCCTTTCCGTCGATGGGGGATAGTTTAATCGGCAGAACAGTGGACTCTGGATTCATCAGTCCTGGTTCAAATCCAGGTCCCCCAGCCTAAAATAAAAAGCTCACGCGCAAGTGTGAGCTTTTTATTTTCTACTTGGGCATCCTCTTGGAGGCTTCTGATGCGAATCACAAACCTGTTGCTTTGTTTGTTTGTGCTGGTGCTGCTCCTGATCCCCGGCGGAAAATCAGCCGCCCAAACGTCTCCCATCGGAAAATTCTACTTTGTGACCTACGAACCTGTCACCGAAGAAAATCAGTATATGGGGCAAACCGCCACCATTTGGGAAGGCGACGCCTCAACCGGAACCAGCCGCCATTTGCTTGATGTTCCACCCTACGTTAACCAGACACCGCGCGAACTGTATTCTAAAAGCGAACTGGAATTGCTCGCCGAATCCAAGTATTTCCCGGCAGACGTGCTAGACGATACCTGGAGTGTTGGTCAGGGTTTAGCAACTTTTCCATCGAGTTGAAAACAACCCGGTTCAAATCCTGACCGTCGACCAAAATCTTTTCACCTTCGATCTCTCACCCTACCTCCCGGCGGATTTTTCCAAAATCACCTGGCTGCTTGCAGGCCCACCACCCGCAGATGAATAGCATTTAGAATCCGCTCCCCCAAAGAGCGGATTTTTGATCCTCCCAAATCCATTTGACATAACAGAACAAATGAGCTAAATTAACAGAATAGTGAGTACAAGGAGGCACGGAGAACCGCCCATGATCACCGAACC
>DATAMF010000141.1:0-4212 GCA_036260665.1 Aggregatilineaceae bacterium | reverse complement strand
AACTACCGCTTCTTATTATACTTTATAAATAATATTTACCGAAATAGAAATGAGCAAAATTTCAACCAATTTTCATAAAACAGCCCGGTGGAGGACCGGGCTGAGCAAAAATCAGATGGCAAAGCCCTGGTGCAAATCGGGGATGGTGACATTTTCGTACCCCACCTCGCTCGCCAAACCTTCGGCTAAAGCGGTGAAGGATTCGTCTTCGCCATGAACTAAGAAGGTCCGCTGGGGACGTTTGGTGATGGCCCTAGCCCACGCGAGCAGTTCATTGCGATCCGCGTGGCCCGAAAAACCGTTGAGGACTTCGACATGGGCGCGAACATCGTGTTCTTCTCCAAAAATTTTGACGACGGGTTCATGTTCGACCAGACGCCGCCCCAAGGTGTTGGGAGCCTGCCACCCCACGATCAGGATGGTGTTGTTGGGATCGCCAATCCGGTTGCGGAGATGGTGCAGAATACGGCCTGTTTCCGCCATGCCGCTGGCACTGATGACGATGAAGGGATCGCGCTTGAAGTTCAGTTCCTTACTTTCCTGGGTCGAATGGGTGTAGTGGAGCTGTTCAAAGCCAAACGGATCGCCCGCTTCAAGCATAAACTGGCGAATTTCAGAGTCAAAGGCTTCGGGATGGAGACGGAAAACAGCGGTGGAGTTGACGGCCAAGGGACTGTCTACGTAAATGGGAATAGGTGGGATGTCGGCCTGATTGATCAGACGGTGCAAGGTGTAGACCAACTGCTGGGTACGCCCTACCGCAAAAGAAGGAATGATCACCGCACCGCCGCGCTTGTAGGTGTCTTTGACGATTTGTTCGAGCTTCGCCTCGGAGTCTTCGTAGGGTTCGTGCAGACGGTTGCCGTAGGTGCTTTCGAGGATCAGCACATCGGCATGATCGACGGTTTCGGGATCGCGGATGATGGGAATACCGACGCGGCCCAGATCGCCGCTGAAGACCAGCCGCACGTCACGCCCGGCGTCACGGTCTTCGATGTCCAAAATCACGATGGCGCTGCCCAACATATGGCCCGCATCGATGAAGGTCACATGCACGCCGGGGGAAATTTCGCGCTGGCGGTGATAGCCAATGGCATTGAAATATTCGAGGCTGTTCACGGCGTCTTCCACGGTATAGAGCGGTTCTACCGGGGGTTCAGCGCGGCGGGACCGTTTTTTGTTGACAAACTCAGCGTCTTTTTCCTGGATATGCCCGCTGTCCATGAGCATGGTGGAGCAAAGATCGCGGGTGGCAAAGGTGCAGACAATATCGCCCCGAAAACCACTTTTGACAAGGTTGGGAATGTTACCACTGTGATCGATGTGCGCATGGCTGAGCACCAGGACATCGATCCGCGAGGCGTCGAAGGGCAGATTACGATTGCGCTCGAATGCTTCCTGACGCGATCCCTGGTAGAGGCCGCAGTCCAGCAAAATGCGCTGACCGTTGACTTCAATGAGATGCTGCGTACCGGTTACCGTACGCGCTGCGCCGTGAAAAGTGACTTTCATAGATGAAACCCCCGTTGGTTGTTAACCAAACCTAGTCTACAGTTGGAGAGAAGCCTTACGGCTTGTGCAGCAAGGCCAGCAATTCAGCGCCATATTCCGCGCGCCGCCAGGGCCCCAGCCCTGGGATGTTTTCTAACTCTTCCAAAGTCTTGGGAACACGCCGCGCTAAGGCCCAGAGGGTGCCGCGCGGGATGATCACATCGGACTCCACACCGCGCTCCACGGCGCGGGCTTTGCGCCATTCGTGGAGCGCTTCGTAACGAAGCTGCACTTCGGGATCGATGGGCTGGCGCAAACGCGGCGGACGCGGCACGGGCGCGACACGCCCCCGTCCGATGGCCTGAATCAACTGGTCGCCATAACTGCGGACCAGCGAGGCGGCCAGCCCCTTGATGGGATAGAGGTCTTCCAGGCGGCGCGGCGCGATCCGGGCCAGTTCGATGATCACCTGATCGCTGAAGACCTTGAAGGGCGGCGTATTGCGGCGGCGGGCCAGTTCATCCCGCAGAAGATAAAGCTCGCGGACCAGCGCCAACTGGTTGCGCTTGAGATCCTGAATCTGGCCGATGCGCCAGAAACCCTCCGGGTCAAAATGATGTTCGGCGGGCGAGAGGTTGGGCAGATCGGCAAAAATTTCGCGGGCTTCGTCCAAGCGCCCCGCCTTTTCTAACTCGCTCACCAGCCGATCACGCAGATCGGGTAAATAGTGGGTGTCCATCTGGGCATAGAGCAGCAGGCTGGGCGGGAGTGGACGCTCGGACCAGTCGGCGCGCTGGTATTTTTTATCGACCAGGATGTCGAACTGCTCGGCCAGAATGCTGCCGAGACCGACTTTTTCCCAGCCGCAAATGCGCGCCGCCAGCATGGTATCGAACACATGACTGAAGGTGAATTTAAAATCGCGCTTGAGGGTAATAATGTCGTACTCAGCGGCATGAAACACGATTTCGACCGCCGGATCAGCCAGCAGTTCCCCCAAGGGATTCATATTGTCGAGCGCGAGAGGGTCTACAATGAAGTCTTGTTCACGCGTCGAAAGCTGGACGAGACAAACACGCTCGTAGTAGGCAAAGAGGCTGTTCGATTCAGTATCGACAGCCAGCAGCGATTGGTGGCGGATACGATCTACCAAACGCCGCAATTCCGTAGTGCGCCGAATATAATCGGCAGGTTTTAGCTCGGACTTCACAACCATCCTCGATGACGAAAGTAGAGAAGCATTGAAATCCCAATGCTAAACATCATACAGACCACAATGGCAAAACCGTTGGGATGATCCTGGAACGGCAGGCCGACATTCATCCCAAAGACGCCGCTGACCAGCGTCAGAGGCAGCATGATCACTGAGATCACGGTCAGAATCTGGATCACTTCGTTGAGGCGATACGTTACCAGAGTCGCGGCGGTGTCGGACAGACCGTTGATCACTTCCAAGTGATCTTCCACAATATCATAGGCTTTGCGCAAGTGGTCCAGAATGTCGCCAAAATAAACGTCCAGGTCTTCGCGGATAAACGGACGATCTACATTTTCAAGATTCTCCACAATGGGAATCTGCGGGCGAATGATGCGGCGCAGCGCAATAATATCGCGCCGGACAAATGACAGATCCTGCATCACTTTACGCGAGTCCTGCTCGAAAATTTCTTCCTCCAACTCGCGGATATTGGCATCGACTTTGTATAGGATCGGCAGGATATAGTCCACCAGACGGTCAATCACGCCGTAAAAAATCTTACTGGACCCCCGCCCCATAAACTGGTCGCGCACGGCCTCATTGTTCTGGCACTGCTCAAAAAAGTGGCGAAGGGTTTTGAGCGATCCGTCACTGACCGTGATCAGGTAATTGGTGCCGACAAACAGATCGACCTCAGCGGCACGGCTGATACGCTGCACGGGATCCCAGAGCGGGAAGTGCATCACCACAAACAGATAACCTTCGTACTCGTCAATCTTGGGGCGTTCAATGCGGCTTTGCAGGTCTTCCAGGTCCAGGGGATGGAAATGAGGGTAAGTTCCCTGCAAGACTTGGACATCCTGCGGTGTGATACGTTCAATGTTGGTCCAGGTGATACGGCCATGTTTGATCGTCTGAATTGCCATGTGGCTAATTATGGCGTGACGTGGGCGCGGCGGCAAACAATTGGGATGGGCAGATTAACAGATTAAATTGGTGTAGCGATCAACAAGATAGTATATCGCGCCGCCCCCTAACGCCTCAAATTTTCGGTGCATTGGATCGAGCGGTATAAGGCATAATGATCGGGTGCGTGGATATTTTGCGGAGGGAAAAATGCTCCAGATTTCGGAAGCTATCTTACAAGCGGGGGCGGCGCAGTTTACGCTCGACACGGCACAGCTTCACCTGTTGGAACGGGACGGCGCGCCGGATGGCGTGGTGTATGAGGGGACACAGGGTGAACAAACCGTATTTTTGAAGTTTATGCCGATAGAGCCAGATCAACTGCATATCACACGCGAGAAAGTCGAGTTCGTGAATTATCTGCGGGCGGGCGGCGTGCGAGTGCTGGCGTATGTGCCGTCAGCAAGCGGGCAAATGGTCGAATGTGTGGAAGAGGAGGGGCAGTCCTGGGCGGTGACAACCACCCTGAAAGCGCCGGGGCGACATCTGAACTACCGCGATCCAGAGGATTTTAAGCCCACATTCTTCCAGCGGTGGGGCGAATTGATCGGGCAGAT